>CAJQOH010000016.1 GCA_905479915.1 uncultured Flavobacteriales bacterium
ATTAACATCTTCGTCTTCACTATAAGCTCCTACAACAGCATAATCACCAGATATTGATACAGAGATTCCAGTATAGTCTCCTACTGCTCTATCCGAAGCTACAATCTTTTGTTTTTCTAGCCAGCTTTGCGCATTAATGCTTCCAAAAAATAAAATAAATACTGTAAATAGTAATAGGTTTTTCATAATGTTTGTACAATTAAGGTTATGCTTCAATTTTTGAATATTTTAGCTAACCTCAAAAGTAAAGACCAACCAACAAACTCAGCGTGTGGTTTTAGGGTGTTTATTATCCGTATTTACACGGATATTGGTAACTAAAGAAAGTTCAAAAACTAAAGAGGTTTTAAAGAGTAAAACTCTCGTTAATCGAAATGGTTTAAAAATAAAACCTGATTAATTTTTTTTACCTGATAACATTTACATGACCTGTATACTTTTTTGAAATACCTTCAAGATCTGTAATTTCTACTTTCCAAACATAAACTCCATTTGGCACAAAATCTCCTTTAAAAGTTCCATTCCAAAATTAAATCCAACTAAAATAAAACAACATGAGGCTATCAGGTATTTAATATAAGTGCTCACCCACACCAAATCAACAACCATCACAAAACAATTTCTTAAGAAAAAAGAACATCACACCTAATTTTAACTTTCCAGCTTATAAGAAAAAGAATGAGTGAGCCAAACACAACACACTGTAAATCAAAAAAATTAAACACTACAACGTCTAAAAATCATACATTACAAACAGTTAAAAAAAACCAAAAACAGACATTCAACCATATCAGTGCTAGCACTGATACATAATACCATCTAGCACGGCATTTTTAATGTTTATTTTTAGTAACTTGGTTATGTTGATAGCCAAAGCTAGATTGGTATAAAAACTCGAAAAATACTTACAGGGAAGAGCTTAATGAAAAAAGAAAATATAAATAACAAACTCATTTCGTTAGTTATCGTTTCACTAGTGTTTATTAATACTTTATACTGTCAAAAAAAAGATATTGAAAAGGGTGATAGAGAATATACTATAGAAAACTACTACAACGCATTAAATTATTACCTTAAAGCATCTAAAAAATCAACTCAAATCTCAGAAGAAACAAGAGTAAAGATTGCAAACTCTTATTATCATTTATGCAATTATGAATTGGCTATAAATCATTACAATAAAATACCCACTGACAAACTTACTTTAAACCAACAATTCAATTATGCTAAATCTCTACAGTTTTACACGAAATATAAATTAGCAAAAAATATATTTAAGCAACTACAAGAAAAGGGCTTTCAAAACAATTTAATTTCAAATCATATCAAAAGCTGTGAATTTGCGATTATAAACAATACGAACTCTTCAGAATATGATGTTAAAAAAACGAATATAACCAGTTTTAAAGAGTCTTTTGGTATTCAATTTTACAAAAATGGAGTTGTCTATTCAACAGTACTAAACAAGAAAAAAAACAAAAGATGTAAAGCCAATAATTTAGATAGAAATGGTAATCAATTTAAAAATTTAGGGTTCTCAATAAATAACAATGGAGTTTTTGAAGAGCCTACTCTATTCTCTAAACATCTAGGTTACAACTATCACAAGGGATCAATATGCTTTTCTTCCGATAATAAAACAATGTACTTTACAGAAAGTGTAAAAAAACAAGAACGCTTTTTTTTACAAATCTTTCAGGTAGAACTGATTAATGATAAATGGAAAAATAAAAAAAAGCTCGAATTTAATAGTGATAACTACTCTTGTGCTCATCCTACGATTTCTGCTGATGGTAAAAAAATATACTTTACATCAAATATGCCAAATGGTTATGGAGGTTCAGATATATACGTATCAACTAAGGAAGGTGATTCATGGGGAAAACCACAAAACTTAGGAGAAGAAATCAATACTCCTGGAAAAGAATTGTTTCCATTTATAAACAAAAATGGAATTTTGTACTTTTCTTCTAATGGACATCCTGGATACGGAGGTTTAGATATTTTCTCAGCACTTTATATCTCCAATAAATGGACAAAAGTGAAAAATAAAAAAAAGCCATTAAATTCTTCTGCAGATGATTTCTCTATTGTTGTTAATCCAAAAAACACTAGCTTTTTACTTTTCTCGAGCAATAGAAATACACATGGAGATCAAGATAATTTTTATCAGGCTACAAAAAAAAAATTAGCTTCAGATACTATAAGTGGAGTTGTTAAAGACCTATTAACAGATAAGCCAAAAGAAGGTACTTTAGTTTTTTTGTTAGTTGATTCTCTTTCTGGAGATACAATTGATAGAACAGTTACAAATAAAAAAGGAGAGTACTCATTAATAGTACCTAAAAAAGATGAATGGGATCCAGAAAGGAAATTATATGTAGTGGTAGAAAAAATAGAATACGAAAAAAAAATAATTGAAATTGATGAAACTTATTTTGAAACTGATATCCCCTTAGTTCAAGAACTAAACATTAATTTATCAATTAAACTTGAAGCACAACAAGTTTTACAACTTTACAACATTTACTTTGAAACCAATAGCGCAGAACTAAGTAACCAATCAAAAAAATCAATCGATCAAATTATTTTGATGTTGAAAGAAAATAAAGATATGGTAATTGAATTAAGTGCCCATACAGATAGTCGTTCTGATGCAGATTTCAATCTTAAATTATCTAAAAAACGAGCTTATAATGTAAAAGAATATATGCTGACAAATAATATAGCTGATGCCCAAGTATTTGAGAAAAGCTATGGTGAGTCAAAACTTTTAAACCATTGTAAAGATGGTATTGAATGTAGCGAAAATGAACATGCTCTAAACAGGAGAATAGAAATTAAAATCCTGAAATTTTAGCGATGATCAATAAACAATACACCATATCAATACTTTTTACCCTACTCTCATTTTTCTCTAATGGGCAATCTGAACAAGATAACCTATCTACCTTCTTAAAGAATAAAGGAGAACTAGAAAAAATAGATAGTCTTAATCAATTAGCAGAACAAAATATAAAAAGTAACCCTAACAAGGGGTTTAAATATGCAAAACAGGCATTAGATATTTCCACAAAAATAAATAGTATAACTGGTCAACATCGATCAGCAATTAACTCAGCGAAATCATTAAGAGAACAAAAAAAATACAATGAAAGTCTAAACTATTACGATCTAATATTAAATATCTATATCAAAACAAATAACAAAATAGGTATAGCATATTACTATAATGAAACCGGAAGTGTGTACAAAGATTTTAAAAAGTATGAAAAAGCATTAACAAATTACCGAAAATCACTTAGCATATATAAAGAAGCAAATGACAGTAAAAATCAGTACTTAATTTATAATAACATTGCGAATATTTATTTAAATTTTAAAAAGAAAAATTTTAAAATTGCAAGTGAATACTTTTTATTGGCATACAACGAAATTAAAGATGAAAACGACAATAAAGAGAAAGCAACCATATTAAGTAAAATAGGTGGCTGCTATGCCAATTGGGGGAATTATAAAGAGGCTTTAAAGTATCTAGAAAAAGCCAGGAAAATTGCAAAAACCAATCAATATACTAGTCTAGAAATCAATATTTCAGAGAGTATAGAAAACATTAAATTCAATATCAAAAACAAAGCAATTTTTAAAACTGGATACGAAGAGGAAATCGAAAAATTACAACAACAGTACATTACTGCCATAAAAGAAGAAAATGTAAAGGTGAGAAAAAGCAATTTAACCTCTCTAGAAGAAATTGAGAGTTTGAGCTTTAAAAACCAAGCTAAAGAATTGAAATTGATTGTACTAGAAGGGAAATTAGAACAGCAACAACTAAATGCAAAAATCAAAGAACAAAACATTCAGTTATTAAACTCTGAGAATAAATTGAACAAAGCTGCACTCTCCAAAAAGAATCAAAAATTAAAAAATCAAGAAATTATCATTTACTTAATGGTAATTGGATCTTTATTACTGATTATAGTAGTTGTCTTAATATTTAAAGGAAGGCAAAACAAACAAAAAGTCAAATTCAAACAAGAACAAATGAATTCTATAATAAATGCTCAGGAAGAAGAAAGGGTAAGATTTGCACAAGATATTCATGATGGAATAGGCCAGTTCTTTTTTGCTTTAAAACTAAAGATTAGTGAATTAGATGATGATAGTATCGATGAAAATCAGAAAAAAAAGATCTATCAAAATGCGATGAGAATCATTGATGATTTGCAGCAAGAAATACGAAACATTTCTTTTTCAATAATGCCTCAAATACTACATTACAAAGGACTAATAGCTGCGTTAGAAGATTTAACAGATAAAATAAATAAACTGGCAAAAGTTAAGGTAGATTTAAGTGCTTTCCAATTTAACGAAAGATTAGACTCACAAACAGAAGTCGCTATTTATAGAATTATTCAAGAATTAACGAATAACATTCTTAAGCACTCTAAAGCAACCTATATAAATATTCATTTTACGAAATACAAAAATGAATTAAATATAATCGTAGAAGATAATGGTGCAGGATATAACACCATGTTATTAGAAAATTCTAAAGGACATGGTTGGAGAAATATTAAATCAAGAGTAGAAATGATTAATGGAACAATTAATATTGAAACAATGCCTCAAAGAGAAGGAACAACTGCTATAATTAATGTACCCATACTCTAAATGCCTCTATTCAAAAAACTATAACATAATTAAAAAGAAATAAATATGGACCAACCAAAACTACTAATCGTTGATGATCATCAAATTCTTTTAGATGGCTTAGGTAATATGCTTGACAACAAAGAATTCATAATAATAGATAAGGTTTATGATGCTGAATCAGCCCTAGAATCTTTAGAAAAAAATGAAATTGACATAATGATTACAGACATTAATATGCCTGGATCTGATGGGTTATCACTTATAAAAAAAGTAAAAAAACTGCATCCTAATTTAAAAATTATAGTACTAAGCATGCATGAAGAAAGAAGTATTGTTTTGGATGCAATTCAACTAGAAGTTGATGCTTACCTTTTAAAAAACATTACCAAAGAACAATTCTTAAGGGCTTTACGTTTAGTAAAAATGAACAAATTCTATATTAGTCAAGAAATTTCGCACCTCCTAATCGAAAAAATTCACAACAAATCAAAGGATAGAGTATTAAGTGATCGAGAACATGAAGTACTTAAATTAATTGCAAGAGAATTTTCAAATAAACAAATAGCCAAAGCTCTTTTTATAAGTGAACGTACTGTTGAGACACATCGGAAAAATATATTTCGAAAAACCAATACAAAAAGCATTGTTGGCCTTATAAAATATGCGATCGAAAACAAATTAGTTTAAAAACAATCAAAACAACCCTTATAAATACAACATATACACCCTATTTTTTTGAAGCACTTTCAAAAAAACAAACATTAAATCAACTTAAAAAATATAAGTAAGCACCGATACTAAATACCCAATAGCCACAGGTGAAATTTTTAAATCCAACCATAACTTTGATAGTAACTTTAAAAAGAAAGTATGCAGCTATCGAAGCAATCTCTTATCGTTTTTACATTATTCCTATTTGGATTTACAAATATAAAAGCTCAGAAAAATATACCATTTAAGAAAAGTAACTTTAAAACAGATATTGCCAACTACAAGAAGGCATTGAGAAATATACAAGAAGGAGATTTTTTCTGTTTAGATAAACAATACTCTGAAGCTCTTATTAAGTACAACAAAGCAAATAGTTTTAATCCTCATAATGCCGAACTAAATGCCAAAATTGGAAATTGCTACCTATACTTATCAAGTATTGATAAAGCAAACAAATTATTCGCTAAAGCATTCAAATTAGATGACAAATTAGATGGAGACTACCTGCTATCTTATGGAAAGTCATATCAAATGCTTCATGATTTTGATAACGCGATAAAACAGTATGAAATAGCAAAAACGAAAGAGAGTAAAATAAATCCTGACCTGATTATAATTGCTGACAAAAGAATAAAAGAATGCATTTATTCTAAAGAACTGTTAAAAACTCCCATTAACCTTAAAATTGAAAAATTAAACTCAACCATTAATTCAGAAAACGAAGAATACGTACCTGTTATCAATGCAGATGAAACCGAATTATTTTTCACATCTAGAAGGTCAAATACAACTGGAGGAAGTATAGCTCCAGGATTAAATGATTACTATGAAGATATTTATACTTCTACCAAAAAAAATGGTAAATGGACTCAAGCAACGAATATAGGAAAACCTGTTAATAGTGAACACCATGATGCTACGGTTGGGCTTTCATTGGATGGTCAAAAACTTTTCTTATATAGAGATAACGAACAAGGAATAGGTAATATCTTAATAACAGAACGAAATGGAGAAACATGGACAACTCCTAAAGAATTACCATACCCTATTAATTCTAAACACCAAGAAACATCAGCATGTTATTCTCCAGATGGTCAAACAATATATTTTGTAAGTGACAGACCAGAAGGAAAAGGAGGTAAAGATATTTATAAAGCTTCCAAAAATAAAGATGGAGAATGGGACAAAGCCCAAAACCTAAGTTTCAAAGTCAATACACCTGAAGATGAAGATGCTATATTTCTTCATGCTGATGGCAAAACGCTTTACTTTAGTTCAAAAGGTCATCCCACTATGGGAGGTTATGATATCTATAAAACAGTCTTCAATGAAGGGGAATGGAGTACTCCAATAAATATGGGATACCCTTTAAATTCACCAGATGATGATGTATGCTTTGTGTTAGCTGCAAGCGGAGATCATGGCTATTATACTTCTATAAAATCAACTGGAGAAGGGAAACGAGACATCTATGAAATTTCTTTTTTAGATCAACTAAACAAACCAAAACTAACTCTCATAAAAGGAACAGTTATAGACAACAGTTCTGGAAAAAAATTAAGCTCAAAAATTGAAATTTATGACAATGATGCTGATACACTATTTGGAACATTCGAATCCAATAGTACCACAGGAGACTTCATGATTTCTTTACCATCAGGTAAAAATTATGGAATTAGCGTTAAGTCAAAAGGCTCTTTATTCTATTCAGAAAACTTTAACATACCAGATTCTGCAGCATTCATGAAAATAGAAAAAAAAATAGTGCTTGATAAATTAGAAATAGGAAAAAAGGTTGTACTCAACAATATCTTTTTTGATTATGACAAAGCAAACCTAAGAGCATCATCACACAATGAATTAAGTAAAGTAGTAAATCTATTAATTGATAACCCCAATTTAAAAATAGAATTATCTACTCATACAGACTCTAGAGGAACTGAAACTTACAATAAAAAGTTATCTCAATTAAGAGCAGAATCCTGTTTAGCCTACCTAATTAGTCAAGGAATACAAAAAGAACGAATAGTAGCTATAGGCTATGGAGAAAGTCGATTAAATATTACAGATGAAGAAATCGAACAATTAACAACACTACAAGAAATAGAATCAGCACACCAAAAAAACAGAAGATCCGAATTTAAAATTATAGACAACACTTTTAAATAGAAGTAATGTTTCAACATTTCAGTAATCGTTCAGCCCTTTTTAAAAACAATTATTAATTAAAAACAACTAAAAATGATCAGTATTTTAATGTCAGATGAATCTAAATTAATTATCAAAATTTCTGAAAGTTTAGACATCACCAAGGTTAGAAAAATAATTAGAAAAGCTGAAAGAATGTATATGTCGCAAAAAGCAGAGTCTATTATAATTGATATAAACGCTACTCATAAAATTAAACGTAGTGCATACCCTCTAATCAAAAAGAAAATAAAAATGATAAAAACAATACCCGTAATTATCACGTCAAATTAAACCCAATTTATGCTCAAATTTTAAACTTCTAACACCACAAAACTTCCAACTATTTAAGCTATATTTGATATGTTAGGTTTTGATTAATCTTAAAAAGATCTTTCTAAATTAAGTTTCTGAACGAAAGAGAATAAATGAAAAGTGTATTTACAATTATATTTACAATCATAGTTCTTACAACTGCTAAGACACAAGACATACACTTTACCATGTGGGATGCTAACCCCATAACTATAAACCCTGCTACAGCAGGAGCTTTCAATGAAAACATAAGAGGGGTAATCAACTACAGAAACCAGTGGGCCAGCGTTGATAATGCTTATAAAACTTACGCCATAATGCTAGATCGAAACTTCTTTAAAAGTAAATGGAGAAATGGCTACATTGGAGGAGGTTTAAGTGCATATAAGGATATTGCTTTAAAATATGAAACAACAACCATTTCATTAGCTCTATCAAGTGTCTTGTACCTAAACAGTACTAATATATTTTCTGTTGGATTTATGGGCGGCTGGGGTCAAAATAGCTTGAACACGAATGATCTAAAGTGGGATTCTCAGTTTAATGGACAAACATATGATCCTTTATCTGGTTCAAATGAAACTTTTAATTTTGAGAATAATAATTATACTGACTTCTCTACAGGAATATTTTGGGCCCATGGCGACCTAATAAAGAGTATCTATTCGAATGGTGGATTCAATATAAAAACAGGAGTAGCATTTCACCACATAACAAGATCCAACAATAGTCTTTCACCTACAGTCTCAAATAAATTATACCCAAAGCTTGTATTTCATACCAATATGCACATTGGCATTAACAATACTAAAATAGCACTTAACCCAAAGTTTTTATCGTTCTTACAAGGACCTTCAAAAGCGTTTGTTGGAGGACTATTTATAAAGTATTTAATAAAAGAAGAATTAAAGTCATCTGATACATTTAAAAAAGTAGCCATATCAATAGGAAGTTATTATCGCGTAGGTGATGCCTTATCTCCTTCAATTGAATTTGATTTTTCGAAATTTGCTGTGGGTGTAGCTTATGACATGAATATCTCTGGACTAGCAACAGCTACTAATGGAAATGGCGGGCCTGAATTTTTTATTCGCTTTCAGAATATAAAACCACTTTTATCTCAAGAAGGATCGGTAACTAGTCCTAGATTTAGATAATTCCTAGACACCCTGTACCAACACAACCATTTTTGCCAGTAACTTCTATATTTTATTATATTGACTAATTAACATACATTTGATTTCGATTAACCGAAAGCCTAGTTTATAGTCAGCTAGATTTAAAATAAAACATGGAGTCACTCATTCTTTTTATTGATCAGTTTGGAGGTAAAGAAGATGTTATTGTTCTCTTATCACTCATCTCAGGTTTAATTGTAATTAATTCTTTGATTAAACCTAAAGCTTTAAGATTAATAAGTAGTGTTCTAGCAACATTGCTTTCATCCGCTCAAGCATTCTCTTTATATTCCACACAATCATTTATTGGGTATCAATTCTATATCCACATGAATTTAAAAGGTGTAATAGGTATGCAAAGTCTATTTGTTACTCAAATGACTACCCTACTCATTTTCTTTATTATTGTAGCTACACTAAACTTTTATTCTTACCGTATTTTTAGGAAACTGAACAACTTCATAAAAAGTGATAAAAAAATGTTTTTCATCCAAGTATTGGGCCTATTAGCTTTCTGTTCTCTAATAATCTTAGAGGGGAATTTTATAAAGGATACTGCTAGTTTAAAAACACTCTTCATAACCAACAATTCAAGCAATTTTGAAGAAGTACTTCTGAAGTACAACATGTCTTCCTATACCTCTTCCGATAAAATAGAATCTTCAGCCGGTAAAAACATTATAGTGATATCAATGGAGTCTCTAGAGCGCGGGTTCTTAAATGAAAAACATTCATCACTAACCCCGAATCTAAACCAGCTTAAAACTAAATGGAATTATTTAGACCTTAAACAAAATTGTGGTAGTTCATGGACAAGTGGTTCTCTTTACACCTACATGACCGGCTTTCCAGCTTTTTTTGGATCACAGGGAAATTCAGCTTTCAAAGGTTCTTATCACTCCAGTATTTCAAGTATACCTGAATTATTAAGACGAGCTAACTATCAAACAGTTTATTTAAATACAGACACACAACACTCAGGTGTAGATAATATGTTAAATGTTTTTCACTTTGATAAAGTAATTGACTATAGAAATACCTCCGAAAAAGGACCAGAAAACGAACCGGGTTTAAGAGATATGGACTTATTTTCTATTGCAAAATCTGAAATTGAAACACTTAAAGATTTAAAAAAACCTTACGCGCTTTTTATATCAACCACCGATAGTCATTTTCCGGATGGAATCTATGACAAAAGAATGGAAGCAAACATCTCTCCTAAAAATTCAGGCTTTGAATTTACAGTGGCATCTCTAGATTATCTTATCGGAGATTTTGTTTCTTATTTAAAGGCTAAAGATATTCTCAAAAATACGGTCATCTATATATTTCCTGATCATTTAAAAATGGGAGACCCATCGCTATTTGAAAGCACTGGAGAAAGAGAACTATATGTTATAACCAACGCCAACAATGAAGATATTAGGCTTGATACTTCGAATACAACATATCAAATTGATCTTCCAAAAATAATATTAAATGGTGCAGCAATAGAACACAATTTAAAGTTCTTAACCGATTATATTACTGGTGATAAGGATCAATTTATTCGAGACAACATTAATGAAATAACGGAAATAAATTGTGCCGGACTTTTAAGATCAAATACCAAAACGTATGCTGCTCCGCAAATCTCAAAACACTATAAAGACTACAAAAAAGACACCTATCGATATATTGCTCATGCCGGGGGCATCATTGATGGCTATACGTATACCAACTCTTTAGAAGCACTAAACATGAACTACTCTAAAGGTTTTAGATTGTTTGAGTTAGACATAAGAAAAACATCGGATAATAAGTATGTAGCTCTCCACAACTGGGAAGAATGGAGCTACATGACAGGATATACTGGAGAAACACCAGTTACTTTTCAGGAGTTTATGAATCATAAAATTCATAAAAAATACAGCCCTCTTAGCATGAAAGAAATAAATGACTGGTTTAAAGAACATCCTGATGCTATTCTAGTTACAGATAAAGTAAATGAACCTGAATTATTTTCAAAAGTATTCATTGATGCCAATAGATTAATAATGGAGTTATTTAATGAAAAAGCACTAAAACAAGGACTTAAATTTAATATCTTATCGGCAATGCCTACTCAAGGTCTTATAGCAAAAATGGGATGGGAAAAGGCTGTACAATTAAAGCTAAAACATGTAGCAGTATCAAGATACTTTATTAAAGAAAATAAAGGGCTATTGAAAAAATTAAAAGAGAATGGCATTAAAGTTTATGTTTATCATGTTAACCAAGATGAAGATGTTCTTGACTCTGGAATGGATGAAGAGTATGTTACAAAATATGAACTGGATTACGTCTATGGAATGTATGCTGATAAATGGAATTTCGAATAACTAAGTGAACAAGCTCTTTATTGCAGTATAGTTTAACAGGTATAACATCAACCAAATTTTAGCCCATAAAAAAAGCCCTTAGTTAATAAGGGCTTTTTAATTGGTGGCGGAGATGGAGGGATTCGAACCCCCGGTACCCTGCGGTACAACAGTTTTCAAGACTGCCGCATTCGACCACTCTGCCACATCTCCGCTGCAAAAGTAGCAATTGATTTTAAATATAAAATGTTTTTTGATCTTTTTTCAAAAAAAAATATTCCCACTATAATATAATATTCAAAAGCATAGTTTATAATCTACCGTTTATCAATTATATAACATCTTTTGAAAGATAAATACTAACTTTACATCTATATAATTTTTTAATGAAAAAACATTTTACACTCTTACTTTTTATTGGATTAATTTCTACAAATATCTTTGCTGGGAATCTTAAAGCATATTTTACATTTTGCACCTTTAATTCTCCAGAAAAAGGATCATACATTGAAACCTACCTTTCTATAGTTGGAAACTCAGCCTCTTATAAAAAAACTGCGCAAAATACATTTCAAAGTGAAATTGAAATAACCTTAATTTTTAAACAAGGTGAAGAAATTAAAAAGTTTAAGAAATACAATCTATTAAGCCCAGAAAGCATAGACTCTTTAGCATCAAAAGAAAACTTTATAGATCAACAAAGAATATCATTGGATGAAGGTGAGTACGAATTTCAAATTTCCATTAAAGATTTAAATACCAATGAACCTCCTTTTACATCGGTTCAAAATTTAAAAATTAACTACCCAAAAGATAAAGTCAACATTTCTGATATCGAATTAATCGAGTCACTTAAAAAAACCACAGATAAGAGTATTCTCTCAAAAAGTGGTTACGACCTTATTCCATATACTTCAGATTTCTATCCTGAAGATTTTGAAAAAATCGCTTTTTACGCAGAAATTTACAACACCAATAAAATATTAGGTGCTGAAGAAGGATTTCTTATTTCTTACTATATAGAAACTTTTGAAAACAAAAAACCAATAAACAGTTATAAAAATTTTGTTAGAGAAAAAACGAAAGACGTAAATGTCTTATTAAAATCTTTTAGCATTGGTAATCTACCCTCAGGGAACTATAATTTAGTGATTGAGGCGAGAGATAAAAAGAATGATATACTAGCTACCAAAAGAATGTTTTTTCAACGAAGTAACCCAAAAGCTACTCCCCTATTAATTCATAACGATTATCTAAGTTCTTTTGTGGCAAGCATGGATAAAGATGACCTTACTGAATACATAAAATGTATTGAACCAATATCTTCAAACATTGAAATTGATTTTGCTCAAAATCAATTAAATGGGGATGATGAAGAATTAATGAGACAGTATTTTTATAATTTCTGGATAACAAGAAACGAAACTGAACCAGAAGCTGAATGGAATAAATACAAAGGAAAAGTAGCTACTGTACAACAACTCTTCTCCAACCAAATAAAAAAGGGATACAGTACAGATAGAGGTCGTGTTTATTTAAAATATGGGCCTCCAAATACTCGAAGTCAACACTCAAGTGAGGAAGGTACTTATCCACATGAAATATGGCATTATTACAAAATTGAAGAATTCAATAATAAAAAATTTATTTTTCATGACCCTAACTTAGGAATGAACGAATATGGAATTCTTCATTCCAATATGCCTGGATACTTCAATAATCCGCAATGGAAAACGCAACTATACGGTAAAGCTGGTCGCCCGACAGATATGGATAGTGAAAGTAGCGGATCCCTTAGAGAACAGAGAACAAACGATCGTTTTAACAATCCTAGATAAACTATTTTGAACACAAAAACAGCTGTTGTTATTCTAAATTGGAATGGTAAAACGTTCTTGGAACAGTTCTTACCATCTGTGGTAAAACACACCAAAAATGCTGAAGTAATTGTTGCTGACAATTGCTCTACTGATGATTCTATTGCTTTCTTAAAAAACAACTTCCCTACTGTTAAGATTGTTGTACTCGATAAAAATTATGGATTTGCTGGTGGATACAATAAGGCTTTAAAACAGATAGAGAGTCAATATTATGTTTTATTGAATTCTGACGTAGAAGTAACTGAGAATTGGTTAGAACCTATGGAAGAATTATTAGAGAATGATAGTTCTATTGTTGCTTGCCAGCCAAAAATCAAAGATCAAAAAAAGAAGACTCATTTTGAGTATGCTGGAGCATCGGGTGGTTTTATTGATAAATATGGTTATCCTTTTTGTAGAGGTAGAATATTTGATGAACTTGAAGAGGATATAAACCAATACAATGATTCAACAGAAATATTCTGGGCATCAGGAGCCGCTCTATTTATTAGAGCAGAAGAGTATCACAACATAGGAGGATTAGATGAGTTTTATTTTGCTCACATGGAAGAGATCGATTTATGTTGGCGATTAAAAAACCAAGGGCATAAAATAATGTCTTGCCCCTCTTCTACTGTCTATCATGTTGGTGGTGGAACATTAAATAAAATAAATCCAAAAAAAACATTTTTAAACTTTAGAAATAGCCTACTCACTCTTCACAAAAACCTTCCTAAAAAAGGTCGTTTTTCTGTTATTCTAATCCGTTTATGTTTGGATGCTATTGCAGCTGCTAAATTTCTAATTTCAGGTAAACCTTCTCATACATGGGCCATTGCCCGTTCTCACTTTGCATTTTACAATGCTATATCTCAAAACAAACTAAAACGTAGCAAAACAAACGAGCCTAATTTAATAGGCATGATTGATAAAAGTATTGTTCAAGAACATTTTATCAATAAACGTAAAACATTTAACGAGTTGTTAAAATAATCAACAATATTCTTGTATAAGCCCTAAGAAAGTGTAAATTAGCCGCCAAATAGATATTTGACAATGGGAAGACCAGCAACGAAACCAACAAAGCTTAAAGACGGATTTTACTTAGAGATAAGAAATAAAGGAAGTAAGTCAGGAATTAAGATCATGAGAGAGACTGAAAAAGCAATGAACATTGCTATTACAGAGTACGAAAAAGTAAAGGATGTTGTTATTTTAGGTGAGTTTAAAAATGGTAAGCCTATTTCAAAACCTAAGAAAAAGAAGTAATTCTATTTCTCAATTTCTGCTAATTTAATCATTACTTTTTCCATTTTCTTTTTCATTTTAAAGGAAGTGCAGTTAAAGTTATTTACAATTATTGCAAAAGCGATGTTCCTTTTGTTTTTAGTCGTAACGTAACCGGCATAGCTTTTTACACGAGTCATTGTTCCGCTTTTTGCCCTAACCCTGCCAACTGCAGCAGTACCTTTACCTATATTTCTTAACGTACCACTCTTACCTGCCACAGGTAATGAATTCGTAAACATTTTTTTGTTATCGCTTTCATACATATGTTTCAGTATACCAACCAACTGCCTTGCTGTGATCGCATTAAACCTAGATAGTCCACTACCATCATTTACATGCATCCCATCAATATCTAGCTCATTCTTTTTCCAAAAAAGTGATATTGCTTGAGTACCAGAACCTGTATCACCACTTCTATACTTTAATACACCAATTTGATTGACGATATGTTCTGCATACAAGTTTATACTATGCATATTGGTTAAGTCTACAATAGACGTTAATCTAGGCGAGCGTGTAGTTGTCACCATGCTTCTTTTAGGCTTTTTAAATGATCCCTTTTCTGATTTAATCTTACGAATTGTAGTTGAAGGATTTGCTAATTTAATTCCCATGCCTCTTAGCTCCATATCCAACTCAAAAGCAGTTAGGTAGGCTGGATCCGGAATAGAACCTCTTACATTAAAATTTTCTTTATCAATCGGTATCCCTCCTTTTATAATTCTATTCTCCTGATAAGGAGCACCAAATATGTAAGACAAATCTTTCTTTGTAATCATACTCTTAACACCATTATCAAAGGTTAAATTAGGAATATATGGATATATACAAGTAATGGTAGTAGAATCTCCTCTTTTTCCTGATTGGAGCTCTAAATTGCACTTATTTTCATAAATAGATAAACCACAGGGTCCTGCACCATAATAGTTTCCTAAATCTCCCCATATCCATGTGGCTGGAATCATCTGTTCACTAAAGATAGAAGCATCACCAATCACCCTTCCATTAATAGAATCTATTCCCAATTGAATAATTTCATTTGCCCATTTACCAATAAAATCTCCGTAATATTTTGAAAATCGAGTAGATCCCAAACAAGGATCACCACCACCAACAACATAAATATCTCCATTCAAAACACAATTGGTATCTATTTCTCCTGAATATTTAATGTACGTAGAAAATCGTTTACCACCCCCAAACAACTCTAATGCTGTTGCCGTTGTTACCAATTTCATAGTTGATGCTGGAATCAAACTTTTACTCGATCCATATCCTGAAATAATCTTGTTGGAATCTATATCTAAAGCATAGAAGCTTATCGATGCATTTTTCAAGTCTTCATCTGCAGCCATCTCTTTAATAGCTAAACGAACATCTCTAGTTGTTTGTGATTTTAAAGTGAATACAACAAGTAATGTAAATATGAAAAAAGATATTCTCACTAATTTTTCATTTGTTTTGTAGAGTAGTTATGCGCCATTTCTAACTTTTTAAAACGTTCTTCATCAATAATTGAACAGCCCGAATTTAACAAATCAAAAATCTCTAACTCTCGTTCTTTATGATAAGGTTTTGTCGTTTTAAAAATATCCAAATCATCAGCAAAATCAGACAAAGTGTCCTTATTAAAATCTATCTCTTTATTTTTAGAAACAACACCTATCAGAGTCATTTCAGTCTCATCACATTTAAACGATTTAATATCTTGCGAGGTAACATGCTCCAAAAACTTAATATTTTTCAATGCTTTATCCAAAACTATATCACTGAACAGCTCTACCAATTCTGCAACTCTTTTATCTTTAGTTTTATTTAGCTGCTCCCACTCTTCAGTATACACATTATTAGAAATTAAAAAATGTTTAAACTCTCCCTCTAACTCTTTAAGTTCTTCATCTGATAAGCATCTATATTTCATGGACTAATTTTTTATTAAAAATATGGAATAAAAAACAAAGGTATATCAAATCCCTAAATAGAGATTTTTTTGGTTTGATTTTCTACCTATCTTCTCTCTTTTAATACCTGTTTAACTTTATTACGTTACTTTCTTAAATTCATACTATTAATTTTATACTTTTAATTCATAACTGAGATGCGCATTATTTAAGTGGTAGGTACTTTAAAAAACATATTCTGGAACTGCTTTACAAGCATGGATGGCTCACTTAAATTTCCACAATTAAAAAAAGGTGAAATAGGTATTCAAGTAGGATATGATATGTCCTCAGCAATTACTTCTGATTTATTTACCATGAATCGTAATGTTGGAAGTACAGGTAAAGTTATTGGTATTGATCCCGATCCTTTTAACCATGAAGTGGCCTCAAAAATTATAACTAAAAAGCTACTTAACATAGATCTCATCCAGAAAGGAACCTATTCGAAAAAAGAAAATGCGCAATTTTTATTTGGAAAAAAAAGCAGCTGGAATCAACTAGGCATTGTTCCCATTGATTCAACTGTAGTGTTTTCTGGAGAAGAAATTTCAGTAGAATTAGATACGCTTGACAACATTATTAAGACCCAAAACATTGACCTTCAAAAAATAGGGCACATTAATTTAACCATCAACGGTTCCGAATATGATACTTTATTGGGCATGGACAATGTTCTTAGTCAAGCAAAAAACCTATCACTAACCATAATTGCCGGAAGGCATGACCAAAGCGGAACGATTCAAGGTAAGAAAGACTATGAAGTCATTCTCCCACTACTCCAATCCTATGGATTCAAAACAAACTTTAAAAGAATTAACGAACTGTTCTGGTGGGGATTTATCGTAAAAACAGTAATAAATCGAAAATGGATTTACAACCAGCCTAACTTTGGTGTGATAATGGCTGGAAAAGGAACTAAAACCCCAAAATGGTTTCAGTCTTTTTCTTAGTTTGATTTGATTTTTTGGATCAAATCTTTTACTTCATTTTCAATAATGTCTCTAACTCTATTAAATTCTTCAGGATTCATGTGTTTAGGATCTGGTAATGCCCAGTCCTCTCTATTAACAGCAGCTACCATCGGACACTCATCTCCACAACCCATTGTAATTGCATATTCATACTCAACTTGAGGTATATCATCCAAACCAATAGAAACATGCTTTCCTAAATCGTAACCGATCTCTTTCATTGCCTCAACCGCTTTAGGATTAACAACACCAGAAGGCTTAGATCCTGAGCTATAAACATCTATTACACCTTCACCATGCATCCTTGCAAATCCTTCTGCCATTTGACTTCTACAAGAATTTTCAACGCAAACAAACAATACTTTTTTCATAATTCTTCTATTAATTTTTTGATTTTTACTGCTTTTTCAAAATGATCTAACTGTTCAGTTTTAATCCACCACTCGGCCATTTCCATCAACAATTTAGGATCATCATTTTTATTGGCAAAAAAAGCATAAAAAGACAACCCCACATTCGTTCCTTTCTTGCTAATTTTCTCGTTACAAACTTCTATTGCCTTATCTTTTAAAACTTTATTCATATTAGGCGGCCTCTTTTCTTGTAAATTTAAACACAAACACAGCCAAAATAGCTCCTAAAAATGTTGCAACTATATAAGCCCATAAATACTCTGTATGCCCAGAAACTACCGCAGGCGCAATAGAACGAATTGGATTCATAGAAGCTCCACAAACCGGACCTGCAAACATTGCTTCCAAACCTACTGTAGCACCAATTGCAGCACCAGCCATAATCCCTTTTTCTTTAGCGCCACTAGAAACGTTCAGAATAACATACATCAATAAGAATGTTAATATTACTTCCATAATAAAAGATTGTTCCCAAGTACTAGATGGTAAAGATGCTCCTAGTGTTTCATCCAATGGAAACATTACTTTCAAAGCAAAACTCGCCAAAAAAGCACCCACAGTTTGTGCTAGCATATACGGAAGAACCTCCTTGCCTTTAAACCTTTTAACAATCCAAAAGCCCAAAGTAACAGCTGGGTTTAAATGTGCGCCAGAGATATCTCCAATGGCATAAATAATTACCATTACTATTAACCCCCAGGTCATCGCTACGCCAACATGCCCTAATGCTCCCCCACTATACGTATTTACAACCATGGCTCCACAACCCGCAAACACTAGAAAAAAAGTACCTATTAATTCTGAAATATAATTTCTCATACTACTTGTTTTAAATCAAATACCTAAAAATTTGTTTAACAACAACCAGTTTGTGGATCACAACAAGAAGAATTGTTTTGTAAATCTGATAAACTAACTTTCTGCTTAGTTACTGGAATCCCGCAATTATCTTGTGCTAAACAAGCAGTTTGTTTATTTGTTAAAACAAATTCAAATCCATTAAATTCAACACCATATTTACCAATAGTTGCTGATTGATATTCCACTTCTATCTCTTCATCAAGAATATTTAATTTCTCTTCCGAAAGAAGGATAATGTTGAATAGTTTTTCTGCAGAAAGTCTATGCTCCAGGTCTGCATCATCCTTCCACAACTGAAAACCAACCTTTGCTTCATTTCTAACCACACCTCCACAATCTATAAATTGTTTATTGAGCATACCTACCTCAGTAATATGGATGTGATCCTCAACAAATTTACCGTCTGGCATTCTAAAACTTATTTTTTCTAATGAACTTAAAGCATTCTTAAAATCTGATAATTTCATAGTTTAACGTTTAGCAACAACCATTCTTATTTGAATAGCTCTCTGTTAGTTTAATATTAATCTTTTCCAATTCTAACCAAGTAGATTCATCAATACAATAGCAGGTTTTAGCCCCTTCAATTTCTCCTTTTATTATCCCAACATTTTTCAACTCTTTTAAATGTTGTGAAATAGTTGATTGTGATAAAGGAAGATTTTCAACAATATCACCACAAACACAAGACTGTTTATTTATCAAAAATTCTACAATAGCAATACGAGCTGGGTGCCCTAGAGATTTGTACAATTCCGCCTTACGATTCTGTGTTTCTGTAAATTGATTTGTTTTTGTGATACCCATACTTAATTATATTATCGCAATATTACGATAATATAATTAAATGAACTATTCTTTGAAGTATTTTTCTATCGCCAAAATAAAATCTTCTGGTGCATGGCATGGTTTCATTGTTTCTTTATTAATAAAGACCAATGATGTTTGTGCCTCATTCAATTGAACACCTTCTGCATTGTACGTTTTATAAGAAAAATGAATTCTAAGATTAGGAACTTTAGTAACTGTTGTTTCTATTGTTAATTCATCATCATAGAATGCCGGCTTAAAGTACTTAATCGAAAATTCCAAAACAGGCAAAGCAACTCCATCATCCTCCATTTTTCGATAACTAAAGCCCAATTGACGAATCGCCTCCACCCTTGCTACTTCAAAATAAGTAGCATAATTGCCATAGTAGCAATATCCCATCATATCAGTTTCAGAATACCTTACTCTAACTTTTGTTTTGGAAACATACATATATATAGTACTAAATGTGAATTAGCAAAGTAACAGTATTATTTTAAAGAATAGTAATCTTCCAGATTCTAGTTTTCAACTTAACCACCTATCAACATCTTGTTTTCTATTTAAATTGTGATTCCAGCAACGGTTATCAATACCAAAAAAGTAAGAAACTACTAAATAGTAAGAAATTGCATTTAAATACCCACCAAATATTAATTCAATCATACACGAAACCCTTATTTTATCTAATAATTCAATTAATTTAAAAACTTCAAAGAATTCTAGCTTTTTAACTATTCAAGTCGAATTATAAGGCAACAACCTAATTCCTTTAGACTTCTTTATCGGTTAGAACAAAAATTATTCTGTTAGTTTTCAGAATATTAGGTAAACGGGTAAAAAAAATTAGAAAAACAATAGCTGAAAAGTTTTTTTTTTCACTTTTTTATTCAAATATTTGTTAGAACAAAACAAAGGCGCTGCTTTACATTATAAAGCATTGAATTTTAAAAGGTTAGTGTTTAAGAAAAAGGCAATTTATTTTTCAACAATCAACTCTTAAAAGCGCTTGTTAAATTTTGTACGAAACAATTATTTTTAACAATTAATATGGGAGCTTTATAAAATGCAAAAAGACTTTAATTTAGTTTGGGAAAATTGCCTACAGGTAATCAAGGATAACGTTAGTTTACAAAGTTATAAGACTTGGTTCGAACCTATAAACCCTATAAAGCTCAAAAGCAAAGTATTAACAATACAAGTTCCTAGTCAGTTCTTTTACGAATGGCTAGAAGAACACTACGTAACTATCCTTAAGAAAACCATCAGAAAAGAATTAGGTGCCGAAGGAAGGTTAGAATACAGTATTGTTATGGAAAACAATCAAAACGGAACAAAACCATACACTGTTAAAATACCAGGAACAAATAGACAGGCAATTAAAAACTCACCAGTTTCAATGCCTATTGATTTAAACAAAGACAAATCAATAAGAAACCCATTCATTATACCTGGTCTTAAAAAGATAAACGTAGATTCTCAACTAAACCCAAATTACTCTTTTTCCAATTTTGTTGAAGGAGACTGTAACAGATTAGCTCGTTCTGCAGGTTTTGCTGTAGCAAAAAACCCAGGAGGAACAGCTTTTAACCCATTATTAATTTATGGTGGTGTTGGTTTAGGAAAAACACATTTAGCTCACTCTATTGGAATTGATGTTAAAAACAGATTCCCAAATAAAACAGTACTATACGTTTCTTCAGAGAAATTTACCACTCAATTTATTGATGCCGTAAGAAACAACGAACAGAACGATTTTATCCACTTCTATCAAATGATAGATGTATTGATAATTGATGATGTTCAGTTTTTTGGAGGAAAACCCAAAACACAAGATGTATTCTTTCACATCTTCAACCACTTACACCAATCAGGAAAACAAATTATTTTAACTGCTGATAAAGCTCCTGTTGAAATAATTGGGATGGAACAACGTTTACTTTCTCGTTTTAAATGGGGATTAGCAGCTGATTTACAAGCTCCTGAATTAGAAACAAGAATTGCTATTCTTGAGAAGAAAATGTATCAGGAAGGATTAGAATTACCAAAAGATGTTGTTGAGTATATTGGATACAGTATTACTACTAACGTAAGAGAATTAGAAGGTGCTTTAATTTCTATTTTAGCACAATCATCATTAAATAAAAAAGCTGTAAACTTAGATTTAGCTCGCCAGATGGTTGACAAGTTTGTTAAGAATACTGCCAAAGAAGTTTCTATTGATTATATACAAAAAGTAGTTTGTGACTATTTTGATATGGCAATTGATACTTTAAAATCTAAAACAAGAAAAAGAGAAGTTGTACAAGCAAGACAAATTGCAATGTACTTCTCAAAACAAATGACTAAATCTAGCTTAGCAACAATCGGTATGCATTGTGGTGGAAAAGATCACGCTACTGTTCTACATGCTTGCAAAACAGTAAACAACTTAATGGATACTGACAAAAGATTTAGAGGCTACATTGATGATTTAAAGAAAAAAATAAGCTTACAATAAGCTAAAAGAAGCAACATTTAATGATTCTCATTATATTGCACTAACTAAACAGGAACGTTAATTTGTTCCTGTTTTTTATTGTATGGGATTTTTAGACAGAAAATACAAAACACCGCAACACTACAAACCCATCAACAAGAAGGGACAAAACGACCTATTTTATAGCGCCCTATTCATTATTGCAGCAACGCTACTTTACATTTTATCATTTTACATCTTATGAAAAAAGTTTTATTTGTATGCTTAGGAAACATTTGTCGTTCAGCCATGGCCGAAGGAATCCTTATCGACAAGATAAAAAAACAAGACCTTAAAATTGATGTTGATTCTGCAGGAACCTCCAACTACCACATCGGAGAAGCTCCAGACAAAAGAATGCAACAAAAAGCAATAGAACACGGTCTAGACATCTCCAACCAAAAGGGAAGACAATTTACAACTTCAGATTTTGATGAGTTTGATTACATTTTTGCAATGGACGAATCCAACAACACCAATATTCTTAAATTAGCAAGAAATCAAGAAGATGAAAATGGTGTTGAACTGTTTTTAGAAAAGTACCACCCTGACCTAACCAATGTGCCTGATCCTTATTACGGAGGAGCACAAGGCTTTGAAGATGTTTACCAAATGCTAGATATTGCTTGTACCAACTTTATTAAAAGCTTACAAAATGAAAGATAAAGGAACACTCTACATGATCCCAATAACCTTGGGTGAAACTTCTGTTGACAAAGTAATCCCCGAATTAAATAACGAGCTTATCAATGAAATTGACGTATACATTGTTGAAAACATTAAATCCGCAAGGAGATTCCTAAAAAAAGCAGGGATAAAAAAAGAAATTAGCGATCTAACTTTTTTTGAATTAAACAAAAGAACACACATCACTGAATTGCCTCAATTCCTAAAACCAATTAATGAAGGAAGAAATATTGGCGTTTTATCTGAAGCTGGATGCCCAGGTATAGCTGATCCAGGAGCAGATATAGTAGCACTAGCACAACAACAAAACATTAAAATAGTTCCTTTGGTTGGTCCATCCTCCATCCTACTTGCACTAATGGCTAGTGGGTTTAACGGTCAAAGCTTTTGCTTTAACGGTTACCTCCCTAAAGATCAAAAAGACAGAACTAGAAAAATAAAGGAATTAGAGAAAATCGCAAAAAACAAACAACAAACTCAATTGTTTATCGAGACTCCTTTTAGAAACACCCATGTGCTAGAAAACATTATTCAAAACTGTTTTAGTGCTACTAAACTTTGTATTGCTGTAGATCTAACACTCCCAACAGAACAGATTTACACCAAAACAGTTGAAGAATGGAAAACAACAAAAATTAACTTACAAAAAAGACCCTGTATATTTCTAATTGGATAATTCAAAACGATTTTCTTTAAATTTGCACTTTAAACACCATTTCAATGAACGATTTTTTAGCAAAAGAATTTTACCACAATACAATTAGTGACTGGGGAATATCACTCCTAATTATTCTAGGCGCAATTGTAGCAGGAAAAATTTTGTATTGGTTTTTTGGCAACATCATTAAAAAACTTACAGAAAAAACGAAAACCAAAATTGACGATATTATTGTTGATATGGTTGAAGAACCTATAGTTTTAGCGCTTGCCATAGTTGGTATGTGGTATGGATTACACCGATTAGATTTTCCTGAAAACTGGTACCTATTCATGGGAAAAGTTTACCACATCCTAATTGCCATCAACATTACATGGCTTGTCGCACGCTTAGTGGACGCCATTATAGGAGAATACATTGTTCCTTTAGCTGAGAAGACAGAAAGCTCTTTAGATGATCAAATTATCCCAGTTGTAAGAAAAGGTTTACGTTCTGTTATTTGGATCTTAGGAATTATTGTAGCACTAAATAATGCAGGATACGATGTTGGAGCTTTAATTGCAGGATTAGGAATTGGAGGTTTAGCCCTTGCTATGGCCGCAAAAGATTCTGTTGCAAACATTTTTGGAGGCATTATGATCTTTACTGACAAACCTTTTAAAGTTGGTGACAGAATCAAAATAAATGGATTTGACGGAACAATCACTGAAGTAGGAATACGAACAAGCAGAATGAGAACTTTAGAAGGGAGATTAGTCACTATACCCAATTCTCTTTTTACAGGAGATATGGTTGAAAACGTATCTGCAGAGCCTTCTAGAAAAGTAATTCTAAACCTCGGCTTAACTTACGATATGAAAGCTGAACAGATGGAAAAAGGAATTGCAATCTTAAAAGAAATTGCAAAGGTCAACAATGATGTAAATGATGATTACATGGTTTCTTTTAATGCTTTTGGCGATTTTTCTTTAGGAATTATTTTTATTTATTACATCAAAAGCGGTAGTGACAACCTAGATACTCAAACAGCTATTAACTTAGAAATACTCAAGCAATTTGCTGCAAATGGCTTAGACATGGCATTCCCAACTCAAACCATTTACCACAAAAAAGACGATTAATCCGTTTCTTCTAAGAAAAATACATCTTCAACACTTTTACCAAACACCTTTCCTATTTTAAGAGAAAGAACCGTTGATGGAACATATTTGTTTTTCTCCATTGCATTAATTGTTTGACGACTAACCCCTATTAGTTTTGCTAAATCTTCTTGTGTTAGATTTTTTATAGCACGTTCTACTTTTAAATTGTTTTTCATACTACAGTCTTTTTGATTTATACAACGAAAGATTGAACTTAATAATGAACACCACCAGCAGTGTAAACATATTAAAAATCATAAAAGTGAAAAACTCCAAATCAAACAAAAACAACATTCCAAAAAGTAAAATTCCAAAATGAATATAGGTTGACCACACCAATGACTCCATACGAATCTTGGCAATGAATTCATCTTCGCTTTTTGCCTCCGAAAAAGCCACCACCATTGCAGAAAGTAAAAACAATATTCCAGCTATCTCATTTGCAACATTGGTTCTAATCACCGAAAAATAGGTAGACTCTTCATTAGACATGATTGCCCCATCCGAAAAAATTGTAAGCATGGGCAACTTTAAAAATTCAGGTTCAAAATTTGTGAAAATTGTAAATAAGCCCAGCACCGCTGCAGGGATTAAAAATATCCAACCTATTTTCTTGTACTTCTGTGGCAATAAAAATTTTGTTTTCATAAGATCTACGTTTAAGATTATGACACAAATGTAAAGCAAACTTTACACTTAGACAAGTAAACAATACATTTTTAGGTAAAAAAACAATAAGAAAACTACTAAAACGCAGTCAAAACAACAATCACAGACAGTGTTAAAAAATGTTAACTAGAAAAAAAACAGATTTATTTAAGAGGGATAAGCTGATTGTGCCAGCTATTCTTCATAGGAACTTCCCAATGATTTTCAAAATCACCTTTAGTTGTTATCATATTGTTATAAACGATAGTATTCTCATCAATCTCTTTACTATCTAATAAAGCCTCATAATCAGCCATTCGAACCACTTTAACCTCTTCTCCCTTCTTATAAGATTGCACCATTCTATCCAAGAATGTAACTTCCAATTCTTCTTCTAAACGCTTCATTAAATTAACTGAAGCATCCTGGGCTCTTCCACACATATTATCTCCTTTCTCATCAACAAAAAAGACAACAAACAAATCATAAAAAACTTCTGTAGTTGCTTTCAACAATTGCCCATGAGATTCCCAATCAGAAACAAAATCGTCTAATTGAACTTTTAAATAATCTAACTCATCTTTATCAAAATGCTTATTACTTTGATAAACCCATGCTTTTGCGGCATCTGGATATTCTAGGTATTCCATATCTTCTTTTTAACTCCCTCTTAGAAAAGAGGGTTGGGGAGATTGATTTTAATTTCACATCAATCCCTCTTAATCTCCCTTCTCCAAGGGAGAGATTTATAAATCATTTGCTTCAGCGATCATCTCTGCCAAATCATACACTTTAACCTCAGTTTCTTTCTCTTTAATCTTAACACCATCCGTCATCATGGTCATACAAAAAGGACAACCAGTTGCAATAATATCGGGCTTAGTCTCCATCGCTTCCTCAGTACGCTCAATATTAACCTCTTTATCTCCTTTTTCTGCTTCTTTAAACATTTGAGCACCGCCAGCACCACAACATAAACCTTTCGATTTACATCGTTTCATTTCCACCAGTTCAGCATCTAATTTCTCCACCAATTCTCTTGGAGCCTCATAAACATCATTTGCTCTCCCCAAATAACAAGGATCATGAAAAGTAATTTTCTTCCCTTTAAAAGTTCCTCCTTCAACAGTTAATTTACCTTCATTAATTAATTCTTGTAAAAACTGTGAGTGATGCTTCACTTGATAATCCCCCCCTAACTCTGGATACTCATTCTTTAAAGTATTGAAACAATGCGGACAGGTAGTCACTATCTTTTTTATCTCATAAGCATTTAGAACCTGTATATTCCCCATAGCCTGCATCTGGAACAAAAATTCATTTCCAGCTCGTTTAGCAGGATCTCCAGTACAACTCTCTTCAGTACCTAAAACAGCAAAATTAATTCCAGCTTTATTCAATATCTTAACAAAAGCTCGAGTAATTTTTTTTGCTCTATCATCAAAACTTCCTGCACATCCCACCCAAAACAAAACATCTGGCTGCTGACCTGAAGCCATCATTTCCGCCATTGTAGGTACTTTTAATTCACTCATCTTTTTTCAAGTTTGAAAGTTTGAAAGTGTATCAAGTTAAAAGTTAATAGACCAACATCTTTTTACTTTTACTTTTTCACTTTAAACTAAATTATTCTTCGTCTTTCCACTTTAAACGGTCTGCCTGAGCAAATTGCCAAGGAGCACCATTATTTTCAATATTCGTTAACATTCCAGTCCATTCAGCCGGAGCTTTAGACTCTTCCATTATCAAATATCTTCTTAAATCTACAATAACAGATAAAGGATCATTGTTTACTGGACAAGCCTCCGTACATGCATTACAACTCGTACAAGCCAACAACTCTTCTTCCTTAATATAATCTCCTAACAAGGATTTACCATCATCATGGTCTTTTCCATTTTTATCAATTCCTTTACCAACCTCTTCTAATCGGTCTCTAGTATCCATTAATATTTTACGAGGAGACAACTCTTTTCCTGTAATGTTAGCTGGACATACATCAGTACATCTTCCACATTCTGTACAGGTATAAGCATCCATCAACTGTTTCCATGTTAAATCTTGAACATCTTTAGCTCCAAATCTTTCTGGCTCTCCAACTGGTTCTGGTGGCGCAGCATAAGGATCTGCATTAGGGTCGAACATTAATTCCACCTCTTTCTTAACAGCTTCCATGTTTGTTAACTGTCCTTTAGGAGTTAACTTAGAATAAAACACATTTGGAAATGCCAATAGAATATGAAAGTGCTTTGAATAAGGCAAGTAATTTAAAAAGGCAAAGATCCCAATGATATGAAACCACCATAAACCTCTTTCAAAAGCCACTAAACTAGATTCAGACAAACCAGAAAACATCCCTTCAAACATTCCACTAATTGCAAAAGGACCTACTTGAGTATAATGTTCTGCTCCTATCGATTGCAATTGAGCATCTACAACATTCATCAATAAAAATGCAGTCATCAACAACACTTCTGTAATTAGAATAAGATTGGCATCCGTTTTTGGCCATCCAGTCATTTCTGGACTTAAGAATCTTTTTAAACGAATAATGTTTCTTCTAATTAAGAAGATAACACAAGAAACCAACACCAATAAAGCCAAGACTTCAAACGTTGAAATTAGAAAAGTATACAAACTTCCTAAAGGAGAGAATAAACGATGTGTTCCTAATAAACCATCCAGTACAATTTCTAGTACCTCTATATTAATAATTACAAATCCAGCATAAACAATAAAGTGTAGAATTCCAACAACCGGTCTGGCTTGCATTTTAGACTGACCCATTGCTACTTTAGCCATCAATTTAAAACGACCACCTTTGTTATCGCCCCTGTCTAAATCCTTTCCTAAATTAATGTTACGAATGATGGTTTTTACATTTTTAGCAAACAAACCCAATGAAACAAGGATCAAGACTGCAAATGCGATAATAGAAATATTCATGTATTAATCTGGTTTTTTATATGGAATTTCTTTTTTAGAAAGTATTCTAAAGTAACGTTTTGGATGAAGTTTAATATCTTCTAACAACTCTTCCATTTCTTTAGTTGCTCCAGCTAAATTATTGTAAAGAGAATCATTATTCATCAGTTTACCCATAGTTCCTTCACCTTCATTCATTTTTGTCATTACTGCAGACACACCATCTAGTGCAGCTTGAGCTTTCGCTATCGTTTCATTTAACTCTAAAGCTTTAATTGAATCTGCTACATGCCCAAACTTCTCCATTGTTGGGTTCACTTTGTTTTTCACCGTTTTATTAAGGGTTACTGAGATTTCATCAAACCCCTCTAAAGCAGTCTTTAAGTTAGCCAAAGCTTGAGAAAAATTCCTTTTATTAGCTACCGTAAACATTCCATTTATATTTGCTAAAGTTGAAGTCATTTTTGTCACAGCTGTATCCATAGAAATCATCAAATTCTCTGCCCTATCTTTTATTGGTAAAATTTGCTCACTAAAATCTTCCATCATAGATTTTTCAAAATGAGACTGAATGGTATCTCCATTTTCTAATTCAGCTTCTGAATCGCCCAATTTTAAACCAATCGCTTTCCCTCCTAAAAAATCAGTACTAATTAAATCAGCTACAGAATTTCTCGCAATCTTAATACCACCTTCAGTAATGTTCAATTTAACAACTACTCTACTCGATTTATCTGGGTGAAAATAAATATCATCAACTACTCCACTTTGAACTCCGTTAATAATAATTGGTGAAGAAACTGCTAGCCCTGGAACCTTAGGATAAACAGCATAAACCGTTCTACTCTGAACAAAAATGTTTGTTCCTTTTAAGTAATTAAAGCCCCAAACTAACATTGCAATTGCAAAAATAGCAACAAACCCAACTTTTATTTCTTTAGATATTTTCATCTACTTAATAATAATATACAAATATCGCTAAAGTGAATTGATCTACCAAGCCAACAACCATCGTTATTGTTTGTTTATTTGTATTGCCTCGCTAATCGCAACTCTTTTACCATCAGAAAAAACAACCACAAATGCATCCTTATACCCTTTAGCTCTTAAACTAACCTGAAGTATATTCGCATCAGTCATATTCTTCTCCTTTCCAACAGTATATCGATACAAACCTCCTGCTTCGTAAATCTCCACCCCTTCAACACCATTAAAATTAGCTGGTATTAATTCTAATTTTTTAGATGAAGTGGCAATTTGCACTTTAAATACAACACCTTTTTCTACCGTTCCTTTCTTTTTCTTATGCTTTTTTGTTTTTCCTTTAGGTGCCTCTACCACTTCCTTTTTAATTGTTGGCTTTACCTCTTTCACCTCTTCTTTATCAATTTCAATTTTTTGCTTTGATTCGATCTCATTTTTATACTCCTTAAATGCCCTAAAAACTGCTGAAGCCAGATAATCTTGTCCAGTTTTTGATACCAAAAACTTTTCCTCATCTATATTCGTTAAGAAACCAGTTTCTATAAGCACACTAGGCATATTTGTTTGATGTAACACTAAAAAACCAGCTTGTTTTACCCCTCTGTTTTTACGCCCCACTCTTTCGGTAAATTGCTTTTGAACTTTTGCTGCGAAACTTAAACTCTGATCTAAAAAAGCATTTTGTCGCATCGTTAAAACAATGTATGATTCTGGAGAATTCGGGTCAAAATCACTATACTTTGTCTTGTAATCTTCTTCTAATAAAATGGAAGAATTCTCTCTTTTCGCAACATTAAGGTTTGATTCTGATTTGTGTAATCCCATCACAAATGTTTCTGTTCCATAGGCAGCCTTATTGTCATTGGCATTGGCATGCACACAAATAAATAAATCTGCTTTAGCTTTATTCGCTACAGCAGCTCTCTCCCATAACTTTAAATAAACATCTGTTTTTCTAGTATAAACAACTTCTATTTCCGGAAAATTTTCTTCGATATACTTTCCTAATTGCAATGCAATGGATAAAGCCACATGCTTTTCTTGTGAGTTCTTTCCTTGACATCCTCCATCATGACCTCCATGACCAGCATCTATACACACTGTTTTAATTCCAAAAAAGTCTGTTTTACCTTGCGCATAACTAATGTTAGAAAGTACACCGACCAGCAACATAAGAAAACCACATATTATCCGTTTTATCATATCTGAATTATAATAATGTTAAAAACACCCTTTTTACTATTACAAATGTTATTTTTTTTAGTTTTGCCAACGCTTTAAAAACAGTTAATTATCACAACTTTAATGTTAATAATTCTTACTTAAAAATGCGTTAAATCGCATCAAATGATAAGAAATTAGCTTTTCATGATTTACAATTTCTATACCAAGCACTTTACCCCCCGCAAAACCCTAGCTTTTATTTTGCTATTGCTCTGTGCTTCCATTTCTTTTGGACAGGATGTAGATCTCAAAATTCCTTTACCTCCAAATGATTCTATAACTACAGACTCAACAAAGGTCGACACTACTACAAATACTATCAGTATTGATACGATAACTTCTCCTGACGCACTAGAATTTCCGGTAAAGTACGTTGCTAAAGATTCTATTCGTTTTGACATGAAAAACAAAATGGTTTACCTATTTGGCGAATCAGAAGTGTATTATGAAGAAATTGAGCTAAAGGCCGAAGAAATTGAAATTGATATGGATACGAATACGGTTACAGCAAAAGGAAAACAAGATTCCACAGGCAAATACTTTGGTGAACCCGTTTTTACCGAAAAAGGTTCTGTAGTGAACTCTCACGAAATGAAATACAATTTCAACACCAAAAAAGGATTGATAAAGGATGCCGTAACTCATGAAGGTGAAAACTACATACACGGTGCTAAAATCTACAAAACACCAGAAGACATCCTCTACATTAAAAATGGAAAATACACCACTTGTAATTTAAAAACTCCGCACTACCATTTTGGTGCTAGAAGGTTAAAAATTATACCCAACGATAAAATTGTTACAGGACCTGCGAACTTAGTTATAGAAAATGTACCTACTCCAGTTGCCATACCTTTTGGTTTTTTCCCTAATTCCAACAAAGAAAAATCAGGAATTATTGTACCAACTTTTGGAGAGAGTGCTCAATATGGATTTTTCTTATTGAATGGAGGGTATTACTTAGCCTTAAGCAAAAACATAAGCACACAGCTTACTGGAGATTACTACAGCAAGGGAAGTTGGGCAACAAATTGGTTGACCAACTATAAAAAAAGATACAAGTATACAGGGTCGTTCAACACCAACTACTCCGTTTTTAAAAATGGTTTTAAAGAGTTTCCTGATTATTCTCAAAATTCTAACTTCTTTATAAAGTGGAACCATACACAAGATCCTAAAGCGAGACCGAACAGCGTTTTTTCTGCCAACGTTAATTTTGGAAATAGTGAAAACTTCTCCAATAATTTTAACAGTACAGGCACAGAATATCTAAACACTACTTTCAACTCCAACATTTCTTATAAAAAATCTTGGGCTGGAAAACCTTTTAATTTATCCATTAACGGATCTCACAGTCAAAATACACTTAACAAAACCATTACCGTAAGGTTACCAGAAGTAGCTTTTAACGTTGCTAGACGATATCCTTTTAAACGAAAAGCAACTGTTGGAAAACAAAAAATTTATGAAAAAATTGGGATTAGCTATTCCATGAACACCAAAAATGAAGTTACCACACAAGATTCTTTGTTTGCAACAAGGAACCTTGATTTATTAGCTGATCAATTTAAGAACGGAATGAAACACAGTATTCCATTGAGCACCTCTTTTAAAGTATTGAAAAACTTTACAGTGAACCCTTCTTTTAACTACTCTGAAGTATGGTATTTAGAATCAATAAGACAAAGCTGGGACAATGACAACCTTACTGTAGACACAGATACTTTAGGTGGTTTTGCAAGAGGAAACACTTACAACATGGCTATTAACATGACTACCAAAATTTTTGGAATGTATCAATACAGAGGTAAATTGATTAAAGCTTTACGACACGTTATGACTCCTAGTGTTGGTTTTTCTTATACTCCTGAAAACAAGAGTGGAATAAATACCTATACTGATGCTAACAATGAAGAGGTTGAGTATTCAATTTTTACTAATGGAATTTATGGAACATCAAACACTATCAAAGCAGGAAATATTAACCTTGGCTTAATGAACAACTTTGAATTAAAGGTTAGAAACAGAAAGGATAGCTTAGGAAAAGACAAAAAGATTAAACTCCTAGAAAGTTTAAACTTTACGTCTAGTTATAACACCATGGCAGATTCATTAAACTGGAGTAACATTCTAATAAGTGCAAGAACAAATATCTTTAAGAAGATCAATTTAAATTTTAATGCGACTCTTGATCCTTATGCGCTAGATTCTAACACAGTTACTGGAGTAATTACAAAGATCAACACCTCAGAATTGAGCCAAAGCGGAAACTTAGGAAGGTTAACTTCTGCCAATTTAGCTGCAGGATTTTCCATCAGAAGTAAAAATGTAGATAAAGAAAAAGAAAGTAATTACGGGTCTGAAGCTGAGCTAGAATACATTAGAGCAAACCCAAGTGCTTTTGTTGATTTTAACATTCCTTGGACCTTAAATATGAATTACAATGTTCGCTACTCTAAACCTCAGCTGCAAAGTAGCGTAATACAAACGCTAAACTTTTCTGGAGATTTTAGCTTAACCAAACGCTGGAAAATTGGTTTCAATTCTGGTTATGATTTTGAATTGAAAGACCTTTCTTACACCTCTATTGATATTTATAGAGATTTACACTGTTGGGAGATGTCTTTCAATTGGATACCGATTGGACCAAGACAAAGTTATTTGTTTACCATAAGAGTAAAATCTGCTATCCTACAAGATTTAAAATTGACCAGAAGGAATATTGCTAACGTGTTTTAACACTTGAATTTCTCCTTAAAAAACTTAATTTCGTTTAATGTATGCGAAGTTTCGTAGAAACAACATTTAACTTCATCGTTTATAGTGCATTAAATTAGAAAATGGGAATAAAAGAGCTACTACTTGACAAAGATTTTACATCATCTAGAATTTCAGCCCTTATTGCTATTGTCATTTTATCATCTCTATCAATAATTTCGGTAATTATTCCATTTGTAAACAAGTACATACAGGAACCTTTACTAGACATGGGAATTTTCGCTGTAATAGAGCTTTCTATTGCAGGTATTTGGTATTATAGAAGAACTGTATTTCCAAAAGGAAATCCCAACAAACAAAACATTGTTATAGCTATTACAACCGAAGACACTAGCCAAAAAGCGAGGATTAGAAAAGATTTCTCTGAAGAAATTAAAAAACAGCTAAAAAAGAATCGCCTTGATTCGAGCTATGACGTTATTATTCTACATAACCACTTATCGAAATTAACTAAGGAAAAAATTGAATTATGGAGTCAATCGCAAAAAGCGGGAATGCCAGATTCAGAAGATGTAATTTCGTTTAACAAAATAACCAATAAGCTAAATGCTAAATTTTTCATTTTCGGAGATTTAATAAAAAGAAATACAACAGACAGTACTTATTGCTTAAGCGTTGAAGCACTAATATTACACGCTCAAACCAATCTAGCAAATGGTATAACTATGAAAAAAGAGTTTAATGATCTTTGGAAAAAAGAAATAACTTTTTTAGAAAACGATGAGTTAGTTGGATTTAAAAGTAATGCCGAGGATATTTTCTTTACAGCAACTTACATGCTTGGACTTGCAACATTTGTTGACAATCAATTTGAGCTAGGTGCTAATATTTGGTCAACTCTACAACAGCATGTGGAGATAACAGCTAACCTTTCAAAGTTCACAGAAAAAATTAAAAAACTCCACGCCACTTCGCTTTTTCTGCAATCTCGCCTTCATTACTTTGCTGGGAATTTTGAAGATGCAGTTAAGTGGAGAAAACTCTTTCTATCTATAACTCCCAATGAGTATGACGCTCATTTGAATCAAGCAATAGAACATGTTAAACTAAGAAATGACCCAGAATTAGCACTTGAACATGTTGAAATTGCTGAAAAACTAGCACAAAATGACCAAATATGGAGATACAGTAAATTATATCTTTATATTAAATTGGGAAGAATAAAGGATGGCCTAGTAATTCTTGATGCTATATTGTCAAATAAATTCCCTAGCGATATTGATGTAGTAAATCAAGTAATTGCGTACAATATAAATTGCCTAAAAGACGACTCAAAACACCTTCAAACAAACTTTATTGTAGGTACTCTACTTTATAAAAAACTAGACCATCCTATACCAGCATATGAAAAGCTTGAGAGTTTTATTTCATCTACAGAAGACATAGAAGAATGGAAACCAATGAGAGAATTAGCACAAACGTACTTATCTGAAATCGATAAAATTATAAAAGTCTAAACATTAAAAGAAAGAAAAATTAAATAAGCACAAACTTTAACAAAACGTCAAACGAAAACCTATTTCTTATCCAATATTCTGTACTGTTTTAAGAGTTTTTCTAAAGAGACTTCTTGGTTACTCTTATTCATCTTTAGCAACTCATTCGCCCCATCAAAGACCACAACATCAGGATAGTAATTATCGCGAGCAAAATGCATATACTTTAACACCTTAAAAGCATTGAACCATTTAAAAAAGACTTCTTCAAAATGCTTTTCTGATTTACTATTCTTTTTGATATTGATTAGATTTTCTTCAAAGTCAATTGTATCCAAAAAGGCCTGAACAGTTTCAGGAACAACATTCACCTTATGATACAATTGAGGAACCGCTTCCCTAAACAATTTTAAATCTATAAACGATTGTGGGTGATAACTCAGCAATTCTTGCTTCTCCTCATCCAACCAATTCTGCATGGCTTTTCCTGTACCAAATGGTACTCGATCCGAAACTCTTGGAGAAGGAATAATTTTAGTGGTTTTTAATTCTGTAAAACCGCCTAAAGGAATCAACTTTTGTAAGAAATAGAAGTCTTCTCCAGCTTTACGCTTGTTCATTCCATTTTGCTTTTGATACGCATCACTCCTAACTGCCATACTAGAACCAATGGTATGATATGCATACGGCAATCCAACGTAAGCCAAACCATTTTTATAGTAACGCAAATGCAATTCATACTGCATTATTCCGTTGTAAATTTCTTCTGAGAATTCACTTCCTTCTATAGGATGTTCAAAATGTATAGAACAAGCTGGTGATTTTGGAAATGCGTTAAAATGTTTTTCAAGCTCCACCAAATAATTTGATTCACATGAAGCATCAGCATCATAACAAGCAATTACACCTTGGTGTTTGTCAATTTGCTCAAATCGCCTTACTGCTTCATCCATACCTATTTTACGCGCTAAACCTACTCCAGCATGTTTTTTAGGCAATGAATTTTCCTGAATAAAATAGAATTTCAGGTGCTCACTTTGATAATTCCTATACCAATTTACCGCATCATCATAAGCTGTTCTATTTTGCTTTAAAACTGTTTCATCAGCTATATCTGAAGCATTGATCACAACAAGTACTTCTACTTTACAATTTGGCTGAGCGCAATTGTACAGACTCTCTAATGAGTTCACCAAATCAGGTTCATTATAGCAAGGAATTACTACAATTATTCCTACTTCAGCATCAATCGATTCTTGAATAATTTGTTCTCGAAAGGCGTAACGATTTAAGTAGTAGTTATTCATTTATTAATTTCTTTTCACATTATTTTTTAGAAAATACTCCTTACCCGCAAAAGCGGGTATCCAGATACAAGTAAACACTTTTTTTATCGCACCTAAAACTTCTTCCTTTCTGGATCCCAGATATCCGCTGCGCTACTTCTGGGAAGGAGTAAGACTCACAACTTCTCTTTCAAGTACTGAGCTGTAAAAGACGCTTTAACAGCTATTAAATCCTCCGGAGTACCTGTAAAAACAATATTACCACCCTTTTCTCCACCATCAGGACCAAGATCAATTACCCAATCCGCACATTTTACAACATCTAAATTATGTTCTACAACAATAATTGAATGTCCTTGAGCAATTAATGCATTAAATGCTTTTAACAATTTTTTGATGTCATGAAAATGCAACCCTGTAGTAGGTTCATCAAATATGAATAACAAATTTATTGAGTTATCTTTCTTGGTTAAAAAAGAAGCCAATTTAACTCTTTGCGCTTCTCCTCCAGACAAGGTATTTGATGATTGTCCTAAATGAACATATCCCAACCCAACCTCTTGCAGAGGAAGTAGTTTGTCTATAATTTTCTTTTCTGTTTTTCCTGTCGATTCTTGAAAAAACAGAACAGCTTCATCAATAGTCATTGCCAATAAATCAGCAATATTCTTATCCCTAACTTTAATATCTAACACCTCTTCTTTAAAGCGTTTCCCTCCACATTCTTCACAAGTTAAATGGATATCAGCCATAAACTGCATTTCTACAGTAATTTCTCCTTCGCCTTTACATGTATCACACCTTCCCCCATCAGTATTAAAAGAAAAGTGACCAGGTTTATATGCTCTCGTTTTTGCCAAACCTTGAGAGGCATACAATGTTCTTATTTCATCGTAAGCTTTAACATACGTTACAGGGTTTGATCGTGAAGATTTACCAATTGGATTTTGATTCACAAACTCTACCCCTTTTATACTCTCAATGTCTCCACCAATTTTATCAATAGAACCAGATTGTTCTGAATACCCTTCAAACATTTTTTTTAATGAAGGCAACAAACAGTTTTTAACTAAAGAAGATTTTCCTGAGCCACTTACTCCTGTAACCACTGTTAAAGCATTTAAAGGAAATTGAACATCTACTCCTTTTAAATTGTTTTCTCTAGCTCCTTCAATCACTATCTTATTCTTCCATGGTCTTCTTTTAGCAGGAATTTCTATTTTTTCTATTCCATTAAAATACTTGGATGTTAGACTATCTCCTTTTAATAAAGATTTATAGTCTCCTTGAAAAACTATTTCACCTCCTAAATTACCAGCCTCAGGACCTAAATCAATAATTTCATCAGCAGCTTTTATAATGTCTTCATCATGCTCAACAACAATTACAGAGTTCCCCAATTGTTGCAACTCTCGCAATACTTTTATCAAACGCTCTGTATCTTTAGAATGCAAACCAATACTTGGCTCATCTAAAATATACATTGACCCTACCAAGCTACTACCTAAAGAAGTTGCTAAATTTATTCGTTGTGATTCTCCTCCTGATAGTGTTGATGACAATCTATTTAACGTTAAATATCCTAAACCAACATTATTCAAATAATGTAAGCGGTTTTTAATTTCAATCAACAAACGATTTGAAATCTTAATTTGACTGTCACTTAATTCTATGCTATCAAAAAATGTAGACAACTCACTAACTGGCGATAGAACAATATCTGTAATTGATTTTCCAGCAACCTTTACATAATTGGCATCCTTACGCAAACGTGTTCCTTTACAATCTCCACACAGTGTTTTACCTCTATACCTAGAGAGCATAACTCGGTATTGTATTTTATAGCTTTTTTCTTCTACTTTTTTAAAGAACTTATTCAATCCTTTAAAGTGCTTATTACCCGTCCAAACCAACTCTTGTTGTGCTGCGGTTAACTCATAAAATGGTTTGTGAATTGGAAAATCAAATTCCATAGCACTCATTACCAATTCATTCTTCCACCTTTGCATTTTCTCTCCCTTCCAACAAACTATGGCATTGTCATAAATGGATAAGTTCTTATTTGGGATAACCAGGTTTTCATCAATACCAATAACACTACCATAGCCTTCACATGTTTTACATGCTCCTACAGGATTATTAAAACTAAAGAAATGTGCATTGGGCTCATGAAACTCTATTCCATCTAATTCAAATCGATTGTTAAATGACTTCTCTTCAACCCCTTCTTCTTTAAGCACAACAATCTTACATTCTCCTTTACCTTCAAAAAAAGCTGTTTCTACACTATCATAAATTCTACTAATGTTATCCTCATCATCACTAACAACAAACCGATCTATTAATAGCGCAAGTGTTTTCTCCTTGTAAGCAGATGCATCTATTTTCTCTAATCGCGTAACTTTATTGTCTAACCAAACTCTAGAAAAACCTTGTTTAATCAGTAATTCTATTTGCTCTTTAACTGTTTTAGTTATGATATCAATTTCTGCAAGCAGCACTACTTTTGTTCCATTCTCATAAGAATTGATAAACTCTACAATACTATCTGGTCGATCTCTTTTTACTTCTTTACCTGAAACTGGAGAATAAGTAATCCCTACTCTAGCAAATAATAATTTTAAATAATCATAAATCTCAGTAGAGGTTCCAACCGTAGATCGTTTGTTAACGGTATTTACTTTCTGTTCAATTGCAATTGCTGGAGCTATACCATAAATATGATCTACATCGGGTTTTTCTATCTTACCTAAAAACTGACGTGCATAAGAAGACAAACTCTCTACATACCTTCTTTGTCCTTCTGCAAAAAGGGTATCAAAAGCCAATGAAGACTTTCCTGAACCTGACAATCCAGTAACAACAACAAACTTGTTACGTGGTATTGCAACACTAACATTTTTTAAATTATGCACCTTTGCTCCCTTAATGACAATATGGGATTTAGCATTTATTGATTTCTCAACTACTTTCGGCATAATAATTGTTAAGTGTTAAAGAGTGTTAACGAAATCAAAAGTACTTCCTTTTTTAGTAGTTTTGAAGTAACAAAAAAATATTTTTGTCGTAACACAATAAAACAAAACAAACCACGTTTGTTGTATATTGTAAAGAATAATTAATAAAAAAACGCCTATAAGTAATATCTACTCTTTTTAAATAATAAGTCATTAAGACTACAATTATTGTATAACTATTAAAAGAGGAGGGGTATTATGAAACTTTCAAAACTTTCAGATCAAGAATTGGTTCAAGCCTACATGAGTGGTAATGAACTTGCAATTGAACAATTAATAATTCGTTTTAAAAGTAAAGTTTTCACTTATATAGTATGTAAGGTGAAAAATAAAGCTTTAGCGGAAGATATTTTTCAAGACACTTTTATTAAGGTAATCAACACCATTAAAAAAGGAAAGTATAACGATGAAGGAAAGTTTTTACCTTGGGTAATGCGAATAGCTCACAACCTCATTATAGATCATTACAGAAAAACAACAAGAATGCCTTTTGTTAAAGGAAAAGACGATTTTGACATTTTTGATGTGATTAAAAATCCAGACAACAACATCCAAGAGGATTTAGAAAAAGAACAAGTACTATCTGATGTAAAGGAATTGGTAAAGTTTTTACCAGACGATCAAAAAGAGGTATTGATGATGAGACTATATTACGATATGAGTTTTAAAGAAATATCTCAAACAACAAATGTTAGTATAAATACAGCCTTAGGAAGAATGCGATATGCATTAATCAACTTAAGAAAGATGGCTGAAGAAAAGAATTTGTCATTGACTCTTCATTAGTATATAGATCCCGTTTTTCAACGGGATTAATTCAACTAATGTTGTGAAACAACAAAGTTTCATTAAGTTAATATATGTTTAGTTAGGTAAAAGGCTCTGAGTATTTCTCAGAGCTTTTTTATTTTATTTTGTTTGGTGTATAATAAAACAGAATAACCTTCGTTTTAAGTTACAATTAGACACTAAAACAAAGAAAGAATAGCCTATGCAAAAATTTACTCACTCTGATTTACTGGAAATTACTGAACAAGAAAACGAAATTAAAGCGTTTCTAAATCTTAAAAAGATGACTAGAAGTACTTCTCCAAAAAAAGAAACCATCGATAATTTACTTAACTACTCAAAAGCATTGAGTGTTAGAAAGTCTGAAAACTTAGATTTTATCGAATTGGTACTGAACTAAAAATAAAGTCCTCGTTGTCATCCTGAGCGGAGTCGAAGGAGCGAGGACTTTTTTATTTTACAGCTATTGCTGAAATTTCTACATTCACTTTTTTAGGCAAACAAGCAACTTCTACTGTTTCTCGTGCTGGAAAATCTGAAGTAAAATAAGATCCATACACTTCATTAATTTGAGCAAAATTGTTCATGTCTGAAATAAAGATAGAGCACTTAATTATATTAGAGAAATCCATTCCTGCTTCTGTTAATATAGCCCCTAAATTTTCCATTACCAATTTCGTTTCAGTTTGGATATTCTCCATTTCCAACTCATTGGTTACTGGATTAATAGCAATTTGCCCTGAAGTATACAACATATCCCCCACCATTACAGCTTGATTATAAGGACCTATTGGTTCTGGTGCATTTTTTGTGTTTATTATTTTTTTCATAATTATCTTAGTATTTTTCTAACAAAAGCAACAGTAAAATAGCTCATCAAGAACAATCCTGACCAACCTTCTACTATAGATATTCCTCTATTAATTCCTGTAGGATAATAATCTCCATAACCTATGGTTAAAAAAGTAATGGCGCTATGGTAAAAGCACGTTTGTAAATAACTCATTCCATCGGTTGCTCCAACAGAATTAACTATAGTTCCAGCATCAAAGAATGGGAATGTTAAATACAATAGGCTAAACATGATGTAGATCACAAACATGCTAAATAAAACCCTTAAAGGACTCGTAGCAAACAACCCCATCTTATCAAAGATTAACCACCTAAATACATAATTAGGCAATGAGAATAATTTAAGCCCTCCATCCCTAATGGTTTCCTGATAATCTGCACTTAATTCAAATCTTTTAAAGTGAATGTATGATTTATCCTCATCATTGTACTGTCCACTTATTTCAAAATTTTCTTTTAAAATATTGAACTGTTCAGATTTCTGGCGTAGCGTGGTTTTCTTTTGATTACTAATCAACTCCAACACATTATTATCTTTCCAATCGATAATGATCCTACCTAAATTTCGCATTTCATTTAGGTAAAGTGTTTTAATATTGACTTGATGATTGATTGGCTTAACATCAACAATATCTCGCAATACTGTTTGTGAAAGGTCAATTATTTCGACTCTTTTAACACACAAATCTAAAAAGACATCCAATCGCGAACCTTTAAATGAAATGTATTTTGAACTACTTTCTGAAAATGACAAATTTCCTGTTCCAAAATTTACATTCTCAAACAACACGTCAGCCTGTCCAAAATTAACCAGCTTAAACGTAATGTCATTGTTTCCAAATCTAGCTGAACGAAAATTAAATTTTCCTTTAACAATTTCAGATTCATCAAAGTTTACATAACAGTTTCCAAAAGCAGCTCTTCTAAAATCAACTCTTCCAGAACCAAACTCAACCTTTCTAAAATCAACTAACTTATCTCCAAAACGCGCCTTATTAAAATTAACACAGCCGTTTTCAAATTTAGCAAAGTGAAACTTTACTCTACTATTATAGAAGTCTACATTATTAAATAAGGCATCTCCATTTTTAAAATTAGCATTAACAAAAGATACTACCCCACCATAAAATTTTACTCCAGTAAAAGCTGTAGTTTCATTATTGAACTCTACATACTGAAAACTAATTTCTCCGCTACCAAATTCAACATGCTTAAACTCTACAGGAGTATCATTATTAAAACGTGATTGGTAAAACGAAATGTTTCCATGGGAAAAAATGGTATCGTTAAATCTTGCTACACCTTTAAAGTTAATGTAAGAAAAATCGGTTCTTAAACTACAATCAAAAAAAGCATCTTCAGCAACAAAGTCATTAACATCAATATGCTCTAAATCATCATGATCTATACTATTCTTAAATTTTGAAATAGAAAAGTCTTTAACATAGCATCGGTTAAGGTTAATGTTTTCTCCATTTTTAAGTTGAGCATACACTTCTTCTTTAGTGACTAAACCATACTTGGTTTTAGTGACCAGTTTGTTTTCAACGAAAGTTTTAACCACAACAGTTTGATCAGAACTATTCCCTTCAAATTGAAAGGGTTCTTTTAAAACTTCTATTTGATATGTGGCTATACTGTTAGGCATGAAAACATAAATATAGCATTTTGACTACTAAATTAAAAATGGAGACTATTCTGAAAAATCTACTGGACCCCTTCTACAGAAATTTCTGCCATATGGGTTTCAACAAAATTTTCTAATGTTTTAAAAAAGTTTATAATGTCTTCAGGGTTATTCTGAGCATTGATGGTTACAAAGCGAACAAATTCGTTCTCCCTAAATGTACCATATCCTACCAATAACTTAGACTCTTTATACAATTCAGTACACAATTGTTGTGCAGGAATTCCTTTATAATTAAAACATACAGAAATAGAATCTTCTATTCCGTAAGAGGTATAATCAGGGTTATTAGCGATATAATCCCTAGCGATATCTGCAAATTCGAATTGCTTGTCTACAATCTTTTCTAATCCTTTTGTTCCAACACTTTTCCAAAGTGTCCAAAATTTAAGCGCATCATTTCTTCTTCCGCACTGTAATGATGTTTTACCTAGATTAAACTCATCATGATCTGTTTGATAAAGATAACTAGCTTCTTCTGTAAAAGAATCGTAAAGCATTTCATTATTCTTAACCACAATCAAAGAACAAGTTAAAGGTGTTCCAATCATTTTATGAGCATTAAAACTGAAAGAATCCACTTGTTCTAACCCCTTCAACAAATGCTTGTATTTAGTACTAAAAATAACAGAACCACAATAGGCTCCATCAATATGTAACCAAACATTATATTCTTTACAGATTGCAGCAATATCCTCAATTGGATCAAAAGCTCCTAATACTGTTGTTCCTGCAGTTAAATTAACTAAAGCTGGTTTTTTTCCAGAAGCAATATCTTCTTCAATTTTCAACCTGAGTTCATTTGCATCAATACGTCCGAATTGATCTGTTGAAATTTTTCTTACATTATCACGCCCTATTCCAGAAAAAGAAGCATTTTTTGGTGTGCTATAGTGTGATTCAATAGAAGTGTAAACTGTTAAATTCTGATTGGACATTCCCTTGTACTGAATGTCCTGACTTGCAGAATCTCTAGCCATTAGCATGGCCATAAAGTTAGTTAAGGAACCTCCTGTAGCAAATGTTCCTCCTCCATTTTTGCTCCAACCAACTATTTTACATACTTCATTGATAACAATTTTTTCTACACCAATTTGAGGTCCGGCAGCTTTATAAGTATACATGCTGTTATTTAGCATAACAGCTAATAGCTCTCCTAAAACGGCTTTATCATTTCTCCCTCCAAAAAGTTGATTAAAAAAAGCATTGGTTGCTGTTTTGGGTGTTTTAAGAACCAAATCTTCTAACACTTCCTTAAATTGGTCTTCGTCTATTGGATGGTCAGAAAGACTCAAGTCCAATTTATCGAACAAATCTCCAGACGATACAAACTCGGATACTGGATTTTGTTCTTCATCTCTTAATATTTTTTTAGCTAAATCATTAAAAATCTTTAAGCTATTATCCATAGTTTATCTTGTCTTATTTGTATGGTTTCACGAATCACCCCCCTCCGAAATTGATCTTAAACCATTTAAAAAACCAATCTTTGCAAAGGTATGTTTTTTTTAACTAGTTAAATAACAAGTAGATTAATGAATAAAATAATGTCGCTGAATGAACTGATTGAGTCTTTAATAAACTCTAATGCTAAAGACTTTTTAAAAGTTGCAAAAAACATGCGTTTACCTGTTAAGGATTTTGATAACTATATCTTCTGGAAAGAAAATGGATATTCAAGAAATTGCATTATCAAAACTTATGATTTTGAATTAATATTGATTTGTTGGAAAAATGGTGACATCACCCCAATTCATGGCCATGACGCTAAAGATTGTTGGGTTTATCAAGTGGATGGTGAAATGACTGAAATTCGTTATAAAAAGAATACTGAAGGTGAATTAATTGAATGCAACCGTATAGATTTAACTCCTGGTAAATTATGTTATATGAATGACAGTATGGGTTACCATCTGTTAAAAAATGAATCGAACAATACTGCCTTAACATTACATTTGTACATGAAGCCTGTAAATAAATGTGATGCATACAATCCCGAAAAAGACGCTTTTGAAGAGCGACAACTTAGCTTTGACACAATAGGTGGTAAACCTGTTTAACCAATTCTTTTAACTCCATAAAAAAAAGGTGCTACAAGTAGCACCTTTTTTTTTATTCTATTTTAGTCTAGGCTTACTGCACTACTACTTTAGATACTTGAAGACCATACTTAACAAAGTAAATTCCTTCACTTAAATCATTTAACTGTATCGTTTTAGATTGCTCTTGATTATCAAACGCAACTTCTTTTACAATTTGCATAGCAGTATTGTAAAACACAACAGTTGCTTGATTCTGGTTATCTCCTGTTAAACGTATAGTTACTTTATTATGTGCTGGGTTTGGGAAAATATTAAATAAGTTTGAAGCTACTTGAGCATCATCAACTCCTGTAGAAAACGAAATTTTAGAAACTCCGGTACTTGTAGCTACCCACACATTGTCTGATTGATCGATATGCATTTTTCTAATTACCGGTCCAACAAGTCCATCGGCAACATGATAATCAGTCCATGTTGTTCCACCAGTGTTTACTCCAACACCACCTTCAGTACCTAAATAATCAACATATATACCAGCCCAAACATCTCCTTGAGAATTTATTTTAACATCTTCTACAGGGTTTAACACGTGAGGTGGTGTAATTGCAACTATTGTTGCGTGCGTATCTACAACAGCATTTGAACTATTAAAAACGGTAATTCCTTCAGCTGTTCCTACCCACTTATTATCAGAACCATCTATTGTAACTGATCTTACAGTATTACTTACCAATCCATTTGATGTGTTGTAAATTGTAAAGTTTGAACCATCATATTTAATAAATCCAGATAAAGCATTTGCCATATAAACATCATCATTAGAATCAAAATCTATATAATCAATTCCCCCAAAAGGCAAACCATCACCTGTTCCATAAGCTGTAAAAGTAGATCCATTGTATTTTGTTGCCCCACTAAAATCACCTAACCAAACATCACCGTTTGCTGCTTGGTTAATGTATTTAACTCTATCATTCCCTAAACCATCAGATGCTGCAGTGTAAGTAGTAAAAGTAGTTCCATTAAAAACACTAACTCCCATATCAGTTCCTGCCCATATATTTCCCGCATTATCAACTGCAATAGCTGTAATAGCATTATCTGCTAAACCAGTATGAGAAGTTGTTGTATAATATGTCCAATTAGATCCTCCATCAAATTTTGCTATACCAGCTGAAGTTCCAAACCACATATTTCCAGAAGCATCTTCTGCCAAACAATTGACATTAAGATGTGGCATTCCGTTTGAAGTTGTATAATTCGTAAATGTTTGAGCTTTCAAAGAAAAAGCTGCCAACACAAAACAAACGCTTAATACTAAGTGTGTAATTTTTTTCATAGTTCTTATTTTATTATAAATTTTTGAGTTAATGTATATTCTGAATTCGTAAGTGTTAAAAAGTAAAGTCCTCTTGAATAATTACGAACATCAATTGCAAAATCATTAGATAATGTATTGATGTTTTTTGTAGTTAATTGCCTACCATTAATATCACTTAAAACAACGTTATACTGTCCTGTTTTATCCAATCTGATGTTTACTATATCTTCTGCTGGGTTAGGATAAAGTACAAAACTATTTTCTTTAGGGGTTGCTATTTCTTCTACAGCAACAGGGAACTTATTTTCTGAATTGTATGAAGAATTCATATAGGTCCAAGGACCAGAACCATTAGGAAATCTTCCATAAGTTGCATTACCAGAAGTTTGAGTTCCAAACAGCACCTCATCTATTAAAACACCAGATGAATCACTAAGGAAAACAGCATCTCCTGTTGACGATAATTTAAATCCTGCATGTAAACCAACATCTAAGATGTCTTTATCTGCCCAAACAATTAAATAGCTATTTGCAGCAATTGTTGTATCAGGAAACCTCCATTTTAAAAGATCAGTATTATCATCTGATAAATAATAGCCGTTCAAAGAAACTGGACTTGAAGAGTTGTTGTACAACTCTATCCAATCATCATCTTGTCCTTGAGGGTCTAACCAAATTCCATTGTTAATGGCACACAACTCATTCACTACAACATCTCCATCGATAGCTATTTCATGATACTCATAAGCTGCTCTTTCTGGAGAAAATCTTCCTGAAGAATCATTATCTGCATAAATATAATACTCTACTGTATGTCCAATATTCATCAGCTTATAACCATAGATACTGTCTCCTGCTGTTCCATCATTGTGCAATCCATCATCAAACATATCCACTTTAGTAAATAACTCTGTAGAACTATAACGATATGCTAAAATAACACTATCTGCATCTGCAACTTTAGAGGTAATCCATACACTATCACCAATAGCTAAATTTGTTGGTGAAGCGTTTACATTTGAAATAACTGGTGCTCCCTGGAAACCTGGATAGGTACTTAAGTAAGTATTTCGAGCATCCATTAAATCTGTAATTCCCGCATAATCAACAAGATCAGTAACTGTAGAGGTTAAATTGTTTTGAAAATCTGCATAGGTATAAAACTTATTGGTATCATTTTGAACGGATACATCAATAAGTGTTTGCATGTGTTGCCCTCTTGCATAATAATCTTGATTATCAAAATTCTCTTCCATTATCGTTCTCATATGAGCAATGTACATTTTTCTATACCTGTTATTGTTAAAGAGATTTCTCATTAACGGTCTTTCATAAACAGAAGTATTGTTGTAATGCAATAATGGATCCATCACTTTCGCTTCAGGAATTGTGAAACCAAAGAAATGAATTGAGGCATCTGCCAATCTAAAACTTGCGAATGATTGGTTTAAATCCCATAAGATTGGATTAAATCTACCATGGTGGTCTTTGTAGATATAATAGTTTTGAGCATATCCCACATAACTGTCAAAATTGATTAATGAATAATTAAATGCGTGCATCCACAAGGTTCTATCTACATTCAACAACTTCTCTATCTCTGATGGGTAATTATTTAAGGTATCTATAAATTCATATAGATCTGCCCATCCGTGATCTGACTTTAATGTATAGAATGGGTAATACAATGTACTATCTGTTCCAGGAGCATCTCCTAAATTTGAGTTATCTCCATTTAAATTTAAACTGGCTGGATTACCTTTAAAAAATGAATTGTCTGAAGAGTTAAAATGTTCTTGCAAAAACTCTCCTCCCACAGCTTCTACATTAGAATACAAACCAATAAGTGTATCATTTACATAGACATTAGCAAAATTTGCTTTGGATGCTGGCATATATTTACGAGCTATCTCATAGGAAAGAACTTCTCTAATAAATGAAGGGTCTTGAATGATATTACTCAGTTTAATTTTATCAATTCCATTATACGTTTGATTCACTTTAACATAATCAAACTTAAGGTTAAATGGATTTTTTATTCTATTTATACTTGCAGAACTATATCCTTTATATCGAACACCAACGCTATCTAATTGGGTTCCATCTACAGTAACTTTTGTTGCCAACAAACGATCTTCATTCCCTAAAGTAAATAAGCTATCTAAAAGGTGATCCCAATTGGATTGGTCAAAATATATTTTAATTTCTCTTATCGTATCAACATCATAAAACTGAGTTTGAGCAACTAAACTCTTGCTATTTATCAATAGAAAAATACTTATGAAAGCGAATACAATTTTTTTCATCATCTTTTTATTTTATAAGTGATACTTTTTTAATTAAAGTTTCTCCTGAATCTGTTGTTATATTAATCATGTAAACTCCATTACTATAATCAGAAAGATCAATAGTCAAACCATTATACGAAGCTAACACTTGATTTCCGTACATGTCAAACACATTAATTTCATATGAATCAATTCCTTCAAACCCTGAAATTTTAAACATTCCATTTGAGGGGTTGGGGAAAATCATCACATTTTTTTCAGTATGCTCATCAACTCCAGTTATAAAACCACACGGATTATTTCCCAATAAAGCTGTAATACCAGGGTAATCACATTGATATCTAAAAGCTTTAGCTGTAGGTCCATTATATTGCCATATCACGTTATTGGATAAATCTACTTCATACATATATTGAAAAGAAAGATTAACAAAAGTATTTCCATTAGACATTCTATCACTTGCAGATTGACCTTGAGAGTAAGCTAATGTTGTATGACTCCAATCACTAACAGAAGGAGTTGCTAAGGAAGTATAGTTATATCCTGATAAAGGCGGGTTAATTGCTTCTACTGTTGATGAACTGCTTCCTCCACCATCATTATTAAAAAATTGAATATATCCTTCATTTGGTCTTCCGGCTTTAACCCATCTAGGGTCGTGAACCGCAGCAGGAATAATTTGTGGCGAAGTTGATCCATAGTTTGGTGGATTCCCCCATCTATATAAGAAATCTCCTCCCATACCTGCATTACCTCCTGCATGAGATGCTGCTTCTGCAGTTGTAGTACTGTGATCAATTATGTACAACTCACTAGTATAACGTGATGAAAATACCAATTGATCTAATGTAGGGTTATAATCAACTCCATTTACATGAAACCAATCTCCACCTCCAAAGGTACCTACGTTAACATTAACATCCATTAACTCAGGATTATTAGCAACTACTCCAAAATTTGCTTTTGTGTTGTCAAAATCTTGAATCATATGATCCCACATATGCCACTCCCAAACAATAGTAGCACTACCATTTCCATCTGGTTGTAATTCAATAAAATGTGTTGGCCACATATCAAATGTTCCCCCTGAATAGCCAGCGGCAACTAACTCTGCACCCGTTTTAACTTCATATGCTGTTAAAATAACGTTACCATTTGGTAATACTGCAAAATCATGATGCGAAACTACTGTTGACGTTGAGTACACATACTCCCATACAATATTTGCATTTGCATCTAATTCTTGAATAACTCCTGATAATGCTGGTGCCATTAATTGGTTGTTCCAATAAACACCCCCCCTTACTAAATTTCCATTTTCTTTTAAATGTACCGTATAATTAGCTACTATCGCACATGTCCACGAATGTGCAATTGATCCATTTTTATCAATTAAATAAGTAGTATTATGATTTGGTCTATTGTACAAAGCATACCCATCAAAAGTTTGGGCAATTGAGATACTAGTAATTAAAAAAAATAAACTTGATGCAATAATGTGTTTAATCGATTTCATATTTTTTGTTTTAGTTTGTTTAACTTTAGATAAGCATAAGTATCATTATTGGGAATATTTGCCCTTAACAAAACCGACACTTAATAACAAATTTTATCAAAAAAAAATATTTTTAACAAGCGGAAAAACGGTATTTAAAGTAGGTGCTAGCACTTATTTTTTATAAATAGTTATTAATCATTTTTAAACCAAACTAAAACAGGCTCTTTGCAGTGAATTCTTCCATTATTGGATTCACTACAAAGAGCCTATCTATTATTTTATTAATGAGACTTTTTTAACAATTGTTTTTCCTTCATCATTAGTAATATGAACCACATATACTCCATTATCAAAAGCAGTTAAATCCAACACATTGTTATTATTAACTCCTAAAACATGTTTACCATACATATCATAAACATTTATCGCAAAAGAATTCATCTCTGATGATAATCCCATCACACTAAACCTTCCTTTTGACGGATTAGGAAATACATTAATTGCAGCTTCAGAGAATTCTGCAACTCCAGTTGTAAAGCCGCACGGATTACTACCCAATAAAGCTGTAATACCAGCATAATCACATTGATACCTGAACGCTTTAGCAGGATCTGCACTATATTGCCACACCATAGTTCCTGTTGAATCTACTTCATACATGTATTGATTAGACACATTAACAAAAGTATTCCCATTGGACATTCTATCACTTGCAGATTGACCAGAAGAATAAGCCAATGTTGTAAGGCTCCAATCACTAACTGACGGAGTTGCCAATGAGGTATAGTTATAACCTGATAGAGGTGGATTGATTGCTTCTACTGTTGACGAACTATTTCCTCCTCCATTATTGTTAAAGAATTGAATGTATCCTTCATTTGGTCTTCCGGCTTTAATCCATCTAGGATCGTGAACCGCAGCTGGGATAATTTGTGGTGAAGTTGATCCATAGTTTGGTGGATTACCCCATCTATACAAGAAATCTCCTCCCATACCTGCATTACCTCCTGCATGAGAAGCTGCTTCTGCAGTTGTAGTACTGTGATCAATTATAAAGAATTCACTCGCATAACGAGAAGTAAATACCAATTGATCTAATGTAGGATTGTAATCAACTCCATTTACATGAAACCAATCTCCACTAGCTCCTCCTGGTCCACCACCGCCACCACCAGTAACAGCATTAATGTCCATCAATTCAGGACTATTTGCAACAACACCAAAATTTGCTTTTGTGTTATCAAAATCTTGAATTAAATGATCCCAAATATGCCATTCCCAAACAATAGTAGCACTACCATTTCCATCTGGTTGTAATTCAATAAAATGTGTTGGCCACTTATCTGTAGAAGATCCTCCAGAATAACCAGCAGCAACTAATTCTGTACCCGTTTTAACTTCATATGCTGTTAAAATAACATTACCATTTGGTAGCACAGTAAAATCATGATGCGAAACTACAGTTGATGTAGAATATATATACTCCCAAACAACATTTCCTGAAGGGTCAAATTCTTGAATAATTCCTGAAACTGCAGGTGCACTCAACTGGTTACTTCCATAACTACCGCCTCTCACCAAGTTTCCATCTTCTTTTAAATGCACAGTGTAATTCCCTGCCAAAGAACATGTCCACGAATGTGCAACAGCTCCATTTTTATCAATTAAATAGGTTGTATTACTGTTTTGTGAATTATACAATGCATATCCATCAAAAGTTTGTGCAATAGTTATATTTGCTATCATCAGCATTAAACTAAGTACAAATAGTTGGTTAATTTTTTTCATAAAATAAGTGTTTGTTTTTTTAAAATTTCTAAATTATTTACGCGTTTGACTTGATCAAAAACAAAAGGTTTAATCTAAACTTAAACTTTTCTTCATACTAAATAAACACCTATATCATCTAATACCCTACAATATAATCATAAAAAAAAGCCTCACTTTCATGAGGCTTTTAAAAAGAATGAAAATTTCTACTACTCTACCACGATTTTAAAATTGTCCACTCCCTTTTTTCCTTCTAAATTTATAAAGTAAATTCCTTTATTTAATTCAGATAAATCTATTTGATTGGTACTACCCTCTACTGTTTTAACTACTTTTCCTGTAACATCTAAAACAACTATTCGGGATAATTCATAGGTTGAAACGATATTTAACAATCCTTTTACAGGATTTGGATAAATCACTACTCTATTCTCTAGTTCTGATTCTATTGCAATAACTTCTGATACTGTTCGTGTACCATCATAATCATACTGTACCAATCTATAATACATTAATTGAACTGCAACATCTTCATGTTTAAACCCATAATTGATTTGTTGATTACTATTACCACTACCATCAACCTTACCAACCACCTGGAACTCATAACCATCAACCGATGCTTCAATTTCAAAATAATCATTGTTAATTTCTGTTACTGTAGACCATTTCAACTCATTGTCTCCCAATAAATGATATCCATCAAAATCTATTAGCTCTACTGGTAAAGGTGATGCACACAAACCATCCGGAACGGTATTTGATGTATTTTCTGCTATTGCTTGAGTGGTAAAAGGTCCATACACTTTAACTTCACAAACTGCCAATCCTCCACATCCTAAAACATCAACAGGATCATATACTTCCAAATAATAATAATTTCTTTGATTTAAAGCAGGTCCAATTAGATTATACACTTTCCATTCTCCTGTGCCTCCGTTACATGAACCTGGATCAGTTAACGCTCCTGAACTAACAACTCCTAAATTCCCCCCAGCATTACAAGGGTGATCAATGTCCGTTATATTCCCTTCATTACTTGGAGAATCTGACCCTTGAGATCTTAATCTTGCTTCTACATCTGTTCCATCACCTATAACCTCAATCCTATAAAAACCCGATGGTGTTTGCTCAGGTAAATCAACTTTATAAAATAAACTACAGTCATTTCCACATTCAATACCACCAGATACCTCGTTACTTCCCGTTATTGGACAGTTTTCTATCACATCACTTTGGTAAAAACATAAACGATAATTCACTTCTTCTGATACTGATTCATTGTGAGCAACACGAACATAATAAGTATCTCCTGGAGTTAAATGACCTGCGTGTGCCCATGCATCTCCTTGAGAATTTGTTGTAGATGATGCTAACTCTGAAGTTCCTGTAGCATCATAAATCTGACATTTAATATCATGACCTGATGTTCCATCAAGATACAGTGTAACATATCCTTCTTGAGTAACATATGGTCCTCCATTATTAGGCGCTACAAATGTAAACCAAACATCTCCCCACCCATCAGGATTAATTCCTGAATCCGATGCTCCTTGAGCAGAATAAGTATCTGATGGACATACTGACCGATCAAAACCTGTCTCGATTGTACCGATATCTTCAGCACCATCTTTATCATCATTACAAGGTCTAACCGGACCATCTTCAACAGTAATGTCAAAAGAGTATTCAAAATCACTATTTAATCGAGATGGTTTAACACGTAACAAATAAGATTCTCCTTGTGTAAGCCCAGAAACAGTCCATGTACTACCCGGTGCCCCACCATCTAAAGTAGAACTACAATCAACCAAATCAGCATCTGTAAGTCCATCGTACACATATAATTTTGCATCTCTAAATGAATTCCCTGCATTGTAGGTAATATCCATGGTAGAAATTACAGAAGATGAAGTTAATCCATTGGCTCCACAACTGTCACTTGGAACTTCAAAAACAAACCATAAATCTCTATCATCCGACTCTGTAAAAGCTGCATTATCAACTCCACTACAAAACGCAGAACTAATATTTGGATGACAGTCTGTAGAATTTTCAAAATCATCTACAACAAAATTTGCTGATCCTGAAGGAATAAACCAAGGGTTAAAGTTATTTGCAGCACTTCCTCCTCCTACTATTTTAGGACCACTTCCGTTCCAAATATTTTCTGCATCATTGTTAAAAGGTCCTATAGGGTTAGGAAAAGCTTCTAAAGAAACATTATCTGCTGTTGTACCAGCAGTTTGTATAACACGCACAATATATCGATCACCATATACTTCATCTAAACAATTGATAATTACTGTTCCATTTGAAGTTACAGTTTCTGTAGTTATATAATCTGTAGCTAAATTCGAACAGTCATTACTCGCATTTTCTTTGTACAGCATTATGGTTAATTCTTGCCCCGCCAACAATCCTCCAACTTGCAAATCAACTGATGTTGAATAAACAGAGTTACTATTATCAGAACCGTTCAGAGGATCAAATTGAAACCAAAGATCATTGCCTGTTTGAGTTGGTACAGCTCCAGATTCTGAAGCAAAATTAAAGTTAGCATCCAATTGACCAGCATCTAAATCAAACCCTGGAAAAGTTTCATGCATCAATTCACAATTGTTGTTTTCAGCAATTAAGTTTCCTGTAATGTCAAATGATGTTGCAGTACTCCCTGTTGGTTTAACAATCCTTATTTTATAATTGGTATTTGCACTTAAAGCATTGTCAAAATTTGTAATGTTATTTTGATCAAACACTACAGTTCCATCGGCAGATATATTAGCGCAGCCAATTGGATCAGTATCTCCGGCAGAACAATAATTATGTAGTAAAACATAAATTTCATCTGCAGTTCCCGTAAAATCAATATCAACATCCAAATAGTATTTACCAGATGCTGGAGTTTCTATATTGTACCAAAGATCTTCTTCACTAGTTGTAAAATTAATTCCACCACATGTTTCTCCATTTACCTCATCATGTGTATCGGCATCTATATTTGCCTGGCTAATATCTCCTGAAGCAGTTTCAGGTAAAAATGTTGATGAATTCACAATATCAATTGCATCACCACATACATCATTAGGCTGTGGAGCTGATGCACATATCGTAAAATCAAATACTGTCATACCTGCACAACCTGTATTGTCATCAAAATTAATAGGCAACACTCTAATGTATAATGGAGCAGTACTTTCTCCAGCTAAACCTGTTATTATATGGGCTGTAACCGTTTGATCAAAGAAAGAACAAACAAAATTTCCTGTTGTTGTGGCTACATTATTACTAGCATTTACTCCAGGATCTCCAGTATGTAAAACATACCCAACAATTTCTTGTGCTGCCAATCCTGTAACAGTTAAAGTCATTTCATCAGTACCATCAGGCAAATCAACTTGATACCATAGATCTACCCAGTCGGTATTGTTATTAAAATTTGCTGCACTACAATCTCTAATAAAATTATTTGCTGTAGAACCTCCTGCTCCACCATCATCACAAGAAGGCGTAAAACCAATTGCAGCACTAACGGTTGCTGTTGTAAAATCTCCAGCACCACAAGTACCTAAAATATCTGGGGCTAACGTACTCCAATCATCCGATCCATTACAATTTTCAGTTGTTGTAGAAGAGGTTTCACACGTTACAAAACCAGGACCAGTAGCTCTAACATCTACATTGTGTGAACCTGTTGCATATCCAGAAAAAGTATACAAGTTAGACAATACTGCACTACCCTGAACTAGAGCATTGTCAATGTAAATATCTGCTCCTGTTCCAGATCCAAAATTGGTTACCGTTACCTCAATATCATAATCAAAAGTTGCACAATCTAGATTGGTAGAACTTATTGTAGCAGTAGGTACTGTTACACAATTACAAGCTTCTGTTAATGTTCCTGAAGCTATATCACACCCTGCATAAGAAGCTCCATTTACCTGAATTGTTTTATTTACTCCAGCTGTAAATGGACCAACTGTATATGTTCCTGTTCCAACATTGGTTTGAAATGTTGTAGTTCCATCGGTAATATCTACTCCTGTGGCATCTCCTAAAGAAGTAACATTTACATCAATAGAAAATTGTCCGTTATTACAATCAGGAACTACAGTATAAGTAGCTACTGGATCGTTACATAAAGATTCTACAACTGATATATCATCGATATAAATATAGAAATCTGGACTACTTACATTGCTGTGTTCAGTCTCAAACTTAATAAAAGTAGCTCCTGCTGCACGACTAAATGTAAATGATTCGGTTACACAACTTGTACTCGCTGTATGAGATGTAATGCTATATTCTTCTGTCCATGGACCTGAATTAGACGTTCCTGAATAAACCTTAATGTATTTTAAATCTGCTCCTGGAGTTGCTCCTAACCCAGAATATTCAAGCAGTTTATAATCAAACTGTACTGTTAAATCTCCTCCTAAACTAGTTCCTAAAGAGTTTGTGTTATTCATATCTACAACTTGCGAAGTCCCCGTTCCATAACAGTTATCTCTCATTGAATAACCTGAACAAGCGCTTGAGTTTGAACCATTAAAACCTCCATCATCCCAATTACCTTCTCCGGAAGCATCTCCTTGAACGTCTAAGTTTGATGAATAATTTACTTGGCCCAATATATTGGGCACCAAAAAAGTTGATAGCGTGAGTAATAGAATTACTCTTTGAATTTTAAATTGAATCACGTGGTAGATGATTTTAATTAATAATACTTCAAACATAACGTAGATATTTCTCTCCATGTTACAAATACTACAATAGGACGTACCAATTCATGAATCAAGACAGGAAAGCCTATTAAAAAGGCTCTTGGAGATTAAAAAGAAAGTGATTTTAATCAATTATAGGTTTTCCTAACCCTCGCAATAGGCGATAATGTGAGGCAATTGTTACCCTCCAATTTTTATACTCACGATAATTAACCCCAAATTCTTTAGCGGTTGCTTTAACGATTGGAGCTAGCTTTCTATAATGAATACTACAAATATTCGGGAACAAATGATGCTCTATTTGAGTATTTAATCCACCTGTTATCCATGATCCAAACCAACTGGTACTTGCAAAATTTACCGCTGTTGAACACTGATGCTCAGAATAAGATTGAGACAACTGATTATTTTCATCTGGCCAATCTTTAGGCATATCTTCTACCATATGACCTAATTGAAATACTAAGGACAAGGTTAACCCTAAACCTGCTTGCATTACTAAAAAACCAACAGGAACTCCCCACCAAGGTACATCTAACAATAACGAAGGCCATAAAAATACATTGGCATAAAAAATAAGCTTTGCAGCTAAAACTTTAGGCATTGCCCATTTTTTTAGCTTTGGTTTTTTATAAATCAAATGTTGTTTTTTTCGCATTTGTTTAATATCCCTAAACAAAACCCATTCTAATGTAAAAATAGAATACAAAAACCAAACGTATAAATGTTGATATTGATGTATGGGCTTCCATGCTGTAGCTTCATGAAACCTAAGTACAGGCGCTGGAGTATAATCACCATCGGCACCTGGAATACTCGTAAAAGTATGATGACATTGATTATGGGTAAATGCCCAATTTTCTGCATAAGCACCAATAGCAGTAAAAGTTACTCCCAACAATTTATTCACCCACTTTTTTGAAGAATATCCCCCATGAATTGCATCATGACCAACATTAAATCCAATTAACCCACATAAAACACCTAATAAAAGTGCCAAACCTAACAACCCCCAACCTGTAATAGACCCAAACAAGATAAAGCCATAAACAACCAATAATGATGACAGGTAAAAAGCAGTTTTAAAAATCATTTCAGCATTACAATGCTTAGAAATTTTTTGATCTTTAAAGTATTGATTTACTCGAGATTTTAATGCTTTTGAAAATTCACCCTCAGGCTGAAATTTTGGAAGAGGATTTACCTTAGTGTTATCTTTCATCTTTATCGAATTATCAAGATTGCACATTCTTCCTTGAACTGCTCAAATTTAGATATTAAAATTAGGGTAAGGAAATTTAAACAGGTTTAATAAAAACTATAGAACAAAAAAAAGCTCCACTAAAAAGTGAAGCTTTTAAAAATGCTTTAGATTGTTGCGGTCTGGACGGAACAACCACCAAAAGAATCCCGTTAATATTTATAATCAATAGAAATGAATAATAATAGGACTTTCATAAACGAGTAAAAGCCTTATAATTAATTCAATGAACGTTTACTAACTTTAAGTATAAAATAAAAGTAATAAATATTAATGGAAAAGTGGATACAAAAGTGGATACACTTGAACAAAAATCAAAATTTGGTGAAGTAGATACAAAAGTGAATACACATTAAATACAATGATAACAGGGCTCTTGTTATTTCTTTTTTATCTTTCCTGTATATTTTTCTGCTACAATAAGTTCATTCATTGGAACATCTAATATTTCAGAAATTTTTGGAAGTTCCCACCCCGAAGGTTGAGCTTTATTCTTGCAAATATTAGAAACATGAGTTTGTGATTTACCCCATTTTTTCATTAAATCTTCTTGCTTCCACCCTTTAATAAGTAGTATTTCTGCTATTCGGTTAATTCTAACACCTATATATTCTTCTTTAGACATTCTACAAAAATATGGTTTATTATTAACTATTAGTTAATGGTTATTAGCTAGATTATGTTTTTATTTTGACTCGTCTGAAGAAATAAAAATCTTACTAAACATTCCAACTTCATAATCTTCGCTGAGTTTCATTACACTTTCAAATTTATAGTTCATCAAATCCTCATTGAAGCCTAAAGGAATTAATATTTCTTTTTGTTCCTCTGGAGAAAAACCATCATACTTCCCATTTTCAAAAATTATACTTGCTCCCTCTCGTTGTTCAACGTTATAAGTTTCATAACATATTCCTTTTGTTCCTGGCATATTATTCAAACACTTGGTTCTTAATTTTACAACAGTTCCGACTATCATTAAACTTACTTTTCTTTTGATTATAATTAAACACTTGGTTCTGTCCGTCAAAAATACTTTTTATCACAAAAAGAGAGCAAGTAATAATACTTACCTACTCTCTTTTAATAATTCAAAAGTACTTCATTCTATCATACTACTTTTACTTTAGAATTAATAAATTCTTTAATTTTTATTGGATTACTTTTTAGCGTTCCCATATTGACGTATGCTCCTTGTTCTTCAATTTTAGCTTGTTTAAAGAGATTCCATAGTATTTGCATACCAAAGGGTGCTAACATACAATTAGTAAATAGGTCTTGTTTTAAGAGTGCTTCTTCGGTGGAACAGCTTGGGGTATTATCTTCTTCATCGACTTGGTCAATGTTTGGAAATAGGTCTAATACCGTTGGTAAATAACTTGCTGTATCGAATTTAGATTTTGGTTGTTCTAATGTTCGTTGTGTTCCTAAAATTACTTGCCCTGTATCTTTACCATTGCCATAGTCTAACCAATAGTAGGGTGTTGAATGGGAAGTGTACATACTAAATTCTCGATTCTTAATATAGTCGTTTTGAATTTTTCCTATTGATACTCTTGCTTTTCCTGTATCAACGCAAGTGATTAGGATATTTGCTCCTTTTAATTCTTCATCCTTGATATGTTCTTGTTCGTATCGGTATGTATGGCTTTCCCAATCTGTACCAAATGCTCTGTTTACTCGATTGACTAATACTGTTGCTTTATGATGTCCTACATCGGGTTCAAAAAACAATTGCCTACCCAAATTGGGTGCTTCGACTTTATCATCGTCAAATACTCTTACGTGTAATCCTAAGTGGTTTAATTTTCTTAGGGTACTGTGTAATAATGCTAATTTGGTCAATACTTGTGAGCCTGTTCCTCCACAACCAACTAAGTTAACGGTTATTGGGTGTCTTGGATTAATTAAATATTGGTCTGTATAGTGTATCATTTATCTATTTTTATAGGAGTTGATTTAATTTTGTGTTGCTTGGTAACAAGTAACCTTTTGGAAATTCTTTATTGGTATTGATTAATTCTCTCCAGAGTTCATTTATATCTCCGTTAATGGGTGTACCGTGTATCTCGGAAAATTTGGTGTACCAAAACACATTTTCCCACGCTTTCATTAATTCTTCAATATACTTCCCTTCTATTGTTGGTTTTTTGCCTTGTCCTAAACAAACATTTCCGTTCACACCAGTATTGTGAAATGGTGCTTTGTAGAGTTTGGTTTTCTCGGTGGGTTTACTTTTGGTCTTAGTTGTAAATATTTGGAGGTTGTTATTTTTTACAACATATACTATAGTCGGAACACTAGCTTTTCCTGTGGGGATTCCTAAGCCTTTTGTGAAGTACATTTTTTGACGTGATGGGGATTGATACCAAATTAGGGTGTACTTTTTTTCTTCTTGATGAAAATACAGTAGATTTTCTGAAAATAGTTGTTTGCTTTTTAGGTAGGTTTTCGATTTTTCTTGGTCAATAATTGCTTTACCTAATTCCTTGATTGTTTCTTTTTGGAGAGGTTTTCCTTGTGATAAGATTGATTTTCCTTGTTCATCTAAATTTATATTGTGGTGTTCTATGTAATAGGGTTGACTATCCCATTGTGCGGTATCTCCTTTTTCATAGATTATCAACGCTTGTTTAGGTTGTAATTGATTGGATATATTGATAATGTCTTTCATACTAATGCTGTTTTTAGTTCAAGTGATAAGTCGTCTCCTGTTTTAAAAAATTGGGTAATTTCTTTTGGAAATGTTGTTGACTGTGGCTTTTTAAAAGTGTTGTCTGATGGTTTGGTTACTTCCCAATTAATAAATGGGGATTCTCCGTATTCGTTTGCTCTTACTTCTAAGGTAGCCATATATTCTGAAAAGAAATTATCGTTTTGATCCCACGACAAAAACATATATTCATCGGGTCGTAGGATATCATCATCTTCGTATTCGTTTAGTCTTGGGTAGTAACAGAATTGATGAATGCCTGTTTTAGATTTGATAATACTTATTCCATCTTCTATCCAATCGTACAACTGCTGTTCGAGTTTTGTTTTGGGTTTAAATTTAGATAGCTTTTTTGCTAAGGTTTTTAGGGTAGATTGATTGTTGTTTAATGATATTGAATAATAATTGGCTGTTCCCTCGGTGTAGTTAGATATGTCTAGTTCCCACGCTCTTTTTTCTTCTTCGGTTTCAAAGTCATCACGTTCTATCATCCAATCTAACGACCATTCTCCGTGCTGTTCATCCCATAGGCTGACTTGTGTTATTCTGCGGATTTGAGCGAACAAATCCATTAAAATGTCGTGTAACAATTCATTTTCAACTCGAAGCTGTGGCAGAAAACAGAGCGAAATGGTATAGTAACCTCCGTTATCGAGGTATATTGATTCGGTTGTAACTAGATTATAGTCCGTTTCTTGGTAAGGTTGTACCAATTGCCAACTGTATTCTTGTCCTATAAGGGTATTCATTTCTTCTATGAGCCAAATCAATACTTCTCTTTCTTCGGTAATAGTGTTCCAATTTTGGTTATCTTTAAATTGGGGGTGTTTTTGAAGATATTGATAAAGCAATTTTATCAAGTTAATATGAGCGATACGGTCTTTGAGAAATTCGTAATCTCTGCCAGAATTAACGTAAGCTTTGGTGTAACTGACAGGGGTTATATTCTCTAAAAAAGAAAGTCCAAGGTTTCTGAAGGTGGTAGTACTTTTTCTTGTTGTTCCTCCATATTGTTGGAGGGTTGATTTTCGTTTTTTAGAATGTCTCCCAATCTTCGGTAAAAGTCCGAGTTGTCGGGTTTCTCTTGATATGGCTCGTTGTTGCATTGTTGTTGTTGTGTTTTTAGGTATTGTTGGGTATTCATCTGATTAGCCTTTTACTTTTGGATTGCTTCCAAATTCATAGACCAATACATCGTCTATTATTCCTTTGTTATCAATGGTCGCATTGGTTAGTTCTGAATAATTATCTTCAAAAAATGATTTAACTCTTTCGGGTGTCCAATCTGTATTTGGGTCGGATAATTCTATTGCTTCGTTTCCTCTTTTGATGATAAATTTTCTTTCTATTCCTGTTACTTGTAGCATAATTTTATTGTTTAAATGAACATTGTTTTGTTAAGCAAAGAGATCTAATTCTCCGCCTTTTTCTTGTGATTCTCCTTGTACCTCAACTTCTTTCTCTAGTGTATTTACAATCGGTGTAGAGATGGAAGCAACTTTTTTTACAGAGGTTTTCTTTCCATTTTTATTGGCTAGTTCTTCTTTTTTCTTTGCTTCAATTGAAGCCATTGCCTTATCGTGCCATTGAATGTTAGCAATTACTCCTGTTGCTTTTTCTAAGGGTTGTTTGATAGTAGCAATAAAATCATTGTCTAATTCGGTTGCTGTTCCTTTAATGTTTAAAGGTGGAATACTGTTTATTGCATCTTTACTATTGGGTTTGGGGTGTAGTGCTATAATTAAGTTATTCCCCGATTTACTGATTTTAAGGTTAAGGTCGGTATCCTCGTTCATTAATTCTGATAGCTGTGTAAAAAATTGATTTTCCATTGTTATTGAGTTTTAGTGATTAATTTAAGTCTGTTGGGGAGATATAGAAACCGTTACCATTTATGTCTAGCCTTACCTCTTTTTGTATAAATAAGCAGAGGTATTTACAAAATTTAATGGCTTCTGAACGGTTTTTAAAGGAGAGTAATTTTTTAGGTTGTCTCTCCCATTTTCGTTTATCTCTCTTGGTTCTAATTTCAAATTCTTTCATACTAGCTTTGTTGTTTATTAATAATGTTCTTGATTTGTAGATAGTTATTACTGTCCTCTGCTATGTCTTTATGTTCACAAGTAGAGTTTAGCCCATCAGCAGAACCAATGAACACAATTAAGGCTTGAAACATATTATAAAAGTGTCCTTTAACATAATCTTGATAGTACTTGCTTTCAATGAATTTTTGTGCTAATTCTTCAAGGGTTAAATCGTACTTGTTTGATATTTTGTTGTCTTTGTATAGTTTAATTTTTTTCATAGGGTTTTGTTTAAATGGTTTTTAGAATAGTGATAGTTGCTGATTTTCAATAATTTTTGTTAATACTTTTTTCGTTTCTGCCCTTATTGGCTTATCGTTTTTATTTGATTCAATTTGTTGTTCAAAATCAAGTATTACTTGCTCTTGTTTCAATTCAATTTCTTGCTTCTTTTCGGGGCTTTCTTGATGTAGTTGTTTGATTTGAGGCATCAAACTTGATAGCTTTGGATTAGTGTTTATATCAATTCTAAGTCTAGGAAAACCATATATTTTATAGGATTGGTAAAACTCCATTGAAAGGCTATTCATATTCGCTATTTCGCCTGTCATACCGTTAAGGAATAGATTTATAGCTGCCATCTTACAACATATTGGGTCAAGGTCTGCTCCATAAAATCGCATTTCGGGATTTACTTTTTTTCCCGATAATAGCATTTGACCAGAACCGCACGTAGGGTCTAATATCTTTTTGCCTTTCAATTCTTCGGGGTTATCTCCCAAAGTCATTAAAGCCATCATATCTGAAATGTGGGGAGGGGTAAAAAACTGCCCTTTTCGACTATTACTAAATCTTTCCATATAGAAATGACCCAAAATGTCATTCGCTCCGATTTTATGTAACTGGTCTTTTTCAAGTCCTGTAGTATCTCCCCCCGATTCCATACTCATAATTAATTGTGCTAACAATTCGGGAAATAGGCTAAAGGTTTCTTTTTTGTATCTACTAACAACTTGTAGATATTCAGTTTCATACTGTTGTTGACTAAATGCGTAAATTGTAATGTCTAAAAAATCATTAAAAGCATCGTACTCATTCAATCCGTAGCTGATTTTATCAAAAATCTTTGCAAATGGTTTTGGGTCTAGTCCGTACATCTTTAATTATTTAATAGTGTAAGTATCAACTGCTTTCTCTCCATCATAAAGGGTAATTTCTCCTTTAATAAATCCCATCGTTTCCAAAACCACGTATTCGGTGTATATTTCGTGGTTTGCTCGTCCTTGTTCGTTATCTTGATAGTTCACGCCTATTATATTGTTCCAAATAACTAGGATTGAACTACCATCGTTACTAGCTAGGATTTTTTGATTGTTTTGACGAATTGATAATTCATTATTTGATTCAAAACTTTGTCTTTTTGGCTTGTTCATGGATTTTGTTTTATGGGGGATTACTCCCCCAATTAATTAATTTGCAATTCTTTGCTTTTGATTCTTCCCATTTTTAGTGATTTTTTCCTCTCCATAGAATCCTTTAATTTGATCGTAGGTTAAAACTCCTTTAGATTTCTTTCGATATCCTTTAGGGGAGAAATACCATTGCTCTTTTGCTTTAGAGAATCCACGTTTAAGGGTTTCGCCTGTATCAATGGCTTTAATCTGTTCCTTTATTGGCTTAGTATCTCCTTCTAACCATATCCAAGAACCACAAACAACAATTGTAATACCTTCAATATTTAGTAATTGATTAATGATGTCCGCATACTCTTTAGAGTTCCATTGCTCGGCTTCTCCTTTAAATTTTTCACTTTCGGGTTTGAATGCGTGAAACTGATTAAGCATTTCTTGAAAATCTGCGGTTAATCCTCCTTTATCGGGATGCAGTTTTAATGCTAGTTTTTTGTATAGGGTCTTTGCCTCGTCTAAGGTTTTACAACCTTGAAAATAGTTTTGCATTATTATATTATTGAATGAATAAAAATTGATTTGAAGCCTTAGAATTAATAAGGCTTTAAACCTTTATTAATTATGCTCCTAAATAGATAGCAGTTGAAATAATTAACCCAATAATTGAGATTAAAAAGAGTTTATAAAAACGCTTTTTTTTGTTTGGGTTATTTGCTTTTGATAAGTAAGTAGGGAAATTAAAATAATCCTCACTTTGAATTGCGTTAAGCTCTTGGTTAACGGCTTTTGAATCTGTTAAATGTTTCATAACTTTGTTTTGCTTTAAATGATTAATGACCTAATGGTCTGTTGATTATTTAACCCTCGTTAGTACTCGACATACTTTCGAGGGTTTTTTATTATATGTATTACATAGGCGTATCGTTTTAAATGATTAACGACACAAATATAAACTATTAATTTATACAAATAAACTATTAATTAATAATTATATCGTAACAACCTATGAACAAGCAACTTAAAAAAGCTATTTAGAACCATTCTAAATAAGAATAGGTATAAACCTCTTTTATAGGGGGTATAAAGGAGATTTATAAGGGGTATAAATTAGATTTAGAGGGGGTATAAAGGAGGTTTATACAGAAGAATAACATATTAAGAATAACAACTAAGAATAATATTTAAGACGCAATTAATTGTTTTAGTTCTTTTGTATAAAACCTTAAAACCGCTTTACCATTTCCAGCTATAATATAATAATTTGGTTTAAACTGTTCTTTAGTTTTTATACTCAGTTTAATATATCCCTTATCAACTAAAGAACGTATATCTCTATAAACGTGAGTTTCATTAACAGTTGTTAAATGTCTGACAACATCAGGAGCAAAGAAATACTTTTGTTTAGGCTGCTGAACATCAAAACAAGTACATAACACCTCAAATTCTCCTTTATTTAGCTTAAAACGATGCTTTATTAAGGCTAATACTTTACGATAGTGGGAAAATTGACTAATTAATTTATCATCTTCTTTATTGTACATATTAACTCTTTTTATTTACATAAATATAGTAAAAATGGGATTCTCAACGATGTCTGTACGTATAATTCTGTCAGTCAAAGTGTTTTTAGTGTGTTTGGTTCGTCTGATTAGACACAAAGACCAACAAAAACGGCTGTTTTACTTACGATTTTTTCTTTTTCAACTCAAAAGTGGCTACAAAAGTGGCTACAAATACAAGCTAACACAGTAGAAAGCCAGCATAACATAGTGTTTCGAGGATTTAAACGGAGTCTTGGGACAACTAAACCGCTAAAACAAACCGTAAAACTTCAATTTTACCCCACCCCTTTTACTATTTTCGGTTTTCTTTTTCACACCCCACCC
>CAJQOH010000017.1 GCA_905479915.1 uncultured Flavobacteriales bacterium
TGAAAATTTAGAAAATGTAAAAATCTGGCTACATGATTTTGTTAGAGACAACCTGACTAAAAAAGTTGTTGGAAGTATTACACATAATAACTTTTTTTTAAACAACTTTTATAGCGTTTTTTGAAATTAACATGGTATAACATTCTTTTATCCCTAAATAAGCGAGTTTGAATTATTAATTTCTCCAACAATTCTCTTAGATTAAAAAAAGATCCTTTAAAGTCTATTTCAAACTTATTAAACTCTTGACAACTGGATTTATCTTTAGTTTCCTTAATTATTTTCACCATTTCATCACTTGAAAATTTTCCCTTCTTATTTATCTTCAAAATTAAATTCCTTCCCCTAACCTCTATATTCATTCTTTATTTTTTTGATCTTTTAATCTATTCTCAATCAAATTTATTCCTCAAGTCTATTTCAATTCTATTTCATTAAAAAACCGAAGAGAATAATCTCTTCGGTTTAATTGGAGTTGAAAAAAGAACGAACTAAGTCTATCTATTAATTCTTGATAATCCTTTTCGTAATGATTCTTTTTCCATTTTGGATCTTAACAAAATACACTCCTCTCTCGGACCCCTTTAGGTTAACTATTGTTGTTGAACTTAAAAGGTTCTCATTAATTATCTCTTTCCCTAATACAGAGTAAACTATAATTCTTGCACCTTCTTTTAAATCAGAAATGCTTACTGTAAATACTCCACTTGTTGGGTTTGGAAACAGTTGATAATTGGTAACTGAAGGCTCGTAATTATCAACTCCAGTAATAGTTACAGTATTACATCCTGAAGTTTCCACACATCCTCCTACTGTTACTTCTACCGCATAACTACCACTAGTTGGTGTAATGTATTGTTGTGATGTTGCTCCTGCTATTGGACTATTCCCGTTATTACAATCCAACCATTGGTATGTTGCTCCAGACTCTGCTACTGTTAAAGTATCGTTTACTACAGTCACAGCTGTATCAATAACAGGCAATACTGTTAAATTAATTGTTACTGTACTATCACACATACTTGGTCCAACATTAGTGAATAATTCCGTTCCTGATGGATTTCCTGAATGATAAGCCGATCCATTCACATAAATCGTATCATTATTACAAATGGTATTCGTAACACTTCCTGTTAAAGTTGACACTACTGTTAAATTAACTGTTACTAAACTATCACACATGCTTGGTCCAACATTAGTAAATAATTCCGTTCCTGATGGATTAGATGCATTGTACACCGTTCCATTTACAGTTACACTTCCTCCATTACAAATGGTGTTAGTAACACTTCCCGTTAAAGTTGACACTACTGTTAAATTAACTGATACCGTACTGTCACACATACTTGGTCCAACATTAGTAAATACTTCAGTCCCTGATGGATTAGATGCATCGTATACCGTTCCATTTACAGTTACACTTCCTCCATTACAAATGGTATTAGTAACACTTCCTGTTAATGCTGGCAATACATTTAAATTTACTGTTACCGTACTGTCACACATACTTAGTCCAACATTGGTAAACACTTCCGTTCCTGATGGATTAGATGCATCGTACACTGTTCCATTTACAGTTAAACTTTCCCCATTACAAATGGTATTAGTAACACTTCCTGTTAATGCTGGCAATACATTTAAATTTACTGTTACCGTACTGTCACACATACTTGGTCCAACATTGGTAAACACTTCCGTTCCTGAAGGGTTAGATGCATCGTACACTGTTCCATTTACAGTTACACTTCCTCCATTACAAATTGTGCTAGTCTCACTTCCTGTTAAGGCTGGCAATATATTTAAACTTACTGTTACCGTACTGTCACACATACTTGGTCCAACATTGGTAAACACTTCTGTTCCTGAAGGGTTAGATGCATCGTACACCGTTCCATTTACAGTTAAACTTCCCCCATTACAAATTGTGCTAGTCTCACTTCCTGTTAAGGCTGGCAATACATTTAAACTTACCGTTACCGTACTGTCACACATGCTTGGCCCAACATTGGTAAACACTTCCGTTCCTGATGGATTGGATGCATTATACACCGTTCCATTTACAGTTACACTCCCACCATTACAAATTGTGCTAGTCTCACTTCCTGTTAATGCTGACAATACTGTTAAGTTAATGGTTATAACAGAATCACAGGTTAATACTGCAGGTATAGTATCAGAATAAACCCCTGTAGTACTATAAATTAAACCACTAGGAGATGTATAAGTTTGCCCATTACAAATCGATGTTGATATGGAACCAGTAGATGTCCCTAAAATTCCACTTGGTAACACCCAATCAATTAAAGGGTTCATACCAACTAAAGTTCCGTCTTGAGTTCCTGAAACAAGGTTAGTTGCCACATTACTACCTAACCCATCATTGAAATTAAAATACGCTACTAAACCAGGCTCATTTCCTACAAGTTGATTATGTATGCTAGCGTTTAATGCTGTTACATCTTTTCCAATATCCCATATTCTTAACTCGTCAATTCTCCCATTAAAATATTCATTATTCCCTCCAGATGAACCAATATACCCTATTGCTGAACCGCTTGTGCCTAAAGCTCCAGTATTGGGTTGAGTTCCGATTTGAGCTCCATTGCGGTAAATTTTAACATCTACACCGTCATATACAGCTGCAACATGAACCCATTGGTTCTCAAAATCAGCAGGGTCAATTGAGACATCTAATTCCGAATAACTTCCACCAATATTCAACCCTAAGGCCAGTATGGTTCCATTGCCTTGAAAAGAAAATAAGTGCCTATCCCCCCCATCTTCTTTACGGTAAATTTCCGTAAATGTGTTGGTGGTAATATCTAGTGGATAAAGCCATGCCTCTATTGTAATTTCGGTAGTCGGTTTTAGTGCGCCATAATGAGGGACACTTACCGTTCCTGTATTTCCATTAAAAATTAGAGCTGTTTCACACATCGCATTTGGAGGAGTTAGATGACACGAAAACCCACCATTAATATGAGTCCAATCAAAAATAGTATCCATATTTGTTAAAGTTCCATCATTTCCATTTGCTGTTTGATCAATTGCTATTGACCCCTCTTGATTATTAAAATTCCAATAACCCAGTAAACCAGATTCATTCCCCAACAGCTTAACACCTAAATTGGCATTTAAATCGGCTGAAGATCTTGCAACATCCCATATTCTTGCCTCATCTATAGACCCATTAAAAATGTTCGTTTGTAAAGAATATTTACCTATTGTCAGGATCGAGATTTTTGGTGTAATAGTACCTGTAGCTGTTTTTGTTTCAACTTCTACACCATCATCAATATAAACTTTCATATCTGATCCATCATAAGTACCTGCCAAATGATACCAAACTCCAGGGGTTAATGTAGCTGATGTTTGAATAGAATTAGCTCCAGAACTCAGTCCTAAAGCAAAGTAAACTTGACCTCCTGCTCTCACCTCTAAATTGTATTGGTACCACGGAGAACCTAAGCTTGAATGAGCCTTATTTATTACTGTTTGTCTTGCTCCTAAACCATCTGTTTTTACCCATGCTTCTAGCGTAATTGCGTTTGAAGGGTTAATAACATTTCCGAAATCTACAAAATCATTTGTTCCATCAAAATGCAATACTCCATCACAAGGATCGTTTGCAGGAGAACTTACTTTTTTTATTCCATTCCCTTGGATATCAAAAACAAAAGGGTTTTCATCAAGGTCGTTACTATTAATTGTAACTGTAGCCGTTCTTATTCCAGCAGATGGTGGTAGAAAACGTAAAGTAACGGTTGTACTATTTCCTGGCAATACAATTCCAGCAGGAGAGGTAACTACAGTAAAATCTGAAGCATGCATCCCAGAAATTAAAACTGATCCATTTAAAACTAAATCACAAGAACCTACATTTTCAATTGTATAAGTCACATCTAACGAATCTCCAATAAATACACCTCCAAAATCAGTGCTATCATTTAAATCTGGTGTAACATCATTATTAGTAATAGATACCGCATTCCCTTTTACATCAATATCACTTCCTGCGCCTGTTATTGTTAAATTTATAGTTATTATTGAATCACATCCAGCAGTATTTGAAATAGTATCCATATAATTTCCTGTAGCAGTATAAATGACCCCACTTGGTGCATTGTAATAACCACACGCAGAAGGATTAATTGTACTTGTTGTTGGCAGGCCTAAGGTTAAAGCAATTGAAAGAATAGAATCTGAACCTAAATGATCTGGAATAGTATCTAAATAAATTCCACCCATTGTATAAACCGTTCCACTTGGTGCCGTATAGCTTGTAGAATTACACTCTAACTCTACAGCATAGGAAGATATTCTTGAAAAGATATAACCTGCACCTGCAGAAGGTCGATAGTTTTGCCCAAGAGTATCATAACCATTCTGAAAAGCTCCTCCAATAATATATCCTTCAGATATAGCAACACTAAAACCTAAAGAACTGTTTCCTGAAAGCACCCGATCATCAGCAACCATCTTTTCTTCTTCAACCCAAACTCCCGCGCCATTCTTTTCAAAAAGGTAAAGTGAACCGGCACCGCTAACAAAATTCATCACCTGCCCATCCTCATCATCACCATGACAGCCTACAACTATTTGATCTCCTAATATTGCAACATCTGTAGCAAATCCATCATTTGCAGCCCTATCAGACGGGACTATCTTTTGAACTTCTCCCCAAACTCCAGCGCCATTTCTTTCAAAAATATAGGCTGACCCAGCATTAAGCAGAGTATTCATTCCCGTTTCATCCTCCTCTTCATATCTTCCAGAACACACTAGAAATTCTCCATCCATATCTATTCTGTAGGCAAAATTATCATCAGCTCCTCTATCTGAAGCAACAACTTTTTGAACTTCATTCCATACTCCAGCACCGTCCTTTTCAAATACAAATGCTGCTCCTGCAACTGTTAACGGATTACCACCGGCTGCATCCATATCATTTCGATATGCACATGCCGTAATATAATCTCCTGAAATAGCAACATCGTGCCCAAAGAAATGAGACTGACCTTTTTCAGATGCTGATATTTTTTGAACCTCATTCCACATTCCAGCACCATCTATTTTAAAAATATAAACAGAACCTGCATCAGTTTTTCCTGAGCCATGATCATCCCGTCTCGCACCAACAACAAGGTAATCTCCTGAAACATCAATGGAAATACCAAAATCATCATCAGATGCTCTATCAGAAGCCACCAACTTTTGATGTTGATTCCAGAAGCCAAAGCCATCTCTCTTATAAACAAATACTGCTCCGGCATCAGTTAATTGATTTGCTCCGTTTTCATCAAACGAATTCTCTGGTGCTGTCGAAAATGCATACTCCCCAGAAATAGCAACATCTCTTCCAAAAAAAGCTTTTGTTTCTCTATCCGAACCAACAACCTTCTGTACTTCATGCCAGTTTCCTGTAATCAAGTTTTGCTCATAAATATATGCAGCTCCTGCTTGCAATAAAGAGTTTAACCCATTCTCATCTTTTTGTTCACTATAGCCCCCAACGATGGCATAATTCCCTGAAATAGCAATTGCACTTCCTAAGTAAACTCCATTAGTTCTATCCGAAGCTACAACTTTACTTAGTTGACTATAAACTTGTGCTTTAAATTCTGTTAATACTCCAAAACCTAAGGATAAGGTTAATACACATTGTAATAGTTTTTTCATAGTGGTTAAGTTTTTAAATTTAAATCAAAACTAAACCCCAATTCTATTTCAAATCTATCCGAAAAAAAGAAGGAGAACTAGCCCCAACCCTCTCATTGATTTTCTCGTTTATTTTTCTAACAACTGTAATCGCTTTTCTAACTGCTCAATTACTATCTGTTGTTCTTTTACGGCATTAATTAACATATAGGTTAATGCTGAACCATCGTAAATTAAGAGCTCCGTTTCTTCTCTCGAATCTTTTCTTAATTTTTTCGAAATAGTTTCTACCATATAAGGAGCAACCTCTTTAATTTCTTGTGCTATCACCCCTATATATTCTTTACCATTATCAGGATAACCTGCTAAACCATTGTATTTAAACTTTTTAGGATTTATCATTAAAATCTTCTCTAATCCATCAGAGTAAGAACTTACCTCTTTCTTTAATCTTCTATCAGAAAATGTTGCCCAAGAGCCTCCTCCAACTTTTGATGCGTCTCCATTAACACTAAATGTTTGGTCGGGAGAACTAGTTCCCACACCAACCTGATTAGCACCTCCATTTACGTAAAGCACAGGGGTTATTACTGTTGGAGTGTTAATATATGTTTGGAAAGTGAAGTCAATCCCACTAAAACTACCTCCGCCTGCAGTTCCGCCACCATAAACATTTGAACAAGCAGTACGAACACCTGAACCATCACTCAATTGAAAAGTATATACAGAACCTGAGGTTAGGCTAACAGTAGTAGCTAACACCCAAGTTCCTACTGCAGCTTTCGTGATTGTTCCCGTTGCCAAAACAGTCCCTCCCGTCCCTGTTCCCGTTCGTAAAGTGATAGTTGGAGTTTCTCCAAAGCTAGTAAAAAATCGAATCTCAATTGATTTCAAGTCTGCTGTTGATCCTGCTGTAAATGATTGCCAATAAGCCGTGTTATCACTTCCTCCCGCACCACATCCTTGAGTTAAACTTGACTGATCTAATTGTGGTCCATTTAATGAAGATTCAAAAGAAAAAGAATTAGTTCCTGCATCAATAACTGTATTTTGAATTAATGCACCTCCTAAACTAACATTTGAGCCTGACGCTGTTATTCCATTGTCTGCTGTTCCTCCCGACAAAGCACTTAAATCTATTGTTCCTCCGCCATTAGATAAGGTTAAGTTTGGACTTGCAAAAGACAGCATTTGTATCTCATTTGTTACATTATTATCTGCATCATTCACATCTAGGATAACAGAATTTCCTCCTCCTATAGATAAATTTTGAGTGCTAGAATTATAAGTTAAGTTTTGAGAGTCTGTATTGTCTAAATATACGGATAGATCAACAGGAGATGCATCATTTGTTAAAGACAAAGTATTCACAGACAATGACAAGTCTTGATTATCTGTTCCTGCCAAAGCACTTAAATTTACAGTTCCTCCTCCACTAGATAGTGTAAGGTTTGGTGTTGTAAATGATAACGCTTGAATTTCATTTGTCACACTACCATCAACCTCTGTAAAAGAGGTAAGATAACCGGCATCATTGGTAAATGTTGAAACATTATTTGGCGCGCCCGTTAAACTAGAGTATTGTCCATCAAAACCAGATAAGGGTGTTATGCTTCCATCACCCGTTATTGTAGCATCCGTCACTACCACCTGACTTCCCCAATTATCTGCTCCAGCTCCTGGAGCTTGAGCAACCCAAGCACTACCGTTCCATGTTAATACTTCATTTGTTCCTGCTGTTGCTGGTAGTTCTATCTCGTTATTAGGATCAAAATCTCCATCATTAGGAGACGTAATAAATCCACTGTTATTTGTTAAGTCTGATGTTTGAGTTGGAATCATTGGCTGATTTGTTAAACTATTATAGTCTCCGTCAAAACCTGATAAAGGAGTACCATCTCCATCTCCTGTTATTGTTGTTCCATCAACATTTACCAACTGACTTCCCCAATTATCGCCAACAGCTAAACTTGCTAAAGAAACTGTTTGTGTTACACCACCTTCTGTAATTTCTAATGTCGTTCCATTAAGTATTGCTGATGTAATTAACTCATTAGTAGAATCTAAATCTCCTGTATTTGTAATTACTCCTGTATTAATATCTATTCCATTACCTGCTGTTAACCCTGAAGAGGTTCCATCTTGTGATAGTATTTGCCACACTACACCGTCCCAGATATATGAAATACCATCTATAGAGTTATAATATGCATCATTTTGGTTTGGAGAAGAAGGAGCTAAAGCAAATGTTCCTTGCCAATTTATTCCTATTCCATTAGCCCCATTTACACCCTGACAATCTAAGCTATTCCATGAACCATCCATATTTATATCTTCCAAAGCATCTTGTAATCCATTTCCATTTAGATCCCAACAGTTTAAACCATCTATCCCCGCAGTTCCTGATGCTGCTGTTGTTGCATGCAATGCATAAGGAACCGACAACAACTGTGTTGCTGGCATTAAATTCCCATTTATTGTAATTTGTAAAAAAGATATACTTGCTCCCCAATTAATAGAAGAGAAGTTCCCTAAAGTTGCTGTTCCTCCACCAATTTCTGCGGTAAATAAGCCAAACTGATTAGTTGATAAACCTGTTTGTGTTTCACTATAAATAACAGCTCCTGATGCGGAACCTTGTCTTATATCAAACTGAATACTTATGGAGGTATTCTGCAGTGGTACCCCGGATAAATCTCTCGCCACTGCTTGATAGTTTATTTTTTGAGGAGCTTGAGAATAAACATTTGAAAAAAATAAAACGCTAACGAATAACAATATGGCTTTTTCTAAAATTTTCATAATCTGTAGTATTGATATATTTTTCAATGTTACAGACCAATTCTATTTCAATTCTATCCCAATGTTTTCGGCACTAATATTAACTTGCAGAAAATTTATAACCTAAGCCGTATACTGTTTTAATATAATCCTCTCCTCCAGCTTTTTTGATAATAGATCTAATATTTTTTACATGGTTGTAAATAAACTCTAAGTTGTGTGCCTGAAGAGCATCCCCACCCCAAAGATAACCAGCCATTGATTCTTTTGATATTACCTTATTTTTATTGGTTATAAAAAATTCAAGAATATCATACTGTTTAGGTGTCAATTCTATTTTAGTGTCATTTACTTTTGCCTCTTTTGCTTTTGGGTCTAAAACAAGTTCATTAAAATTAATTGTTTGATTTGCATCGAATCTTCGCCTTCTAATAATAGCATTAACTCTTGCATTCAATTCTGCCAAATGAAAAGGTTTAATCAAATAATCATCTGCACCTAAATCCAGCCCCTTCAACTTATCGTCTAAAGAATCTCTTGCCGAAATAATCAAAATACCAGAATTAACATTTCCTTTCTTAATCCAATCTATTAGATCTAGTCCACTCCCATCTGGCAAGTTTATATCCACCACCACAAGGTCGTAAGAATATATTAACAATAAATCTTCTGCATCAAAATGATTCAAAGCAGAATCGCATGTGAATTTTTCCATTTTTAAAAAATCACATATCGCCTCATTTAACGCTACCTCATCCTCTACAACTAACACCTTCATATCGCTTGCAATTAAAATTATTTACACAAAATAAAACACCAATTCTATTTCAATTCTATCGGGAAGAAACGCTTAACATAAAACATCATGGCAAAAGAAATTAACTACTTTTTAGTAAGAATTTAGACTGAACTCCTGATTTTTTTGTGCAAGATTGTATCTGAAAAAAATGAGAATTTTTCGCTAAAATTCAATCTAGTATTTAAGAGGTTACCAGCTTAACTTATTTTTCAAACCTTTAGACACAGCATCTTTATGTAACATCACTGAAATTGTATTCATTCTAAAATAAGCTTCAGAAACTAAAACATGACCTTTAAAATTATCTTGTCCTCTTTCATCTCCCCAAGAGTTTTTAACAATAAAGTACGATTTGTCATTTTGATCTTTTGCCAAACCAACAATGTGCATCAAGTGATCATCCGTTACTGTATAATTTTCTTGTCTTATTTCCTGAGTAACATCCATTTCCTCAGATGCTAAATCAAAATCAGGCTTCTCATCTTCTTTGGGAGTTAAAGCAATACCCTTTTTAGAATTAAAACCTTTGTTACTAACGTCAGCATCCCATTCAATTGTATAACCATCATTTAATGCTTTTTTAGTTGTTGAGACCAATTCATCTAAAGTCACATTGTAAAATGATCCATTATCCCAATTGTCTGGAATATCTAAAATAAATTTAGAATAAAAAGGCTGGTGTGTGTATGAACAAATGGTAACATAATTGTCTTTTTTAATGCCTAGATTTTCTGCAAAAGATTTAGGCGTGTATACCTTTTCTTGATACGTAAACTCTTTTGGATAAGCTCCTAAATAAACATCTAACAAACCACTATAAGCATCTCTCCATACAGGCGTTAATTCACCTCCTTTATTCTGAACAATAGCTTTTAAAAACGCTTCTAAAATATTTGCCAACTCCCCATGGTTATGTTTTTCCGAGTTTAATTTTAAACCATTAAACACCTCATTTGGTACAATACCATAATTATCGACAGCATTTAACAAATCATGCCCTAAACTTCCTTCTCCAAATTGAGCCTTACCATGTCTTCCCACATAATTTTCTGCTTTACGAACATACACCTGTCTTGCAATAAATATTTCTGAAAGGTTATGACTCCCTTTTTTCATTCTTATCAATTCAGATTCTAAAAAAGAAGAAGTCGAGAAACTCCAGCAAGTACCCGTTTTGCCTTGGCTTTCTACTGGGTTCGCACCCCACTGAACAACTGTCTCAAATTTTAATGAATCTTCAACAACAGATGAAGTATCTTTTTGAGCAAAAACACAATTAGCACTTAAGGCTAAAATAAATAAAGTAATATTTTTCATGTGATTAATTTTTTAAAAGAACAAGCAATTGTTTCTTTTCAGATTTTAAGTTCCACAAATTTAACAAATAATTAAACTCTTTTTTACCCCTTTAATTAATATTAGGGTGTTACAAACACCTTACCTTCTTATTTTGGGCAAAATACAATATTCCCTAATTAGTTTATTAACCAAATATAATTCCAACAATTCACATTAAAACAAAATCTTTAATCGTTTTTTGATGTTTATTCAAAATCGTGAAACTTCCGGGAAGATTTTAAGGTATGATTATAATGAGGCTTCCAAAGTAGTTTAAATTTATTAAACACGCAGTAAAAAATTCAATCGTTATTGAATTTTTCAAGAATAATCATTTGTTAAACTTAAAACCTAGAAACCATGAAAACTATATATACTTATATCACAATATTCACAATTATTTTATTCAACATTAACTTAAAAGCTAATAATCCAGCTATCCCAAAAGGTATCGTTTATCAATTAACAGTTAAAAGTACTGATATCAATAAATCAAAAAAAGTAATTTCAGAATATCATTATTTAAGAAAAATAATGACTGAAGGTTCTTTTGAATACCAATTTGGAAAATTCACGTCATATAAAAAAGCTGAAATTACAAAAACTGCTCTTATAGATGCTGGCTGTTCAAACGTTAGAATTTTAGCATACAACAACCACATTCTTATTCCGCTTACAGAGGCAATATCAATACAATATAAAGCTGATTTTTTAGAAACGAGAAAGGAAGAAAAAAAAGTTGCTAAATCGATCACTACAAAAGAAGTAAGCTACTTATTACAAGTACAACAGTCTGGTTTACAGCATTACTACTCCTTAGCTATTCCTATTACATCTGTAGAAACAGTTGATTTAATTTTAGAAGAAATTGATGATGAACAAATAGTAGAAATTAGTATTGATGAAAACCTTTATTCTATAGGAAAATATGGATCGTTTCAGGAAGTAATTGCTGCTCGCAAACAATTTATTGAAAGTAAAATATATGATGTGTTTATTATGGCTCAAATTACCGATGATAGAATAAATAATGAAGACACAAATAATTTAGCACTATCCATCCAATCAGTAGTAAATGAACTAGCTGCTAAGTAAGCCTGTTTTGTGTACTTTTGCACTAAATGAACAAGGGTACACATAAGATAACTGACTGGCTTCCTACTACAAAAAAAGAGTGCGAACAAAAAGGATGGGATGAATTAGATGTCATCCTTTTTAGTGGAGACGCTTATGTAGATCATCCAGCATTTGGTGGAGCTGTAGTCGGAAGAATAATAGAAAGTATGGGGTTAAGAGTAGCTATTGTTCCTCAACCCAACTGGAAAGATGATTTAAGGGATTTCAAAAAACTTGGAGTCCCTAAATTATTTTTTGGCGTTACTTCAGGCTGTATGGACCCAATGATTAACCATTACACTGCAAACAAAAGGCTAAGATCTGATGACGCATACACACCTGGCGGACAAGCAGGGTTTAGGCCTGATTATGCCACAACTGTATATACCAATATCTTAAAAGATATATTCCCAGAAACTCCTGTTGTTATTGGTGGTATTGAAGCTTCTTTAAGAAGAGTTACCCACTATGACTATTGGTCTGACCAATTGAAACCAAGCATTCTAGAAACCTCTAAAGCTGACTTACTAATTTATGGAATGGGTGAACAGCCGTTACGAGAAATCGTAACGTTATTAGACAAAGGACTCCCTTTTGATTCTTTAAAAACGATTAAGCAAACTGCTTTTTTACAGAATAATTCTATAAACATCCCTAAAAATAAAAATTGGCAAGACAAACAACTGTCTTCTCACGAAGCTTGTTTAAAGGATAAAAAAACATTTGCAGCTAATTTCAAGCACATAGAACAAGAGTCAAACAAACTTCATGCTGATCGTTTAATTCAAGAAGTTGGCAATAAGAAACTAATTATCAATCCTCCGTTTCAAACCATGACTGAAAAAGAGATTGATGCTTCTTTTGATTTGCCATACACTAGATTACCTCATCCTAAATATAGAAAACGTGGGCCTATTCCTGCTTTTGAAATGATTAAGTTTTCTATAAACATGCATAGGGGTTGTTTTGGAGGATGTAGTTTTTGTACAATTTCTGCGCATCAAGGGAAGTTTATTGCCAGTCGGTCAGAAAAATCTATTTTAAAAGAAGTAGATCAAGTGGCTAACATGGAAGATTTTAAAGGGTATATCAGTGACCTTGGAGGACCATCGGCCAATATGTACAAAATGAAAGGAAAGGTTCAATCTATTTGTGATAAATGTGTAAGCCCTTCTTGTATTTCACCAACCATATGTCATAATTTAGATACCAACCACAAACCTTTAACCGAAATCTATAAAGCTGCAAGTGCTCATCCAAATGTTAAAAAAGCTTTTGTAGGGAGTGGTATTCGATATGATATGCTAGTTCCGGAATTTAACAAAACTGCAGACCCTAAAGATTTAGAAGAGTATACTGAACAAGTTGTTCAACACCATGTTTCTGGAAGACTAAAAGTTGCTCCCGAACATACTTCTGATGCTGTTTTAAAAATTATGAGAAAGCCTTCTTTTAAGAACTTTCACCTTTTTAAGAAGTCATTTGATCGAATCAATAAAAAATTCAACCTCAATCAAAAATTGATTCCCTATTTCATTTCTAGTCATCCAGCCTGTAAATTAGAAGATATGGCTAACCTTGCATCAGAAACAAAAGACATGGGGTTTCAGCTAGAACAAGTAAATGATTTTACTCCAACGCCTATGACCGTTGCCACTATCATCTACTATTCTGGATATCATCCGTATACTTTAAACCCTGTTTTTACTCCAAAATCTAAAAAAGAAAAACAAGATCAAAACCGTTTTTTCTTTTGGTATAAGAAAGAAAATCAAAAATGGATTAAAGATGTATTGATTAATTCTGATAGGAAAGACTTATTGCAAAAGTTACTTCCAAAACGAAATCGAAATTCTTCAAACCAAAATAGAAAACAACGTCATAAATAAGACATTATAACTTCTAACTTTTCTTTTATTTTGAATTGATTGATTACCTTAGCGGGGATCAATAAACAAGAACTATGGCTACGGAAACCAAACTTTGGCATCTAGAAAATTTCAACCTTTTTAAAACGCTTTCGGCTTTTGAATTGGTAAAGATGAGCACAAAGGTGAAACACAATAAGATGAAAAAAGATGAGTACATCTATTTTCCTGAAGACCCTTCTTCTTCTATCTTTTTCTTAAAAAAAGGCCGTGTTAAAATTGGTTCTTACTCTGATAGTGGAAAGGAAATTATTAAAGCCATTTTAAATCCTGGAGAAGTGTTCGGAGAACTAAGTTTAGTTGGTCAAGAAAAAAGAAACGATTTTGCTATTGCATTAGACAACAATCTTATAGTGTGTTCTCTAGGTATAAGTGAAATGGAAAAAATGATTGAAACAAACCCTTTAATTGGTATCAAAGTCACAAAACTAATCGGTTTTAGGCTTCAAAAAATTGAACGAAGGTTTGAATCTTTAGTCTTTAAAGATGCTAGAACAAGAATTATAGATTTCATTATTGAGTTAGGGAGAGAAAAAGGAAAAGAAATTGGAAAAGAGGTTTTAGTAAAGCACAATTTAACACATATGGATATGGCCAACTTAACTGCTACATCCAGACAAACGGTTACAACAGTCTTAAACGAATTAAAAGAACAAAATTTAATTCACCTAGAACGAAATCAATTTTTAATACGAGATATTGACAATTTAAAATGATACCAAACATTAACGCATATCAATTATTTGTCAGTTCTGGTTGCAGTGATTGTGATAAGATTTTAGCTTTTATAAAGTCTAACCAAATAAATATCCTCACCACGAATACTGACATGGACGAATACCAATTGCCTTTTTCTTTAATGATTTTTCCGGCTTTAGTCTTGAATAACAAGTTGATTAGTTACGGCTATGAAGATATTGCCACACAACTAACAAAAGCTTAATTGTAAGCAGGACAGACATGAGGCTTCATTCCTCCCCCACTACCAGCACCACCGTTGCCACACTTATTAAACCCTACCATAATCTCATGGCCATAATTGCCATAAATTTTATTTAAAGGGAAATCAAATGCATATCCGATTTTTACTGCTCCCAGATTAAATTTAACTTGAGCATTTGCAGCTTCTCCAAGACGGTATCCCAATCCCATTGTAAAACTTTGTCTAAATACCCATGCAAGATTTAAATCTATTGCTGGTGGCCCCATAACATTCCACTTCAATAGAAACGATTTAAATACAGTCCAATTTCCATGAAGGGATTTGTTTCCTCCTCCAAAATAATACTGATTTACTTGAGTTTGATCAACTCCTGATTTTAAATTTTTAAAAAACAGTTGATTAATTGAAAAGCTCCAATACGTTTTATTGCTATAAAATAATATTCCAGGCATAATATCTGGGTAATGAAGCTGAGATCCTGCGGCAGCAGCTAAAACAGGATCAGCACTGTTTTCTCCTCCAAAGTCATTTGTCGTATATTGTTGTATTCCTGCAAATACTCCTAACCCCATCGTATATTTAGGTGACACTTTTGTATGGTAAGTATATGCCAATTTCATAAAGGTTCTGGTGGTCATGTGAACCTCATCTTGTTCAAGATAAATCCCTACAGCTTGTTTTCCACTAGTTCTGTACTTCTTTTTTTTAAGTGCCATTTGCAAACTTGCAAATGTTGTTCTAGGCGCTCCTTCAAAACCAACCCACTGCATTCTATATCCTGCTCTAAAGTCAACACACTTTACAGTTCCAGCAAAAGCAGGGTTAAAGCCGAAATTATTAAAGGTATACTGAGAATATTGGGCAGACTGTTGTGCTTCAGCACAAACTGATACCAATAGAACGAATATGACCATTAACTTTTTCACTTATCTAAACACCGATATTGCCCCTTTAAAAACTAAATCATCACGTTGTTCGAGTCTTATTTTTAATATATAATAATAAGTAGAAACTGGCATGTCAACTCCAACATACTTGGCTTTCCAGCCGTCTAAATTGTCATACTCTTTCTTATGATAAACACGCTGACCCCATCGGTCAAAAATAAAGACTTCGTTATCTGGATAATACCGTATATTGCTTATCTGCCACATATCATTTTGTCCATCATCATTTGGTGTAATCATTTCAGTTGGTACTGGATCAGGGCAGTCAAAAGGAACAATAACAACTTCGTTAGTATCCATACACCCATTGTTATCTGTTGTATAAAGCGTATAACTTCCTTGAGGAACGTCTGAATATGAGCTCCCTGTTCCAACACCAACTAATTCATAATTAAACGGAGGATAATCCCCTGTGGTAGAAACAGAGATGTCTGCAGTTGTTTCATTACACTCTGGCCCTATCAATACAGGTGAAGATTCAACATTTTGCATAGGAGTCACCACAACTTCTCCAGTATCCATACAGCCAGCAGCATCTGTCATAAAAAGGATATAGGTGCCAGCAGGAACTCCGTTAAAAGTTCCTGTAGTATTTGTACCTACTCCCTGTAAATCATAATTAACAGGATCAGTGCCCCCATTTTGAGTAATCTGAACATCGCCAACATCAAGATTACAATCATAATTAGATTGAGTTACGGATTCTTGAATTATTACCGTTTGAATAGTTATTGGAATTGAAACAGCAGAATCTGAATCAGGTGCACAACCTGTACTTGTAGACATAATTACACTTACAGTTTGATTGTTTGCAAAAACACTGAATGTAGAATCGGTTCCCAAAATAGTATCTCCATCAACAATCCAATAATAAACCGGTGTTACGGCTGCTGGCGATTGAACAGCTGTTAATACTACAGGATCACCTTTACAGACAGGGGTTGTAGAAACATCAGGTACGCTTGTAATACTAACACTCAACGGGCATTGGGCAAAAGAACCCAAACTAATTAGCAAGAATAACAAGAAAGAAAAATACTTCTTCATAGTAAGCTAAATTACTACTATTTTCATAGAAAACTATATTCTATACCAAGTACTAGGCCCATTAGCAGCGTATTTTTAATTCCAATTAATCATTAAAATATTATGATTCCAATTAACTTTCTTTTAAAGACAGTTCTTTATATCTTTACCTATTATGTCTAAATTAGTATTAACATTTGAAGAGGATTATGAGTTTTCCCTTATAGGAATTAGCTGTCACTCTAAAGATTATCGATTGTGTTGGGAGCTCAACAAGCAACTTTCAATAGACATGGTAAGAACAGCTGATTTAGAAATTAGTAAAAAAGATACTGTTAGTTCCTTCTCATTCTACGAATTTATTGATGAAACAAATTATTTAGAATATTACCTTATCTCTAACCGAGGAAACAGCGGACATATTATTCCGGAGCAAAAATCAATGGACTTTTTTTTAATGATTAAAGGAAATATTTCTGATAATCATACAAAAGACTGTATTGCTAAAATAAACTCCCTATCTTTGGTATTAACTTCTTTTAATGTTGATCCTAATCAACTTAAATCAAAACAAAACCTATTGTTTTAATGAACAGAAAAACAAAAATAGTAGCTACCATTGGCCCTGCTACTGAATCTAAAGAGATGCTAACTAAAATCATTAACACCGGTGTTAATGTTTGTAGAATAAATTTTTCTCACGGTTCCCATGAAGATCATAAAAAGGTAGTAGACAATATTAGAGAAATCAATAAAGAGCAAGGTCTTTTTACTGCAATTTTAGCAGATTTACAAGGCCCTAAAATTAGAGTTGGAAAAATTAAAGACAACGCTGCTGAACTAATAAATGGTAACGAAATCATTATTACTTCTGAAGAATGTATTGGAGATGCCTCTAAAGTTTACATCAGCTATCAAAACTTTCCGAAAGATGTTGCTGCTGGAGAATTTATTTTATTAGATGATGGAAAACTAAAACTAGAAATAAAAAGTACCAACAATAAAGATGAAGTTGTTGCTATTGTTAGACACGGTGGAATTTTATCTTCCAACAAAGGAGTAAATCTCCCTAACACTAAAATTTCCTTACCTTGTTTAACACCAAAAGATCTTATTGATTTAGAATTTGCTTTACAAATGAATATTGCCTGGATAGGGCTATCTTTTGTAAGGAATGCTGAAGACATTGTTTCCTTAAAAGAAATCATAGCAAAAAACAATAGCAATGCAAAAGTTATTGCTAAAATTGAAAAACCAGAAGCTATAAAGGAGATTGACAAAATCATTGATGCTACTGATGCAATTATGGTTGCTCGAGGAGATTTAGGTGTAGAAATTCCTTTTCAGGAAGTTCCATTGGCTCAAAAAATGATTGTAAAAAAATCTATGAAGGCTTCTAAACCTGTCATCATTGCTACTCAAATGATGGAAAGTATGATTGACAACATTACTCCTTCTAGAGCTGAAGTAAATGATGTTGCTAATGCTGTTATGGATGGTGCAGACGCAGTTATGTTAAGTGGTGAAACTTCTGTAGGGAATTATCCTGTTGAAGTAATTGATGCGATGGCTAAAATTATTTCTGATGTAGAAACTGATGAAAGTTTATACCATTATGAATACCCGCCAAACGAAACCATTATAGATCGATACATTACCAATTCAATCTGTTTCAACTCATGTAGATTAGCTCAAAGAGTTAATGCAAAAGGAATTGTTACCATGACTTTTTCTGGATATACAGCTTTCAAAATTGCCAGTTTTAGACCAAAAGCAGGCATCTTTGTTTTTACCGGGAATGAAACTATTCTTAACATGCTTAGTTTGGTTTGGGGAGTAGAAGTATTCTTATACAACAAATTTGTAAGTACTGACCATACCATCGCAGACATTAAATACATTCTTAAAAAAGATGGTGCAGTTAATAAAGATGACTTGCTAATAAACATTGCAAGTATGCCGATTGCCGAAAAAGGACAATCCAACATGATGAAATTAAGTTATATAGATTAAATATAAAATATTACCAAAAATGCCAATAAACGTAAACTTATTAAAAGAAATTGCTGAAGTAGCTGGGGCCCCTGGACATGAACAGCGTGTAAGAGAAATAGTAATAAGAGAAGTTACTCCTTTAGTTGATGATGTTAAAATCGACAACATGGGTAATGTTTATGCCATTAAAAAAGGTAAAGCGCAAAAACGCGTTATGGTTGGTGCTCACATGGATGAGATTGGTTTTATTGTGACTCATATTGATGACAACGGGTTTGTAAGGTTTCATACCTTAGGAGGGTTTGATCCTAAAACACATACTGCGCAACGTGTAATAATACATGGAAAGGAAGATGTTATTGGTGTAATGGGCTCTAAACCCATTCATGTAATGAGCCCTGAGGAACGTGCAAAAGTGCCAAAATCTACTGACTACTTTATTGATTTAGGAATGAGTAAAGAAGCTGTTGAAAAAATAGTTACTGTTGGTGATCCCGTTACCAGAGATAGAGGTTTAATCGAAATGGGGGATTGTGTAAACTGTAAGTCTTTAGATAATAGATTAGCTGTATTTATCTTAATAGAATCTTTAAGAGCTTTAAAAGACAAAGAAGTTCCTTATGATGTTTATGGTGTGTTTACCGTGCAAGAAGAAGTAGGAATTAGAGGAGCTAATGTTGCTGCTTTAGAAGTAAATCCAGATTTTGGATTTGGTTTAGACACTACCATTGCTTTTGATGTTCCAGGAGCAAAACCAGAAGAAATGGTTACCAAATTAGGAGAAGGGACTGCAATAAAGATTATGGATAGTGGAACTATATGTGATTATCGCATGGTAAAATACATGGAAAACACTGCTAATAAATACAACATTAAAAACCAAAAAGAAATTTTAACTGCTGGCGGAACAGATACTTCAGGAATACAAAGAATGACTCCTGGAGGATCTATTGCTGGAGCCATTTCTATACCAACAAGGCACATACACCAGTCTATTGAAATGGCACACAAACAAGATGTTAGAGATAGTATAGATCTACTTACCAATTGCTTAGCAGAGTTAGATCTACACGATTGGAGCTTTTAAATACTAAAAACGAAATCACTATTCATAGGTCTTTAGCCTTTCTTTAACCTCATCCAATCGAGCTAATTTATTATTTCTCCTTAGCTCTATTGCGGTTTTGGTAAAGTAAGTGTGTGCTTCTAAAAACTTAACTTGTAACTCATCCCATTGTTTATCAGAAGATAGAACATCTCTTTCCATCAATTCACGTTTTAAGTTATTCGCAATAATGTGGAACTCATCTCCGCCTAAGTAATCTAAATCGGCATCACAAATAATTTGTTGTAAATGTGTTTTCGGCTTTTGAGGAACTTTGGTTGCACGAATTAAACGACCAATTTTATCTATTTGTTCTTGCGTATAACCAAACCTTGGTAATACATCTTTAGCCATTTCTGCTCCAATATCTTCATTATTTGCATATTGATGAACGAACCCCGCATCATGATACAATGCAGCTGTTTTTAACAAGAATATATCATCTCCTTCTACTCCTTCCATTAATGCCAACCTTTCTACTGCGGCACAAACGTCTGTTGTATGTCTTAAATCATGATAATAAAGGTTCTCTGGCAACTCTTTTCTTAACTTCTCTACAATATATTTTTCTGCCTTACGATAGTTAATGCTACTATAAATATGAAGATCTACATACTTCTGGAACAATTCATTTGGTTCAATTCCTTTTCCGTCAACAGATAATTCTGGTTTAATAGAATGAACAAAGTACATGTCTATTTTTCCTTTGTTCTTTGCCCTTATTTCCCCTCGATACTCACAAGTAAAAAACTCTTTTACCAACTCATAAGTTACTCCTGAAACATTAACTTTTCCAACTCCACTAGCAGCCTCCATTCTACTTGCAATATTCACACTATCTCCCCAAATATCATAAGCAAATCGTTTACTCCCTATAACTCCAGCAACTACCGAACCTGTATGGATACCTATTCTTAATCCCCAGCCTTTTTCTCCACTTTCAGTTTTACTTTTATTGTAAACTTTCATAAAGCGCTGAATTTCTAACCCAGCTAAAACAACATCTATAGGATTACTTTTATTTCGAATAGGAATTCCTCCTGCACACATATATGCATCTCCAATAGTCTTAATCTTTTCTACATCATACTTCTCAATTATTTCATCAAACTTTCTAAAATAATTATCCAATTCAGCTACAAGGTCTTCTGGTTTTATCTCTTCAGCAATTTTAGTAAAACTCTTAAAATCAGTAAACATTATAGAAGTCATTCTATATTTACGAGCTGTAGCTTTCCCTTTAGCTTTTAATTCTTCAGCAGTTTCAGCAGGTAAAATGTTTAACAATAAAGTTTCTGCTTTCTCTTTCTCTACCTCTAGTAATTCCTTTTGCTTAATAACTTCTTTAGTTCTTTGATATACCTGAACTTCTAATAGTTCTTTTTGACCTTTTACTTGGTTAATTCTATACTTAACTATTCCATAAATTAGAAGCAATGGAATTAAAATGTAAAAAATAATAATGAACCATAACGTTCTCCAAAAAGGTGGTTCAACAACAACTCTTACTTCTGCGGTTTCTTCACTCCATACACCATCACTATTGGCTACTTTAACTTTAAAAACATATTCTCCCGGATCTAAATTCGTATAGTTGGCTCTTCTATTATTTCCTATATCTACCCATTCTTCATCAAAGTTTTCTAATTTATACTTGTGTTTATTTTTTAAAGGATAAGAATAATGGAGTGATGCAAATTCAAATGAGATAACATTTTCTCTATACTTTAATACAATCTCATCCACTTCAGAGATATGCTCTTTTAAAATCTCATTCGGCCCTGATTTAACCGTTTTATTAAATAAATAAAATTGAGTAATTAGTGGTCTTGCTTTAATTGTATTAATCGTAATATCTTCTGGGTAAAACGAATTGAACCCGTTTATCCCTCCAAAAAACATTTGACCAGATTCACTTTTAAAATAGGCCCCATTGTTAAACTCATTACTTTGTAAGCCATCTGTCTCATCAAAATTCTTAACCTGGTGTGTTTTAATATCAAAAGAAGAAATTCCCTTATTGGTACTCAACCATAACATATTCTCTTTATCAGAAAGAACCCCATAAATCACATTATTAGACAATCCATCTTTTTCAGTAAAGGCTGTAAATTTTTCAGTTTCTATGTCAAATTTATTAAGACCTCCTCCAAAAGTTCCTATCCATAAAAATCCATCACTATCTTGATAAATAGATAAGACTGTATTATTACTTATAGTATTTAATTTATCTTGATCATTTTGATAAATTTTAAACGTTAAACTATCGTTTCTTTCTATCAATTTACATAAACCTCCGCCATCTGTACCTATCCATAGAGTCCCTTTTTTATCAGAAAACAACGCCCTTATCTCATCACTTGGCAAACCGTCATTAACTGTAAGTTTTTTAAACGATTTTCTATCCGCATCCAAAATAACAAGCCCTTCCTTTGTTCCAAGCCATAATCTTTTTTGTGCATCTTCTGATATTACATAAGTTCTTCCTGAATTATTATCATTTAATCGATCATCAATGTGCACCATTTTACCATTCTCGTAGTAAAATACACCTGCATCTGAACCAATATAAACAACCTCTTTATGATCTTTGAAAATTGAATATATTCCAAATCCTTTTTTCTTACTAGTAAAAGAGAAATTGGGTAAAAGGACAGATACATTCCCTGTTTTCCCATCAAAAATATTTACCCCTGCATCAGTTCCTACAAATAAATTTCCATCATTATCATTTTGGAACAACGACCAAATCATATTACTATTAATGGTCTTTTCTTTGTTGGGCCAATGTTGATGGTGTTTAAAATATTGTTTTTTTCTATCAAACTTATTAAGACCTGCCTGGGTACCTATCCAAATAATACCATAATCATCTTCATAAATAATATTTACTTTATTACTATTTAAGCTTGAGCTTCTATTGGCATCATAAATATAATGATCGATATTTGACAATGACTTTAATCGATAAACACCATTATTTTCTGTACCTATCCATATTATTCCGGATTTATCTTCAAATATGGTTTTAATGATATCACTACCTATAATGTCATCAATAACTTTGGTGGTAATTAATTTCTTTTTTATAGGGTCAAAAAAATTAACTCCTTTATTTGTAGCAATTACTATTCTACCTCCTGAGTCTTCATGTATATCCCAAACTATATCGCTTTTTAGTAGCGTATTCCCCCTATAAAACTGTCTGGTTTGCTCAGTTTCAATATCATACAACAACAAACCATTGCCTTCAGTTGCTATAAGAATTTCATTTTGTTTAGTGAGTAAAAGCTTCCTAATATTTACCTTATTGTTTTGGGTACTTAGCTGTAAGTAAATTTTTTCAATCTCGAGCGTTTGTGTATTCACCCTAAAAAGGTTTTTATCTGTTCCTACCCATAAATTATTAGTAGAATCTTTTGCTAGAGCCCATACATCTATTTTACTTTTTTTATACTCAGGAATGTTAAATATGTTAATGAATTTTTGTTTAGCTGCACTAAATAAATTTAATCCATTCTCTGTTCCTAACCATATTAAACTATCGTTCTCTTCTAATATAACATGTATATAACTACTTGATATTGATGACTTATTCAATAAATCATGTGAGTAAACAGTAAATTCATATCCATTATAGACATTTAATCCATCCTGTGTTCCAAACCACAATAAGCCATCACTAGTCTGCTCTATACTACTTATACCACTTTGAGATAGGCCATCTTTAATCCCTAAATGGGCGAATTTGATACTACTCTGCTGAGCAATACTCGTAGTTGAAATAAATACGATTAAAAGAAAAGTGATTAGTTGCTTCAAGTCTTTATTTTAATTTAATAACCTTAAATTCTGTACGTCTATTTTTTGCTCTTCCTTCAGGGTTATCTTTACCATTAATCTCATTAGGTGCAACAGGTATTGTTTCCCCATAACCTTTAGCAATAATTCTATCTGCTGACACTCCTTTAGAAGCTACATATGCTACTGCTGCGTCAGCTCTTTTTTGAGAAAGTTGCATATTTCTAACGTCAGTTCCTTTTGAGTCAGTATGTGAACTCAACTCAACACCTATTTGCGGATTCTTTTGAAGAATAGTTACTAATTTATCTAATTCTAATGCAGCAGCTTCATTAATCTCATCGGAAGCAAAATCATATAAAACCTTAGAAATAATAAAGTTTTCATTCTCAGCAATCTTAATAACATCATCAACTTCATTAATCAATGTAATAACATTTTGATCAGCATCTAATCGAACATAACGATACTTTCCATCAACTAATCGTTTAGCAGATTCTACAACTTTACCGTTTTCATCCAAAACAATCATATTTAAAGATCCATCTTCTTCTGCTAGCATAAAAAGGTATTCATCATTTGGCGAAAGTTTATCAAACTTAAATTTTCCATTCTTATCTGATTTCGATTTTTGAATTACATTCCCCTCATCGTCTACCACCCAAATTTCCATTCCATCAGAATAATCTCCTGGTAGTTTTTGATAGACTTGTCCAAATACACTAACAGTAAATAGACTTTCGTCTTCTTCCACCAACAGTTCTAAGTCATCATAATAATCATAAGGTAAAGCTTGAAAAGTAAATCTCCCTTTAGATAGTTTATTTGCAATTAAAACTTTCTCGCCATTGGAATTTGTTATATACATTGTTGCTCCTTCTAAAAAACTATCATCATCTGCATCAATAGCTAATAAATAGTTCTGATCAAGATCTAACTTATCAAACTTAAACTTACCTAATTCATCGGTAATTGTAGATTTAATTACATTATCATCTTCATCCAATAAATTAATTGTTGTTCCTGTAGAAGCTAATTTTTCATACTCTAATAGCCCAGAAATTTCTGTTTGAGGTTTTAATGTATGCCATTTAAAACTATAGATATCATCTCCTCCCATACCACCATCCCTATCTGATGAAAAATATCCATTCTCATCATCTTTATAAAAGATCCCAAAATCATCTTTTGGAGAGTTTAACGGTGATTTTAAATTTGTAGCTTCTTTCCATTTATCTTCTTCTATAGCTGTATAGAAATCTAACCCTCCATAACCTGAATGTCCTTCTGAAGAAAAGTACAACGTTCCTTTTCTAAAATAAGGGAATACTTCATTTTCTGAAGTGTTTACTCCTTTCCCTAAATTAACTGGCTTACTCCAACTCTCTCCTTCTTTTTTAGATACATAGATGTCCATACCTCCAAAACCTCCTGGCATATCAGATGCAAAAAACAATTGTTTCCCGTCTTCAGAAATCCAAGGGTGAGCCACTGAGTAATTAGGATCATTATGTGGAAATGGGGTAATGTTTTTCCATTTTTTCCCTTCTAATTGTGCTATAAATATTTTTAATCTATTGGTGTAGTTTTTACCCTGTTCCTTTTTATCTACTCTAGAAAAATAAATTGTTTTTTGATCTGATGAAATAGATATTGGGCCATCATGATAAAGCGAGTTTAATTGAGTCGAAAAATGTTTTGCCTTTTTATATCCTTTTTCTTTCTTGGCATAAAATATAGATAAATAAGGTTTGTTAGACATACCATACTGGTTGTCATTAACCAAATCTATACCTCTTTCTGATACAAATACAATTCCATCTTTATAAACCAACGGACAGAAATCTGCATTTTTAGTATTGATATTTTCAACAGAAGAAACTTCAAACGCTTTCTCTTCCACATCCCAATTGGCAATGTCTCCACAAGATTGAACCATCAATTTACCTATAAAACTATTTGGGTTTTTTTCTACAAATTTTTGAAACTGAATTTTTGCTTCACTTACTTTGTTATTATTTTTTAACGACTGCCCATAATAAAGGTAGTTATCGCTTTCCTCTGGGTTAATTTTTGTTGCTTTAGAATAAAAGGTTTCTGCATTTGTATAGTCTTTTAACTTGCGGTAGGAAAATGCAATATTTTGAGTAGCCTCTTTACTCAGGCTATCTTTCTTTAAAACTTTTTCGTAATAAGATATAGCATCACTATATAAGCCTTCATTAAAGTAGCTATTGGCTTTTTTTAATTGTCCAAAAGAAACATTACCAAATCCAAGCAGAATTAATAATACCAAGCTGATCCTAACTATTCTTTTTTGTATCATTCTTAAATTAAAAATATCTCGGTGAAACCATTTTTGATTTAAATAAACCTAAATCATATCCTAAAAACAATTCTAATGACCCTGAAGAAGAGCTTGCAACATCACTAGCATCTATATCATATGCCACCCCCATTTTTAAATTTTTAGTTAAATTAATTTCTGTCATTACAATTATTGCATTTTGTCGTATAGATAATCCGAACAAAATTTTATTGTTTATTAAAATACTTCCATTTAAATCAATTGATCCACCACCCCTAGTTAATCTTGTAAGTGTAGAAGTTTTAACTACTATTTTATCACTAACAATAAATGCTTTACCAAAAGTTGCCGCAATATTAATATCTTTTTTTGAGCTTGAAGAAGAAGCCCCTGCATTTGTTGTACTAGCTCCTCCTGCAACATCAAAACTTGCTTGATTTATATGTTCTGCAGCAACACCTAAATATAATGTTCTAGTATTGTAATAAATACCAAAATCTACTGAAGGAATCATAAAACTTTCTGCAGAGGTTGTTGGTACAGCATCATCAGATTCTTTATACTCAACTTTTGCCCAGTCATAATTGTAGCTCATTACGCCACCACTTAATCCAAAAGCTAATTTTCCCCTTCCTAATTTTAAGCGATATGCATATGTTGCTTTAAGTGTTTGATTGGTATGTGCCCCTATTTTATCATTAACGATTTGAAGACCTAACCCCATTTTTTTATTTTTTAATGGTGTATTCATCGATAAGATTTGTGTTTCTGGAGCTCCATCAAGTCCTATCCACTGACTACGGTGAATTAATGTTGCATTCAATACTTCTCTACTACCGGCATAAGCTGGGTTCACTCCTAACGGATTAAACATGTACAGACTATACTGGGGGTCTTGTTGAGAAAACCCTTGCACCCCAATAAGACACAACATTAATATTAACAGTATTCTTTTCATAAATCTATCATTTAAACATTCCCTGTTCAATCTTTTATCTTGTTAATTCTACCCAACCGTTATATGTTACACCATCTACAACAACTACATAAAAATAAGTAGCAGTAGCCATTTCTGTCCCAGTTTTATTTAATCCATCCCAAACTACAGTAGTGTTGTCATAATTTTGTCCAACCCAAACTTCATTACCCCAACGATTAAATATTTGCACCGTATTGTCTGGAAATTGTTCTATCTCATCAATTATCCATACATCATTTATACCATCTCCATTAGGGGTAATTCCACTATAAAATTTCAATGAGCAATCTTCATTACTTTTTAAATCAATATTTAATGTGTCTGAAACAATACATCCATTAACACCAACCACCGTAACAATATAATCTCCTGCACCTAAACTAATATCTGATAGCAATAAAGAGGTGTCTAAAATAGATTTAACACTCGTAATAGCATATGGAGCCAAGCAACCTACAACGCTATCAACACTAATAAAAGCGCCATTTTTTGCCCCTATACATGATTCTTGCTCATAAGTATAAGTTATTATTCCTGAAGCTGAAGAAGTAACAGTTGGCTGCTGAAATCCTTGAGTTATTAAAATATTTCCAGAAGATAAGGTATGAATTACTGCCTCACCAACAGTTGAAGATAAAGTCATACTTGTTCCTGTAGCAAAACTACCTGTACTCCCTATTACCTGCCTTCCTATTGTTACTTGCCCAAATGCTGTATTGCAAATAAACAACAGTAGTATTGATATAAAGGTTAGTTGTTTCATTTCTTAAAATTTTAAATTTTCATAAAGTTCTATATGATTTCTATGTTAAATCTATTTATTTAATCTGCTTTAGTAACTGTGTAAGTTATTTGTATTGTTTTTATTTCCATTGTCTTAGTTCCTCCAGACGCCCAACCTGTTGAATAAACCCTAATACCATAACTGTTATTCGCATTGTCAATAGTTGTTCCTCCCATAGAAATAGTTTCTACCGTTGTTTGGTTTCCTAAAGAAACTGCAGATGAAACATTTGATAAAGTACCTGTTAATTGTCTTCTTTGAAGATAAAATGTCATACTTGCTGCTGAATTATCTACATAATAAACATCAACACTTGTAACCACAGCTCCATTTGGAAGATAAACTGGTGCAACTAAAGCATTTACTCCTCCTGAATTTATAATTCCTACACCTCCATTTCCAAAAGAACTATAAATTGCTCCATCAGCAGTATTTGCACGCCTAAAATCTGTTTCTCCCATAGTTAAATAATGTGTTTTAACAGACTCATAAGTATAATCTCCATCAACTTGAACACTTCCTTCAACATCTAATTTTTCAGATGGTGATGTTGAGCCTATACCAACATCGCCTCCATTTGGATTCAATAGAAGAGAAGTCTGTGTTGCCATATTTGTAGAATAATGAGATTGAATCCATGCTCCAGAATAAGTATCATCAGCAATACCCATATCCATTACTAGAGGAGAATCTCCTGCCGATAACCTTACAAGACCATCTGCAGTAGACCCTACTTTTGGTACTTCCTTTGCATTTGGTTGAGCAACTTCTAATGGCAGGGAAGGCGAAGTTGTTCCAATCCCTACTTGGTCTTTAACATACACATCCCCACTAGCAAAATATCCTGCCCATAAAGTTCCTGCTCCTGTAACATCAGAATAAATTCCATATTTAGTACTAGCATTGGTTCCTAGAACTTGAGATCTCACACCATACGTTATTCCTGATCCGGATGAAGAATTATCTGTAGCATATGCAGAAACTGCATACATAGCACCAGTAGCAGTAGCTGTTTTAACTAAGTTTGAATAAACTCCAAACATATTTCCTGATCCAGAAGAATTATCTTGATCAATCTCTAATGTTATTCCTGAAGATTGATTTTCTACTTCTAACAGTCCTCCTGGAGTTAATGTTCCAACGCCAACTCTCCCCGTGTTAAAATATATATCTGTTGCATTTTTTGTCCAAATACTTGCTGTTGTAATTGTTGATGGATCTGTCCAAGTCATTGTTCCATTAGCATCAGAAACAGGAAGGTAACCTGGTTGTTCATTTCCATCTTCCATTGTAATATGTCCGTTTACATGAAGTTCAGATGCTGGTAAAAATGTACCAATAGCTAATGCACCTGTTTGAGATAACCTCATTCTTTCTGATCCTCCTGTTAAAAATCTTAAAAAAGTTGAAGCCGTAACCTCTATATGATCTCCACTTCCTTTATTACCAATAGAGCCTTTACTACTAAAGGCACTTCCACTTGTATTACCAAACTCAATATATGCATTTGCCGTAGAAGTAGTCTGAGTACTTTGAAGTCTAAGTATTGAATTGGTACCTTGTACCTCAACATTTTGTTGAGGATTATTTGTTCCTACACCAAGCTTATTTGCTAATGTTGTTGGATGTATAGACCCTGTATTTGTAGAAGACCAAAACGTTGTTGGAACTAAACCAGTTAAATTAACCGTGTTTCCTCCTGTACCAGAAATCGATAAGTTTGGTGAGGCAAATGAAAGCGTTTGTATTTCGTTGGTTATACTTCCATCTACTTCGGTAAATCCTGTTAAGTATCCTGCATCATTAGTAAAAGTAGAAACAAGCGTTGGTGCTCCAGTTAAACTTGAATACTGTCCGTCAAAACCAGACAAAGGTGATCCATCTCCATCTCCGGTAATTGTAGTTCCATCAACTTGAACAAGCTGAGTTCCCCAGTCATCCCCAGTTGCAGTTGGTAGTCTTACAAAACCTCCGTTGCTTAAAAAGATAGTATCATTTGTTCCATTGATACTGATCGTCTGTAATTCATTTGTTATTGATGTATCTGTTGCTGATATCGTATTTCCTGTTATGCTAATTCCGGGTCCTCCAACAAAATTTGATCCTACTCCATCTTGAGCCAATATTTGCCAAGAAGCACCATCCCATATATATGAAACCCCATCATTAGAATTATAATATGCCTCATTCAAATTAGGGCTAACCGGTATTGTTCCTAGAGTTCCTAGCCAAGTAATTCCAATTCCATTTGCTCCGGGTGTTCCAGTTGCAGCAGTTCCAGCATGCAATGCATAAGGGACAGATAACAACTGAGTTGCCGGCATCACATCTCCATTTACTGTAACTTGCAAATAATAAATATTTGCACTCCAACTTATTCCTGAAAAGGTTCCTAATGTTGCCGTTCCTCCGCCAATTTCTGCAATAAATAAACCAAATTGGTTAGTCGTTAAACTACTATGTGTTTCAGTATATATAGCTGTACCTGAAGCAGAACCTTGCAAAACACTGAATATGACAGTTACAGGAGTATTGACTAATGGGCTACCAGATAAATTTCTAGCAACTGCTTGATAGTTTACTTTTTGAGGTACTTGAGCCATTAGTGTTGTAAACATTAATAAACTCACTAGTGTAAATAATATTTTTTTCATGTTTTTAATCTTCGTAAATTAAATAACCACTAAAAGATGATCTTTCTCCAAATAAAGAAGCAACAGCAAATGCGCTATAATATTCTACCCAAACGGATTCCCCAGCATTTAAATGAACAGTAGTAGATACAGTTCTACTAGCTTGAGCAATTTGTTCTGTCCCTATAAAGCCACCAGATTGAGCAAGAGAAGCTCCAGTAGAATGCATAATGTCAATATCAAAATGTCCATTCGTAGGTCCACCTATTGTTACAGTTGCTGAAAAATGGTACACACCTGCCACAGGAGCCTGAAATTCATGATTTGTTGTACTATATGCTCCAGTATTATGAGTATGAGAAAAACTCGGAAATTGTAATTTTTCATTCGTACTCTGTGCTAAATTTTGAGTTGATGTATTTGACCCATTCCCTCCACCTATATGGAAAGCTACTCGATTCGTTTTCCATTGCGCTGTACCATTATTATCAACAGAAACAAGCACTTTTCCTGTACCTTCGGTACCATCTGTAATTTTAACATTTCCTATAACATCTAATTTTGCTGCAGGGGAAGCTGTTCCTATCCCTATTTGTCCATCCCTTTCTAATCTAAAAGCATTTGTTAATGTAGAATTTGCATCAAACTGTACAACTGCTGCATTATTCGAAGTAATATTCCCATTTGTAACTTTAAGAGCCGTTGTTGCTGGACTTACCATATTAATATGCGTAATCGCTGTTGGAGAGGTTATTCCGATAGCAAGATTATCAGCAACATAAACATCTCCTGAGAGAAAATATCCTGACCAATTGGTTGCTCCTCCAGTAACTGAAGAGTATACCCCATATTTCGTTCCAGCCGATGTTAAACTCATGAATGTAGCAAGCCCATACTGACTATTAGATGATGTTGAAGTTACATCTGATCGAACCCCATAAGTAATACTTCCTGTATTACTTAATGTTTGAAAATAACCTCCATAAACTGCTCCAGTACTAGAAGAACTATTTTGACCATAAACTCCATAAGTTACACCAGATGTAGTACCAGAAACTGTAGAATAAATACCAGTAGCTAGACTTGAACCAGATGCAATCGCAGAAGCATTAAGTGCTGTATTTGTACTTGTTCCGCTAGATGCCGAAAATTTACCCGCAACATTTGATGTTCCAGTAGAAGTACTAGTACTTTCAATTCCAGTATCACCAGTGGTATTATCAACTACCAGTTTAGCTCCCGGAGAAGTTGTTCCTATTCCAACATTGCCTGAAGTATTTATTACAAAAGATGGTGCACTTAGTGAAGGGTCTCTATCAGTATCATAAGAGATACTAAAGTTGTCGCTAATACTATTGTCTATTCCCATTGCCCATGCAGATGATGTACCATTCGCAGTAATTAATTTAGAATCATAACTTCCATCAGACTCTATTAAAAGAAATGGCGTATCATTAGTTTTATAAAGGTGTACTAATTCGATAGGATTAGTTGTACCAATACCAACATTTCCAGCACCTGTAATCCTCATAATTTCATTCGTTCCAGCGCCTAGATCTGCGGTATGAAATTCTAAATGCCCCCCATTACCTGTACTATTAATAAAATCTTCATCTGCCACACCTAAAATAGATGCTGCCGATGTTAATGTTCCTAAAGCATTCTGTCCAACAAATTCTACCTTTCCTAATCTATCTCCATTATTTACTCGTGTTGGTAAAGCCATAGTTCCTCTGGTTTTTATCAATGAAATTTGCCCACCATCTGAAGCAACATTATTAAAGGTTTGAACTCCTATAACTGCATGTCCATCCTTAGTAAGATGAAGAAGTCCTAGAGGAGTAGAAGTTCCTATACCTACATTGTCTGTTAAGGTTGTTTGATGAATAGCTCCTCCAGTTCTTGTCCATGGAGAAACTGCTGCAGGAGATGGAGTTACCCAAGTTGCATTTCCAGATATATCTGAAGTTAATACATCTCCAGCCGTTCCTGCCCCAGGCAAAACACGTAAGTTAGAAAGAACTTCAACCGTCCCATCATTCGTAATTTTTAATGCATCAACATTACTACTAGATCCATTGGCCACAGTACTAAAAACTAACTCACTTCCATTAGCAGCATTGGTAAAAGCTTCTGTAGAAACTGCCTTAATTTGTGGCCCATTTCCATAAGCACTTGCTCCATAACCAGAAAAACTTAATCTTCCCATTTCATCTCCACTTGCAATTGCTCCTCTGTTAGGTGCTGCAAAATTATTTCTAGCAATTACAATTGATCCTCCTTGACTAAACCCTTCAGATGCAATCCCATTACTACTAGGATTACCAATATCCATAACATGCAAAGAAGCTAAAGGTGCTGCAATGTTATTAATACCAACCTTACTGTCTCCATAAACAATAAATGGTAATACTGTTCCTGAACCATTCTCATAACCAATACTATATCCAGATGATGCATCTGAAGCACTTATACCAGCCTCTGTTATCCAATGTTTATTTGCAACAGTGTTTGTATGCTTAATTCTAGAAAAGCCTGTGGAAGTTTCGTGCAGTAATAATGTAGGTACTCCAACCGATGATGTGGTTCCAACTTGTAATTTACCTCCAGTTGTTCCTGAACCAACAGCTACAAATGGAGAAGAAAGAGTTAATACGTTATTTGTTGTTGCGACAATACTACTTGTAGTAGTCCCTCCATTCTGAAAATTAATTCCAGATCCATTACTTGCTGTATTATTTATATCAATATTGGCAGAAAGAAATCCTCCTTTTTCGAATAAAGCAATTGGCTGAGTTAATCCTCCTCCAGAAACGTGTAGTAAAGCACTTGGATTAGCAACACCTATCCCTATACTATCTGAAGTATTGTATATATCTCCTGTTCCTTGATTCCAAAGGCTTCCTCCAGCAGAAGGTTGCCATTGTGCTTGTCCGAAGCCATTATTGGTTAATACATAACCTGCTTGTGCAACATTGTTTCCTACAACATACAATGAGTCTGTTATAAAAGTTCCTTGATTAACGTTAATAATATCATTCCCTGCTTTAGGAATAGAAAAAATAGTATCAGCATTATTAATTATTTTATCTCCTACAGCTCCTACTACTTGCCCATACAACACAGCAGAACTATCTCCTTGTATTGCAACATGACCTCCTGCAATAGAATTATTTATAGCCAACACTTTTTGAACCGGATCAACGGCAATCAATCCAGTATCACCACCTGCAAGTAAAATCATACCCACAGGAGCTGTTGGAACAGAATTAAAAACAGTAATTGCTCCAAAATTGGGACTATTTGAATTAAAAGCTGTAATTATTGAATCTGTACTATTAACAGTTAACTTATAATTTGGTGTAGTTGTACCTATTCCAACATTTCCTGTTACTGCAGGGTCTGTAGACATATTTACCCCATTTATTACCCAATCAGCATCACCTCCATTACTTCCTCCAGCGGCAATAGTATCCCAAGCTAATGTTGTTCCATTATAAATATAAGAGACCCCATCTACAGAATTGTAATATGCATCATTAGAGTTAGGTGAAGCAGGATTCGAAGCTAAAGGCCCTAACCAACTTATTCCTAAACCAGAATCACCTACACAATCCAATGCATCCCAAAAACCATCTGAATTGATATCTTCCGATAAATCTTGGATTCCGTTTCCATTCGTATCCCAACAATTAATTCCATTCGTACCTGCTGTTCCTGATGTAGCCGTTCCTGCATGCAAAGCATAAGGAACAGATAACAATTGTGAAGCAGGCATTACATCTCCATTTACTGAAACTTGTAAATAATAAATATTAGCTCCCCAGTTAATATTAGCAAAATCTGCGATTACAAAAGGGTTGTTTGGTGTTCCTCCTCCAATTTCCAAAGTAAATAAACCAAATTGATTTGTAGTACTTGAATGTGTTTCTCCATACACAGCAGCACCTGAAGAGGAACCTTGTAAAATTTCAAATTGCACAGAAACAGGTGTACTCACTAATGGAGTCCCTACTAAATCTCTAGCTACTGCTTGATAATTTACTTTTTGAGGAGGAGCTTGAGCAAAAATAAATGTTGCAACAAGTGTATAGACAAGGGTTAGCGTAAAATTTTTCATTTGTCGAATCAATAAAGTAGTTAGCCGACAAATTTAAGCATCTTAAAGATACAAGTCAAGTTTATTTTGTCATTAACCTGTTCGTTAATGTGCTAATAATGAAAAGAATAGCATTAAGTAAACCAAAATGGAATTATGCAATATGAATTCCGATCACAAGAATATCATCAATCTGCTCTAAAGGTCCCTTCCACTGCTCAAGAGTATCATCCAAAAACTGTTTTTGATCTGGCATACTCTTTCCATTTAATGTAAGTAAGTAATCTCTAAATCTTTTATACATAAACTTCTTCCCTTTAGGCCCTCCAAACTGATCTGCATAACCATCAGAAAAAATATATACATAATCCTTCTCTTTTAGTTGAATAACATGATTCGTGTACTTCGCCTCTGCTGCTTCATAATAACTTCCAATTGCAGTTTTATCAGCCTTAAGCTGCTCCACACCACCATCCCTAATTAAATATAAAGGATTATAAGCCCCTGCATATTCTAATATTTTTGTTTTTTTATCATAACTACATAATGCCAAATCCATTCCATCTTTAGTGGTAGAACCCATTGCATTATTATGTAAAGTTTTACTAATTCCTTTATTCAATGCATCCAAAATCCCACCAGGACTATCATTGGTTCTTAATGCTTCATTCAGTGCATTATACCCAACAATACTCATGAAAGCCCCAGGAACTCCGTGTCCAGTACAATCAACAGCAGCAAAATAAACCTTGTCATTCTTCTCTTCTATCCAATAAAAATCTCCACTTACAATATCTTTTGGCTTATACAATACAAATGAATCTGGCATTGATTTTTTCACAAACTCATCTGGAGGAAGTATAGCTTCTTGAAGTCCTTTTGCATATTTAATACTATCGGTTACTTCCTCATATAATTCACTGATTTTCTCATTTTGCTCCTCAACTTCTTTTTGTTTCTCAACTAACTCCGCAGTACGCTCAATAACCTTTTGCTCCAGCATTCTCTCATTAGCAGCTAAATCATCACGCATTTTAATAAGCGTTTTCCCCAACGAATCTTCATCACTCAAAGGCTCATATTTAGTCTCGAACTCTCCTGCACCTACTGAAATAGCAAAGTTATTAGTACTCTTTAGCCCAGATATTACACGATTTAATGCACCCGTCATTTCTCCAATTTCATCATTTTTTGCTTCGATAGATTGTTGTGGAAAAACTCCCTTACTAAGAATAAGTAAGATCTGCTTTAACTTATGGATAGGGCGAACAATACTTCTTGTAGTGTAAAACGCAACCAAAACTCCAAAAATAACTAAAGCAATTCCCAACCATCTTGTCAACCATTTTAGATCACTAAAAGACTTTTGCATCGTCTCCGTCACCTCTCCTGTCTGAAACTTCTGACTTCGAATTAAAGTATTTAATTCAAATAAAATCTCATCCGTTTTCATGTAAATATCCCCATCCTCACCTATTAAATAGTTAGCCATGAATTTATTCTGAGGATCTTCATAACTTGCAAAATCAGGCAACAATAAAATTACCTCTTGATGTAATTCAAACAACTCTCCTAATTTCTCGAAAACTAAACTAACTTTTTCTTGATCTTTTTCCTCCCAATGAACTGCAAAAGACTTTACCTTATTTTCTAAAAAAGGATATTCGCGTTCTATTAATCTTTTCAACTTTTTCTTATCAGGGTCATCAGATTGAGATTGAATATAAACCCAATTAAAAATAAGCATCTTAGATTTTACCGTAAGTAGTTTTAATTCCTCTAATGATGCTGCCGAAGGATTATTTACATTGGTAATCTCATCATTAATATTGGTACTATCACTAAGAACTTTGTATGTAGTCCAAAATACTATTACAATAAAAAACAGCAAGACTCCAAATCCTGTTCCTATTTTTTTCCCTATTGTAAATCTAAAAGCCATAGTCTTAACATACGAATCTACAATTCTTTTTCTTAAAATCGTAAAAATTATCTTGTAAATTTTGAATCTTGATCCTAGAATTTATTTTGTTTTAGCCTAAAAAAGGCTCAACAAAAAATACAAAAAACTACTCTGAATCTAGCTGTTCTAGCTCTTTCTTGTAAAGGTTGGATTTTTCCATATCATTAAGCCCATAATATATATTGGAAAGACCTACAAGTGTTTCTCTTCGTTTGTACTGTAATTCATATGCCTTTTTCATATAAGGTAATCCTTCTAAGAAAATTTCAATACAATAATCTTGAACTTCATTTAATTTCATAATATCCATATCATAGTCCATATTATTAATAATATCGGCAGCTTCATTATAATACAGTATTGCCAAGTTGTAATTGGCCCCAGGATTATTAGCATCTAAAGCAATAACTTCTAGATACAAACTTTTAACCTGAACCATTTGTGCTGAATCTAAACCTTGGGAAGTCCCAGAAGGCCTATTTAGCATAGAAGCTAATGCCAATTTAAACTTAACATCTCTAGCAACAAAATCACTATTCGGATCAATTAAAAGCATTGTACTTCTAAATAATTCATAGTTTTCTTTCGCTAGTTCATGCGTCTCTATCTTCAACATTCTTGCAGCATCATTATACAATGTTGATGCTTCATATTTTAATATTTTATTTGTACTCTCTTTAAACTCATCTTTGCCATCAAGCGTTAACATATGCTTAAAAGACTCTATCGAAATCAATCTTAGAGGAGATACTTTATTACTCTTCTCTCTTTGTTTATACAAATCTTTATAAATATAACCTCTGTAGTACCATGTTTTAGCTGAAGATTTTAATGCATCATCAGTTACGGCTATATCAATATATTTTTTAGCACTATCTATCTCCGTTTTTTGCATATAATATAGAGATATAGATAAAGGATCTTTACCTACAAACTGTCCAAACACTGAACTAGTCAGTATTGTAACAATCAATGATATGTAAATCTTCTTATTCATCTATTTTACAGTAAATGCTAAAGCTTCCAAATTAGAGCTTACTTTAAGCTTATACTTTTCTACATTTTGTTTATTTAATTCAAATTTTTGACGATTATTTTTGACAATAAAATTTATTCCAGCCCCTTTCTCAACAAGACCTTGCTTCGCTGTAATAATTAACGTACTGTTTGGTTTTACTTTGCTAACAACAGAGGAAAGGTCTTCACTCTTTTCAGAACTCACAAATAAGATATGACACTTTCCAATATCTTGAACAGAAGAAAACTTTTGAATCTCTAATGATTGGTTTGCAACCTTCTTTGTCTTAGCCATTTTGGTAAGCTCTTTGTATAAGGGGGATTCTCCAACCACCCCAACAACAAAATTACCTTCTCTATAAGAAGCTGGCCACTCAATAAGTTTTGTGAAATTCATGATGAAAATAGCCTTCATCTTAGAATTGGTATCCACATCAATCTTAAACCCTGAATTCAGAATCAACAATGAAATTAATATGATAGCTATTTTTTTCACTTTTTTGTTTACATGACAAATTTCAAGCCAAAGTGCTTGACCGCAAGTTACAAAAATATTTTTATTTTGAAATTGTTAGGAACAATGTCAGAAAATTTACTTCTCTTTCTTTCTTCCTTTACCAGACTTTCTCCCTCCTGAAGATCCTGGAGCACCTTTACCACCTTTTGGAGCTTTAGAGTTCACTGTTGACTTGTACCTGCTTTTTGAAGCTGAAAACCCCGAACCAGCTTTCTTTCTCATTTTCTTTTTAGATACAGAATGTCCATACAATTTACTTCTAGACTTAGTTCTTGGTCCTTTTGAAGAATATATATTCGGTCCTTTTTTAGACTTCCCAGCGAAAGCATCTTTTGATCCTCCTTTCTTTTTCCAAAATTGCCCATAACTACTGTTCGCAGTAGAACAAAGAACAAAAAGACCTATTATTATATATATTAAATGCTTCATACGAAAATGATCAATTCTTATTAAAATCAGGGTAAATTTAATAAGATGCCTTGTTAAACTAACATTTAAGAAAGACAACTTATTAACAATAGTTTGTTTCTGTTGAAAACCTACTTTGTATTATCCACTGTTAGTGATATACTTTCGATGTCTCTATCAAATAAATAAAGACCTCCTTTATCTTCTCCAATCATGTTTAATTTATCCATAATTGTTCTTGCTAAAGCTTCTTCTTCAATTTGTTCAGCAACATACCATTGCATAAAATTATGTGTAGTATAATCCTTTTCATTCAAACAAACCTCAACCAAATTATTAATCTCTCCAGAAACCATAATTTCATGGTTAAGTAAAGTTTGAAACAAATTGGTTAAAGACTCATAACTTCTATCAGGTTGTGATAACTGAGGAACCAATGCTTTTCCTCCTCTTTCATTAACATACTGAACTAACTTTAACATATGCATTCTTTCCTCATCCGAGTGCTTATATAAAAATTGCGCTGTTCCTCCCAATCCTTCTGTCTCTGCCCAAGAAGCCATAGCTAAATATATTTGAGATGACTGAGCCTCTATTCTAATCTGATCGTTTAACGCTGTTTCTATTTTATCTTTTAGCATAATTTTAAAGTTTGTTCAAATATAAACAGCAAAATTGAATATGGAAAACTTTAAGGTTATTTATGAATCATAAACCTAAATCCTCGCCCATGCACATTCATTATCTCAAGCGCATCATCTTGTTTTAAATGCTTTCTCAATTTAGCAATATAAACATCCATACTTCTTGCATTGAAATAATTATCATCCTCCCAAATAGCTTTCAAAGCATAAGTTCTCTCCAACACTTTCCCTTCATTCAAACACAACAAACGGAGTAAATCATTTTCCTTAGATGTTAATCGAATTGACTCTTCATTGATAGACAATGCCCTTTTTTGATAATCAAAAGAATACTTTCCTACTTGAAAATTTGTTTTCTCTTGTTCTTTATTATCTCCTATAGAACGCCTTAAAACGGCATTTATTCTAACCAACAACTCTTCCATACTAAAAGGTTTCGTTATATAGTCATCTGCTCCAGCCTCAAAACCTGACAACGTATCTTCTTTCATAGATTTAGCTGTAAGAAAGATGATTGGAATTTTATCGTTAATTTTTCTAATCTCTCTGGCAACAGTAAAACCATCTTTTATCGGCATCATTACATCCAACAAACAGAGATTGTAGGTGCCTTTTGCAAACATATTAAATGCTTCCTCTCCATTTGAAGCCAAAACAGTATGATAACCTTTTGCTTTTAAGTAATCGCACAACAAGTTCCCTAAATTAGTATCATCTTCCGCTAAAAGTATTTTAATGTTTTTACTCATATCTCTTCTTTTTATTGTTTTTAGGCTGAACCTACATCAGTATAATTAAATGGGATATAGATATTAAAAGTTGTTCCTTTTCCGTAAACACTAGAAACACTTATTTCTCCTCCATGCTTTTCTACGATTGCTTTTACATAATTCAACCCTAGTCCAAACCCTTTTACATTATGCACATTTCCGGTAGGAACACGATAAAATTTCTCAAAAATCTTAGTAAGATTTTCTCTTTTAATTCCTTGCCCTTTGTCTGAAACTGTTAGTATGATTCCCTCTTTTATATTTTCTGTAGTTATTTTGATATCAGGCGTTTCTGGAGAATACTTATTCGCATTATCCAGTAAATTATTTGCCAGATTGGTAAAGTGAACTTGATCGGCTATTACCATACTGGTTTGAGCACTCAAATCTTTAGTTATTTTACCAGACTTACTTTCTACCTGTATTAAGATATTGTCTGAAACATTATTAATTACCTCATGTAAATCAAACTCTTCTTTCTTTAATTTTAAATCTCCTTTATCCCAAGTAGCACTCTTCAAAACGCTTTCTACCAACAATCCTAAACGTTTATTTTCTTGGCTTATCATTCCTACATAATTACCTCTTATTTCTTTATTGTCAGACATGTCCCTATCTGAAAGGGCTTCACAAGCTAAAGAGATTGTAGAAATTGGTGTTTTCAATTCATGAGTCATATTGCTTATAAAATCATTTTTAACCTCTGATAATTTTTTCTGCTTAAAAATAGTCTGAATAGTAAAAGTAAATGCCCAAACAATAATAATCAATAGCAATACTGAGGTAGAAAGCATTAACCACATTGTTGTCAATAAATACCCTTTTTGATGGGGAAAATAAATGGTTAAAAAATGAGGCACTTCTACAACATCATTTGGGAAAAGCTGAGTGTAAAAATCAGACTGTCTAATTTTATTGATATTTGAAACAGAATCAACAATCAACTCCTTCCCATCGTAATCAAAAACACCGTATTGAAACTTTGCTTTGATTCCTCTGTTTAATAATTCCAATTTCAATAACGAATCTATAACGTTTTTATTTACTCGATCTTTCATCGCTCTATAAGAACTCCCAGCTAAATCCTCGAGCATTTCATTTAAAATTGATTGCTGTTCATTTGGAAATGCATCACCAACAAATGTAACCTGACCTTGAACATTCATTTGAAAACCAACTTGCCCGTTTTGTGATACAGTCTGTATTGACTTTTGATAGCCCTGTCCGTCTTCAGACTGTTGTTCATTAACATGATAAACTACCCCATCTTTTTCAAATGTAGTAGTAGAATCAATTCCATTTTTCATGGAATTATTAAGCATATTCATCCGCTGATTAAACAACTGTTGTCCCTTCTTATGAGCTTTAATCCTATAAGTTGCATCAATTTTATCCAACCTATTACTCACCGAAAATAAAGCAGATCTTACATTTCGTTTAAACCCTTCTTCTTTAAGTGTAACTGCATTATCTATCCAATAAATTTGACTAACTACTAACCCAATTAAGGCCATAGTTATAATTCCTATTAGTATATAAATGTATTGCTTTTTCACCTTTCAAATTTACATTTAAAGCCTAGAAAGATTAAGGCTTTAACACTTTTTAACATCTGTTAACGGAGATTTAACATAAGCTATATGCTTTTTAATCTACTTTTGAATTGTTATTATTTAGTTAATAATTACTACCCACAAATTACCTTCCTGTTTAGTTAGTGCAAAAGAAAGCCTCCAAATGGAGGCTTTCGCTTTATGCATATGCTATGGTTGCAACAAACACTTTACAACCTTGATTAATCAATACCTGAGAACATGCTTCAATAGTTGCCCCTGTAGTTACTACATCATCAATTAGCAACACACTTTTACCATCAAGATGATTGTTTAAAACCCCAAATATTTCTGCTACATTTTCCCACCTTTTATACCGCTTCTTTTTTGTTTGAGTTTGAGAATCTTTCTTTCTAATTAATGTTTCTGTGTTTATTGATATATCCATTGACTCGGCCACACCTTTAGCAATCCACTCACTCTGATTATAACCTCTTTTTTTCAATTTTCTTTTGTGTAAAGGAACTGGAACAACAACATCAATACCCTGAAAATAAATTGCATCTTTTAATTCATTCCCTAACAACGCCCCAACAACAGCTCCTACTTCTTTATTCCCTTTATATTTAAGATTATGCAATAAAGATTGAACCCTACTCTTTTTACTAAAAAGATAAAAAGACGTTGCCATTTCAATTTGAACTCTTCCCCAAAAAACTTTATTTACTATGTTTTCAGCATCTAAATGAAAATTAGTTTTAGGTAGAGAAAGTATACATCCTGTACATATTGTAACCTCATTTTTTAACAATGAATTACTACATGCACAACATAGTTTAGGAAATATTAGATTAAAAAAATCGTTAAACATACAGCTTGCTTATACACATATAAATATGTATAACTTTATGGATACTACAAAAGCTACGCATCAAAATAATATAATTTTAACGCATTAAATATAAGTTTAAAATGGAAAATAACGAAGCAACAAATTCTACACCAGAAAAAAAAGGAAATACAACCAACAAGTTATTAATTGCGGTAATTCTTCTTTTATTTTGTTTTTGTGGCTATTTAATATGGCAAAATCTTGAGTTACAAAAGTTATTGGAACAAGGGGATATTGCTTATACAGCGGTTTCTTCGGAGAGAGATCAAGTAAAGAGTGATCTTGAAAATATGCTTGCTCAATACGATGAAATGTCTGCTAATAACGAAGAACTTAGCGAAGAATTACAGGCGGAAAGAACAAAAATTGAAGAACTCCTTAAACAAGCTAAAGGAAAAAACTGGACCATTCACAAGCTTCGAAAAGAAACTGAAACACTTCGAACTATTATGAAAGGGTATGTTGTTCAAATAGATTCTTTAAACCAAGCCAATGGAAGATTAACAGAAGAAAATAAAGTCGTTAAAACGGAATTAACTTCAGAAAAAAGCAAAACAAAAGATTTAACTAAAAAGAATGAAGGGTTGTCTGACTTAGTTACTGTGGCTTCTTATCTTAAAACAAGTGGATTAAAATCTTACGGGGTAAAAATCAAGAGTAACAATACTGGTAAAGAAAGCGACAGGGCTAAAAAGATTGGAAAAATAAGAACGGAATTTACTGTTTTAAAAAACAATATTACTGTACCTGGTAAAAAATGGGTTTATATTAGAATATTAACCCCTGATGGAAAAGTTCTATCAGAAAAAACTGACGATAGCAACAAATTTGATTTTAATGGCGTAAGGGGCTTATACAGTTCTAAACAACAAATAGACTACAACAACCAACAAAAAAGTTTAAAAATTGACTGGGTAAAAACAGAAGATTTTCCTGTTGGAGAATATAACGTAGAAGTTTATGCTGATGGTGTAGACATTGGCAAAACCAAATTTTCTTTAAAATAATTTCACGACATTTTTTACATCTTTACTTATAGTTGGTTCAAGCAAATATGCTTACTATTGCAAAAAAAATAACTTATGAATTTAGATAGCATATTAGAACAAGCAAACGAAATTGTACTTACTTATGGACCAAAATTAATTGGGGCAATTCTCGTATGGATTATTGGAAACATTATTATCAAAGCACTAGTTAAAGGTTTTGATAAAATTTTAAATAAAAGAACAGTTGATGAGTCTTTAAAACCATTCTTAAAAGGGATTGTTGGCGCACTCTTAAAAGTAATGCTAGTTATTAGTGTTCTAGGAATGTTAGGTATTGAAATGACTTCTTTCGTTGCAATACTAGGTGCTGCCGGTTTAGCTGTTGGTATGGCGCTTTCTGGAACATTACAAAATTTTGCTGGAGGTGTAATGTTATTGATCTTTAAACCTTTTAAAAACGGAGACGTTATTGAAGCTCAAGGCCATATCGGATTGGTTTCAGAGATTCAAATTTTTAATACCATTTTAAAAACTCCTGACAACAAAACAATTATAATTCCAAATGGAGGTCTTTCTAATGGATCTATGACTAATTACTCAACTGAAGAAACCAGAAGAGTTGATTGGACTTTTGGAATTGCTTATGGTGATGATACTACTAAAGCAAAAGAAGTAATGATGAATTTAATGAAAGAAGATCCAAAAATTCTTGACACTCCTGGAAACGAACCTTTTGTTGCCGTTTCTGAATTAGGCGATAGTTCTGTAAATTTTGCTGTTAGAGCATGGGTTAAAGGTGCTGACTACTGGACTGTCTATTTCAGTATGAACGAAAAAATCTATAATACATTCGGAAAAGAAGGATTAAATATCCCTTATCCAACTATGGATGTTAACGTTATTAAATAATTTTTAAAGATGAAAAAGATCTTATTTGCAATTGTATTAATTGCAACATTCGGAAACATTGCTGCTCAAACAACTGATGCAGAAAAAGAGTTGAAAACTCAAAACAAAGATTCTCTTGACGGCTGGAAAACAGGAGGTGTTGCATCTTTAAACCTTACCCAGGTTAGTTTAACCAATTGGTCTGCTGGTGGTGAAAACTCACTATCAATAAACGGAATATTAAGTTTATTTGCTAATCTTAAAAAAGGAAACTCTACTTGGGACAACTCTTTAGACTTGTCTTATGGAATACTGCAACAAGGCAGTGATGACATCAGGAAAACCGATGATAAAATTGACTTCACATCTAAGTATGGTCAAAAAGCATTTAAAAACTGGTATTATGCAGGTTTGGTTAATTTTAAATCACAAATGACTGCTGGTTACAATTACCCAGATGATTCTACAGAAATATCTAATTTCTTAGCTCCAGGATATGTGTTAGGTGCTATCGGACTGGATTATAAGCCAAGCGAAGTGTTTACATTTTTTATCTCTCCTATTACAATGAAAATGACCATAGTAAACGATCAAACCTTAGCAGATGCAGGAGCATTTGGGGTTGATGCTGCTGTATATGATGATTTTGGAACATTGCTTTCTTCTGGAAAAACAACCAGATCTGAATATGGGGGTTATTTAAGAGCTTTATTTAAAAAAGACATTATGAAAAATGTCAATTTACAGTCTAAATTAGAACTCTTTTCTAATTATGAAGAAGCTGCTTATGTGGATGTAAATTGGGAAGTATTAATAGCAATGAAAGTAAATAAATATATTTCTGCAACACTTTCTACCCAACTTATTTATGATCACGATATTGATATTGCTGTTGACAACAACAATGATGGAATTATTGATGGAGTTGGTCCAAGAACTCAATTCAAAGAAGTACTAGGGGTAGGGATCTCATACAAATTTTAATCGAATACACATTAAAAAATAATTATAGAGTCGATGAAGAAATTCATCGACTTTTTTGTTGTTTAATCCTAAAAGAAATAACTACTTTCACTTTAATAATTTACCTTACAAGGCAACCAATTTTATAAAGCCACGTCTTTAGATTTAAATATATGACTCCTAACGATCAGCATATTTTAGATGACATAGTGAAAAGCTGTGTCAAAGGTGATCGAAAGGCCCAAAGAAAACTGTATGAAATGTATTACAGTAAAATGATGGGAGTATGTTATAGGTATACAAACAATGCCGAAGATGCTAGAGATATATTGCAAGATGGGTTTGTGAAAGTGTACAGTAATTTAAAAAAGTACAATTTTAAAGGTTCTTTAGAAGGTTGGATTAGAAGAATAATGGTAAACACTGCCATTGATCATTTTAGAAAACATAAAGATGTGTTTTTTGTAGATGATGATGAAGGTTACATTCTTGAAAATAGTAAGGTTGAAAGTCCTGACTCAATTTATAGTCAGTTCGGTGAAACTGTTATTATGGAGGCTATACAGTCGTTAAGCCCAGCTTACCAGACTGTTTTTAACCTTAATGTAATTGAAGGGTTCCAGCATAAAGAGATTGCTGCAAAACTTAACATTAGTGAAGGAACTTCTAAATCAAACCTTGCAAAGGCAAAACAAAATTTAAAAAAGATATTACTAGAAAAAGAAGCCAGATTAAAACATGGATAATTTTGAAGAAATAATAAAACAAAAAGCGGAACAGTTTGAAGTTCCATTCAATGATGCTCATTGGGCTGAAATGGATGGGAAGTTGAATGCTATTCGTGCAGCAAAAATCAAGAATACCATTCTTGGAAGTGCTGCTGCTATCGCTATTGTTGCAGCATCAAGCTTTTTCATCTTTTCTAACAACGAAAACACCTTAACTACGGAAGATAATTCTCTTGCTGAGATTAATACTCCTGAAGCACACATTGCAAATACTCCTGAAGCACACATTGCAAAAGAAGAAGTAAATAACAGTAAAAATTCGATTACGGTTTCGGAAGAAAATTCGATTGAAAACGAAAATACGGCTACAGTAAACCCAGAAACTAACACGATTGTTCCTGAAAAAAATACACTAAAAAAAGAAATAGAGCAATCTACTTCTGCTGAAAAAGCAACACCTAACAGTTTCCAAAAAGTGAATGCTGAGTTTATTGTATACAACAACAATGTATGTTTAGGAGAAGAAGTGAGTTTTGAAGCTTCAGAAAATGAGCAGCCAGTTTCTTATCTATGGGATTTTGGAGATGGGGCAACTTCAACAGATGCAAATCCAACTCACTTATACAATAATAGCAACACGTATACGGTATCCTTAACTTTAATTAACAGACGAACTGGGCAAGAGTTTACAAGTGTTCAAGAAAATGTTGTAAACATATTGGCTAAACCTCAAACGAACTTCTCTTATATTGAGACGTCTCTTAAACATGACGACAATAAACTAATGTATCCTTACACTACATTTAATGTTACCAATAAGAACAAAGCATATTCTTACAAATGGAATTATGGAAATAAAGAAGTTTCATCTTCTGCTAATGGAAAAACCATGTATAAAAGAAAAGGAGATTATACTGCAACATTAACAGTTCAAAATACTTCTACTGGCTGTTCACAAGTCTTAAGTAAAAAAGTTGTCATTAAAAATGGACAAGACTTGTATGCACCTAATGCTTTTACTCCTAATGACAATGGAGGTAATGAAACATTTATACCGAAAGCTTTATTAGGTTGGGATGTTCAATTTGAAATGATCATCATTAACAAGTCAGGTAAAACCATTTATAAAACATCAGACAAAAGCGAACCATGGAATGGTAAAATCAATAACACTGGACAAGTTCTAGATGAAGGGATTTACCTATGGCAAGTTATTACTTATGATGCAGAAGGAACTTCTCATCGTCAACAAGGAAAGATCCACTTAGTTAAATAAGAGTTCTACTTATTAATTAATTTAACCCTACTTATTACTTCTTTATCTTTTAACAAGGCTAAAAAGTAATTGCCGGGTTTCAAATCCTCATCCATATCCAATTTCAATTCCTGTTTCAAAATTGTTTTTGATAGAACTTTCTTACCTAATACATTGTAGAGTAATACTTCGTAATGACTTTGATTGTTATAATCATTAATTTTTAGATTAATCTGATCATCAAAAGGATTAGGATAAACTTGAACATTATCATTTCGTTTAAATAAATCAGGAAGTCCTACTATAAAATTAAAGACACTATCAACTTGAAAAATAAATGCATCAGATTGTCCAGCGATTGTATCTTGAAAAACATTAGCTGTTACAGGAAAATCTCCACTCGATGTGAATCCAGCAAAAGTAATTAACTGGTTAGCATCAACTTTCAAATCGTGCACATAATCTGCAGAAACCCCACCTATATAAGTGGAATAAACTGGCATTAATGCTGTATCTAACTTATAATACAACCCATCGCTCAAACCATTATTTGATCCCTGATAAGGTGTGCCAATTATTGGGATATCTAAACTTCGCGTATAACCTGTAACATGTAATGAATTAGTAGAACTTATTGCTGCTGATGTAAAACGATCTTCAGCACTGCCCCCAATAAAAGTTGATTTTATTGGCACACCTAACGGAGTGAACTTCGCAACAAAAGCATCCTTATCAAAATTCTTAACGCTTTGATAAATTCCACTCCCTAATATTGGGAAATCATTACTCTCACTATACCCAACCAAATAAATATTATTCAAATCATCTGATGTTATACCATTGGCATCTTCTCTATTAAGCCCTCCAAAATAAGTTGAAAAAACACGGTTTCCTAAAGCGTCATACTTTACCAAAAAAATATCTGCACTACCAATACTTGTATTTTGAAAAGCTCCAGCACTTGTAGGAAAATCTGGAGAATACGTTTCTCCAGTAACAATAACATTATCTTGATCATCAACATGAAGTGCATGAACATCCTCAGAATTAACTCCTCCACAATAAGTCGTCCACAAAAGGTTTCCTGTTGAATCAAATTTTGCCGCAAAAGCATCTAAACTTCCAGACAACGTATTTTGAAAAGAATTTAATATTGGCATATCATTACTCGAAGTATATCCTGCAAGTACAATATTATCGTCACTATCAATGTCCGCTGCCAAAGCAAAATCTCCTCCAGACCCTCCGAAATAGGTTCCCCAAATAAAATTTCCAGCACCATTTAATTTTAAAATAAAAACATCATAACTCCCATTATTAACTGATTGAAACACTCCAGAAGAACTTACCAATAAATCATTTCCTGTTGTATACCCAACAATATATGGATGATCATCTGAATCAACAACAACGCTGTAAACGGTTTCATCTCCAGTTCCACCATAAAACGTTGACCACAAACTATTTCCAGTAACATCTAGTTTTGTTATAAAAGCATCATACAATCCCTGCTTAATAGTTTGCAACACCCCAACTGTTGTAGGGAAATTAGCACTACCCGTATAACCAGAAATATAGGTGTTGTTTTGTTTATCAGCGAAAGAACTATAAGCTTCTTCAATATCAACACCTCCAACAAATGTTGCCCAAGGATCAATAATTAATGATTTTGAAATGTCGTAGTTCTCTAATTTAAAAGAAACCACATCTTTATCTAAAAGGTAACTCCCTCTAACGAGTTTCTTTTTGTTTTCTATTTCTTGATAGATTTCAGGGGTGCTTTCTTCAAAATCTCCTAAAGGTGTTTTTATTGTAATTGTTGAAGATTGGTTAATTATACTTTCTATACCAGAATACTTCATTTGGATGTCTTTATAGTCAGCATTTGGATGGACAATAAAATCATATTTTAATTCTCCCCTTTGAAAGTAAAATTTCACATCTATTCCATTGTATAGGTTTGAATAAAGAAGTTCCTTATAACCATCTTTAACTACCAACTCACCTAGTTTTGAATTAATGTAGTGATGATTAATTGGTATTGGAAGATTTGATTCTAATTGAACATTTTCATGAGATAAAAACGCTAAATCAAATCTATAAGCCTCAACAGCATAAGTGTTTCTCAAACCAGTGGTAACAGCTTCTATTACAGTCTTTTTTAAAACATAACTTATCTTATCTCTCTGAAAATATACATCGTAATCAACTCCTTTGTAAACAAACAATACTTCTTCAGTAGAACCTCCTTTATCATCAAGAAATTGACCACTGTTTTTTAGAAAAAAATCAGTGTTCCCTTTTAAAAAAAGAGGAAAACACACAATCAAAAAAAACAAATTAAAAGCTACTCTTTTTATCATACCACTAATTTTTATTTAAGTAATAAACTTACCTTTTTTTTGATTAAAATTATAACCAAAAAAGAATTTGTTGTTAAATATGCGAGCAAAAGCAACTTTATGTTGTATTTTTACGACTATACCTTGTAAAAGATTTGTTTTATACTGAATTTTAAGTACAATAATTTATTTAAGCTTATTTAAAATGCTTTTACAGAACCATTTGTACCCAGTATTATGAAACATTTTTTAAAACTTAGTCTATTTATTTTCTTTGGATGTTTAGCATCCATTCAAAATAGTTATGCTTGTCACGCTATTGCTTTACTAAATATTGGTCAGCAAATTGTTGGGGCAAATGATATTCAGATTACTGCAGATTCAGATCCAGCAACAAATGGATGTGATGAATATTGGTTAGATGTTGAAGTAAGGTGTCTAAATGACCCTTTTGATGGAGCTCCTTTTGCCCCTGGTTTTTATGGGCCATTAAATACTTACCCATATTTTCAGTCTGCACACATGTTAAAACCTGCAGCTTTGCAACAACAATACCCATGGGTTACTATCCCTTATAGTTCCTTATGTGCTGGTATGACCTATCAATATCGTATGCGAGAAAATCATAACGGTTTGGCTGGGCCTTGGTGTGCCGCTCAAAATTTTGTTGCACCTGGTGTAACCGATCCTTTAATTATTTCTGCTGCTGCCTCTCAAACAGTTATTTGTGTTGGAGATTGTATTGATTTAAATGCAACTGTTGTTCAAGGGTGTGGACTTGCCGCTGTCTATACATGGGACAATGGAATTGGCGTTGGCCAAAGCATTACAAATGTTTGTCCTACCGTAACAACAACATATTGTGTTGATGTAGTGGAGGCTTGTAGTGGTTTTACCGACAACGTATGTGTTACTGTAACTGTTACAGATCCTCCTGTAAATGGAACTGCTGCTGTTACACCAACAACATTTTGTACCAATGCAAATCCAGCACTAACCCTCACGGGACAAACAGGTGTAATCCAATGGCAATCAGCTCCAAATGCTGGTGGTGGATGGACAAATATTCCTGGAGGTACAACACCAAACTTTAACCCTGGAGCAATTACAGCAACTACCTGTTACAGAGCTGAAATTACAGGATGTGGCGCTGGAGGTCCTCCAACAGTGCTCTATTCAAATGTAGTGTGTGTAACTCAAGCTACACCTTCTCCTCCAACCATGACTTTTACTAATGAAACTTGTGATGGGCTAAATAATGGTACTGCTGCTGCTGTTCCAGTAGGAATGACCAACCCTATAACCTACTCATGGAGTAATACCACGCCTACGCAAACAACAGATACGGCTACTGGATTGGCCCCTGGGAGCTATACCGTTACAGTCTCTGATGCTAATGGTTGTACAGAAACAGGAACAGTTACAATTTTAGCTGGACCGGTTTTCTCTGGTACTGAAACTCACGTTGACCCTTCTTGTAATGGGGGCTCAAATGGTACGGCTACAGTTGCACTTACTGGAGGAAATCCAGGATACACTTACTCTTGGAACACAACTCCAGTGCAAGCTACAAACCCTGCTACAGGGCTTGGACAGGGTAATTATATTGCTACTGTTACTGATACAGACGGATGTAAAGCATTTGTTAACGTAATTATAAATGAACCTACACCAGTAGCATTTAATTTCGTTCCTACTGATAATTTATGTCCAGATTCTTGTGCTGGAAGCATTGCAGCAGGAGCAGCAGGAGGGACAGCTCCTTACACTTATTTATGGAATGATCCTAATACACAAACTACAGGAACTGCAACTGGTTTATGTGCAGGAACTTACACTGTTACTCTAACAGACTCCTTAGGCTGTAACATTACAGATAGTGCTGTTGTAGCAGATCCATTAGCAATGGTAGTTAATTTAACAGCTACTCCTGCAAGTTGTAATCAATCTGACGGAAGTGTCAATATAACTGTTACTGCCAATGGTACAGCACCTATTACTTTTTCATGGACTGATGGAACTAGTAATGTTGGAAATACTGGTTTAGTAAATGGATTGCCAGCAGGAACTTACTTTGGAACAGCAACTGATTTTAATGGTTGTAGTGTAACAGATACTGTAACAATAACTAACTTAAGTGGACCAACTTTAACAGTTGATAGTGTATATGCTGTCCAATGTTTTGGAGGATCTGATGGTTACACAGAGGTTTCTATAACTGGAGGTGCTTTCCCTTATACTTATGCTTGGAATACAACACCAGCACAAACTACACCCGCAGCTACTAATTTAACTGCTGGCACCTATACAATTACTGTAACAGATTCTAACGGATGTATTGTATCTTCTGCCGTTACTATTACTGAACCAACAGAATTACAATTGATTTCAGGAGGAACAGACCCATCTTGTTTCACTTTTGCTGATGGTTCTGCATGGGTAAATGCCAGTGGAGGAACCGGAGGGACTTACACTTACAGTTGGAATACTGCACCTCCTCAAACTACCGATACTGCAACGGCTTTATCTTCTGGAAGTTATACTGTAACAGTGGTAGACTCTAACATGTGTTTTGATTCCGCTACTGTTGTGCTTGCTGACCCCTTATTATTTACAGTAAATGTAACAGGTAATAATATATCTTGCTTTGGTGCTTGTGATGGTGACGCTATCACAACATTAAACAATGGTGTAGCACCTTTTACTTACCTATGGGATGACCCAGGTGCTCAAACTACGGATTCTATCTTTGGACTATGCGACACTACTGTTTCTGTAATAGTTACAGACTCAATGGGTTGTATTGCAAATGGTAGTGTTCTAATTACTCAACCTGCTTTATTGGTGGTTACCGAAGATAGCGTAGCACATATAGATGTCGATTGTTTTGGAAATGCTACCGGATCAGCGAACTTAAATGTTTCAGGAGGTACAGGTGTATACATTTACGACTGGGTACTAAATGGAGCTACAGTTTCTACAGGTCAAAATGCTAATAATTTAATTGCAGGAACGTATACTGTAACTGTTACAGACGGTAATGGTTGTTCTGAAACTGTAACGGTTATCATTACCGAACCAGTAGTTCTAACTTCTACTGCTACACCTACAGATGCTGATTGCTTTGGTGCAAACACAGGTAGTGCTTTTGCTACGCCTGCTGGTGGAACCGGACCATATACTTATTTATGGACCAATGTTGCTCAGCAACAAACTGACACTGCTTTTAATTTAGTTGCCAATACGTATGATGTTACAGTTACTGATTCTAACAATTGTACAGTTACTGTTACTGGAATAGTTATTGGGGAACCCAATGAGTTAATATTAAACTCAAGCTCTGTTTCTTCAACTTGTGGACATAACAACGGTTCCGCTTCAATTATTGTTAATGGAGGTAGCTTCCCTTATACTTATGCTTGGAACTCACTTCCTCCTCAAACAACTGGTACAGCCTTCAGCCTTCCTGCAAATAATTATACGGTAATAGTTACTGATTTTAATGGATGTGTAGATTCTGCTACCATTAGTGTTACCGATTTAGGTGGCCCTACAGTTACAATTCCTACAAGTACCGATGTAAGTTGCAATGGAGCAGGAAATGGTAGTGCACAATCTGCTGTTACAGGGGGAATCGCCCCTTATACTTATTTATGGAATACAGGTTTACCTGGAGATACACTAGCCAACGTTACCGGTCTTAATGCGCAAACTTACAGTGTTACAATTACTGATTCTAACAACTGCATTGCTTCTGCCTCAGTTACTATTGCTGAAAATTCAGGAGTTTCTGCTGTTATTAATACATCCACTAATGTCTCCTGTTTTGGAGGGAATGACGGAACAGCTTCAGTTACACCAACTGGTGGTGCTGGGGGAACATACACTTATTCATGGAATACTTTAGCTGGAGCTGCTGCTGGCGCAACACCTACTACAGCTGCAAATTCAACTTTGGCTGCGGGTGACTATTACGTTATTGTAACTGATTCTAACGGTTGTATAGCCAATGATACTATTACCATTACAGAGCCACCATTATTAGAAATCACAGGGTTTAACATAGATAGTGTTACTTGTAATGGATTAAGTGATGGAGTTGTTGATGTTACTTTTGCAGGAGGTACTTTAGGATACACTTATGTATGGACTCCTAATGTTAGTACTGGTGCAACTGGTACTGGATTAGCAGCAGGGCCTTATAATGTTCAAGTAACAGATAATAATGGTTGTATAAAAGATAGCACCTATACTGTATTTGAACCAGACCAATTAGTAATAGGTACGACAAGCATTGGTGCAACCTGTTCTAATGCTAATGGTTCAGCTACTGTTACTATTACAACTCCAAGTACTCCAGGATACACCTATTCTTGGAATGACCCTAACAATCAAACTACTGCAACTGCTATTAATTTACCTGCAAGTACTTATATCGTTACGGTTAGTGATAAAAATAACTGTAGTGTTTTTCAAAATGTTGTTGTAACAAACTTACCAGGGCCTATTATTGATTCTGTAATTGTAACTCCTATTACTTGTAATGGGTTTAATGATGGAACTGCAACTGTTTATAGTTCTGGTGGTTCACTTCCTTTAACTTACTTATGGGATGACCCATCTGCACAAACAACACAAACAGCTACTGCTTTAGCAAGTTCTCCTCCTCTTTACTCTGTTATAGTTACAGATGCAAACGGTTGCTCTTCTCCTACAGGTGTTGCTCAAATTTCAGAGCCAAACTCTATTACTCCTCAAATTATTTCTCCTGATACAGTTTGTCATGGTGAAGCTTTACAATTATTTGCAAATGCAAGTGGAGGAACAACTCCATACCTCGCTTTCAATTGGAGTGGTGGGATTAATCAAGCTGGACAAGGGCCAATATTAGATACATTAACATCTCTTACTTCATACAATTTAATTGTAGTAGATGCTAATGCTTGTGTTTCACCTATGATTTCTAAAACAATTTATGTGAGAGCTAAACCAGTATTTACAGTTGACGGTGCTACCATTTGTCAAGATGATTCTGCTACCATATTCCCTTCTCCTGTTACAGGTGGAGACCCTAGTCAGACCTTTACTTTTTACTGGATGGAAGTAGATTCTTTAACAAACACTTATACAGGTTTATCTTCAGGAGGCTCATTTACTACTAGCCCTTCTGAGACCACTGATTATGCCATCTATGTAGATAATGTTTGTGCTGTATCTGATACTTTTGGATTTACAGTAAATGTAAATGATACCGCTATTAATCAATTAGCAATTGTTGCTGATCAATGTCAAGGTACTCCTCAAATATTCTCTTTAACTACAGATATCGGAGCTGCTTTTGACTGGGATTTTGACAATGACGGTTTAATCGATGCTTCTACTAGTGATACCAACACTGTATTTACTTACCCTTATTCAGGAACCTATAATGTAAGAGTAGTTACGACTACAGCAGAAGGTTGTATTTCTACTATGACTGTTAATGGTTTAGCCACTGTTAACCCTAATCCTATTGCAGATTTTACAACAAACCCTAGTCCAGCTATAGTTACATTAGCAAACCCTTATTTTGACTTTATAGACCAATCTGTTGGCAATAATAATGTTACTTCATTCTTATGGGATTTTGATGATCTTAGTATTGACACATTAAATGTAAACCCTTATCACGAATATCAGGACACAGGTTATTACGAGGTATCATTAACCGTTACGAACGAATTTGGTTGTGTTGACGTTATTGAAAAAACAGTTCGAGTAAAACCTGACTTCTTATTTGCTATACCTAATACGATTACACCAGACGGTGATGGTCTGAACGATTTCTTCTCTCCAGGAACACTTTTAGGTGCTGCTGATAGTGATTATGCATTCTATATTTTCGATCGATGGGGAGAATTAATTTTTGAAGGACATGATCTTCGCGATAGCTGGGATGGAACATTTAAAGGTAAAGTCGTACAAAATGGTGTTTTCATCTGGAAAGTAGAAATCACAGATCTTGAAGGAACCTCAAGAAATTTCCATGGTCATGTTAATGTCTTAAGATAACTTAACAACCATAAAATAAAAAAGCCTCTCTATTAAAATAGAGAGGCTTTTTTATTTTCCACTACTCCCTTTTAATCTTCATATTCTACCGAAAAATGAAATAATAAACCTCTCCTTGAAATACTTTTTACTTTACAAGCAACCAAACAAAAAAAAGTACGTCTAAACTAATGGTTGATAAAAATTTAACAACAAATCCTATTTTCTGTTATATTTATAACATTATGTAGGTTGACAAACAAGTTTGGGTAAATTTTTAACACGTTGTAAAATGATCAAACAAAAAAAGCACATAATGAATAAATCAATAAAACATAGTCTTTTACTATGCCTTTTCTTTCTTCCATTTTTAATAAATGCACAAGAAGTAATCACTCCGATTAAAGCAAAAAAAACTACCGACCCCAATTATCAAAAAAACATTGAAAAGAGTAAGGCCTATGTTCCTTTCGTAAAAAAGCCACACACAACCCTAATTAAAGATAAAGCCTACTACACAAAGCTAATTCAAGAATTAAAAATCGATATCGCTAAAAGAGAAAAGAACGCAGACCCTAACGATAGAATAGCTACTGGTAAAATAATAAGGAAAAAAGACGAATTATATTTAGCCGAGCAGAACCTTAAAAAAATAACTCAAGAAAACTAGATTATGAAATCAATTTTAAGACTTATATCAAAGATAGTGATCTTGAGTACTGCTCTACTTACAGTTAACGACTCTATCTCTCAAATAACAGCTCCTACAGCTACCAATACTGTTTCAACTGCATATACACTAACTCCTGCAATTCCGAATGATAACATTTATATTTTTTGTCTTCCCAACCAATCAACTACAGACATTGCATCTTTAACAGCTTCTGCACCAAGCGGAACGGGACCGTGGACATACGAATGGAGGCAATACAATTCTACCACTTGGTCATTTGATGCTTATTCTTCATTTACAGGAACAACTTCTACAATCAACAATTTAGCTAGTGGAGGATACTTTGTTTCAGTAACTGATAATGGAGGTGTTAATGTTGGATGCTACATAGCATGGGTGTTTAACAATGAAACAAATGTTGATATAGCGGCAATAGCACCTGGGTGTGGCAGTTTTCAACTAAACGGAACAGCTGATCCTATAGCAGATTTTGTATACTATAATCCTCCGGAGGAACCTTCTATGGTAATTGACGCAACTACAACTATAACCGTTTGTTTCGATGCTACCCACACATATAATTCTGATTTGGGATTCTATTTAATTAGCCCAACAGGACAAACTGTTGTTTTATCTGAGAATCCAGGAGGATATGATCCTGCAAACAACATTTGTAATGGTATTCCTGATGTAAATAATTTGTGTTTTACAACTGCTGCAAATCCAAAGTTCAACCCTTGTGGAGGTATAACATATACTGGAACTTTTGATTCTTATGGTACAGCAGGGTTTAATTTCCCGATAGATTGGTCTCCATTATATGGTGAAGATGCCGCAAAAACTGGTTGGCAAGTCCAAGTATATGATTGCGTTGGGGGGGATGTTGGCACACTAGATCGAGCTGAAATAACTTTTGATGGAGATGGTGCATGCGGACTATCAATAGTTGAATATAAATCTGGCGCAATTTCTTCTGCTATTAATGACAATTCATGTGATCCTGCATCTGCATCTATTTTTACCGTTCCACCTTTACCTATTTACACTACACCTATTACATTAACTAACACCATTACTAATTTCCAATGGACTAGTGACAATCCATGCGTTACTATACCTAACGCAACAACAAGTTTAACACCTACTATTAATCCCGTTCCAGACACTGATACATGGTTTTATTTAACTGCAAGCGATGATTTAGGATGTCCTATTTTTATCGATTCTACTCAGTTTATCAATACCTGCCCTTGTCCAATCACTAACCTTACCAGCAATATCTTACCTTGTAACTCCGGACCAGGAACTTTCGATATTACTGGGCAAATCACTTTTTCTAATGCTCCTTGTACCGGTCAATTAACGGTTACAAATTGTTCTGGAGATCAACAAGTATTTAATGCTCCTTTTGTTAGCCCAATTAATTATAACATAACAGGTATTACTGCCGATTCTACTGTAGGATGCATTATCACTGCAAACTTTACAAATGACCCTGCAGCATGTACTGGATTTTCTACCGCTGCTTATGTAGAACCTACCGCACCAACAACTGCTTCAGCAACAATAAATCGTTGTGATGATGGTACCGGTAATGCTACCTTTGATTTAACATCAGTTGATGCTACTGTTAATGCAGGTACCGCTAATGTAGTAACTTGGTTTACTGATCCCGCTACTACTATCCCTATTGCTTCTCCTGCTACCTTTACTTCTGGAACAACTACTGTTTATGCTTCTGTTTCGGATGGTAACTGTTCAGATACTGCTTCTGTATTTTTAGTTGTTGATCCTTTACCTACTACTAATTCTACCACAATGAGTTTATGTGATGATGGTACTGGTAATGCTACTTTTAATTTAACTTCTGTTAACGCTACTGTTAATGGGGGTAATGCAAATACTGTATCATGGTTTAGCAATCCTGCAACTACAATCGCTATTGCTAACCCTACAGCTTTTCTATCTGGACCAACTACTGTTTATGCTTCTGTTTCAGATGGAACTTGCTCTGATACGGCTTCTGTTTTCTTAACTATAAATGCTGTTGGTGCAGCTGTGCAAACCACTATTAGTCTATGTGATGATGGTACTGGTAATGCTACTTTTGATTTAACTGCCGCTGATGCTACTGTTAATGCGGGTACTGCCAACATAGTTTCATGGTTTAGTGATCCTGCTACTACTATTGCCATTCCTACTCCTAATAACTTTCTATCTGGCTCAACCACTGTTTATGCTTCTGTTGCTAACGGTACATGTATTGATACAGCTTCTGTCTTTTTAGTGGTAAATGCTGTTCCTACGGCTATTGATCAAAACCCTACTACTTTATGTGAGGATATTTCTGGAGGAGGGGCTGTAGCCAATATTGATCTTACTGCTCTAAACACTGCTATTGATGGAGGAACAGGCACTACTATCAGCTGGTTCTCTGACCCTACAGCTTCTACTGCTGTGGTAAACCCTACTAACGCTACTGTTTCTAATAATCAACTGTTTTATGCACTTGTGCATAATGGCAATTGTTTTGATACGGCTACTGTAACATATACTGTTATTGCTTTACCTAATGCTAATGCTGGAGTTGATGATACGGTTTGTGCCCTTACATATAACTTAAATGCTACAGCTTCGGTTGGAACTGGAACTTGGTCTTCTTTAACTCCTGGAGTTGTCTTTGGAAATGCTGCTTCTCCTACTTCTTCGGTAACTGTTCCGGCCGCAGGTATTCATACCTTTACTTGGTCTGAGGATAACACCAATGGGTGTACTGATGCTGATAATGTTGACATTACTTTTAATATTTTAAGTGTTCCTAATACACTTACTAATCCTACTTGTTTTGGTAGTACTAATGGGCAAATCATTTTAGCTCCACAAAGTAGTGGTGGTGCTACAACCCATTCTTACCAATGGGATGCAGCTGCCAATAATCAAATTACCAATCCTGCCTCAAACTTAACTGCTGGAGCATTTACTGTTAGGGTTACTGATGGCTTTGGGTGTTTTGTTGATTCTACTTTTACCTTAACTCAACCACAGGCTTTTACTTTTACTACTGATTCTTCAAACTCTAATTGTGGTTTGCCTGATGGGTGGGCAACTGTCGTTAATTTTGCTGGTGGAACAGGCCCTTATACATATGATTGGGGAGCTGGTCCAACTACTAATGATTCTCTATTGAATCTTATTCCAGGAGTTTATACTGTTACTGTTACTGATGCTGTACTTCCTGTTGGTTGTGATACTTCTTTTAGCATTACTGTAGGGAACAACCCTGCTTTTAGTGCTAGTATTACCAACCCAGTTAATGTTTCTTGTAATGGGTTTACCGATGGAACTGCTACTGCTAATGGTTCTGATCCTCTTGTAGCCTACACTTATTTATGGGATGGGGCTGCAAACAACCAAACTACTCAAACAGCAACTAATTTAGGGGCCGGTAGTTACCTTGTAACGGTTACTGATCCAAACACTGGATGTACCGATACTACTTCTGTAACTCTTACTCAGCCAACAATGGTTACTGTTGTAGCTAACCCTATTAACATCTGTTTAGGACAAACAGCTAATTTAACTGCTACCGGAGCTAATGGTAATGGAGCGCCTTATTCTTATGATTGGGATAATGGAGCTTTTATTGGCTCACCTTATAATGTTACTCCTGGAGTAACCACTACTTATGCTGTCTTTGCTATGGATGTGGATGGTTGTCCTTCGTTGCCTATTAATGTTGATGTTATTGTTTCTCAACCTTTAACAGTTACTGTTGATCTTGATCAGTCTATTTGTTTGGGTGAGAGTACTAGCTTCTCAGCTTTGGCTACTCCTGGTTCTGGTAACGGGGGGCCTTATACATATTCTTGGGATAATGGTTTACCTAATGGCGCGAATCAAAACATTTCTCCAATTGTTACTACTACTTATACCGTTACTTTAGATGATGGATGTACTACTCCTGTAGCTACTGCTCAAATTACTGTTACGGTTAATCCTTTGCCTATTGTTGATTTTACAGTGGATGACCAAAATGCTTGTGAAGGTACTAATCAACTCTTTACTTTTAATAATGTTCCGGGGGCCACTGACAGTATTTTAACTTGGAGTTTTGGGGATGGGAGTACTTCTTCTGGATTGGGAACTAACTTTAATCCTAATGCAGGTAGCGTTACTCATTCTTACCCTGCTACTTCTGGAGTTTATAATGTTACCTTGGATGTAATTACAACTGATGCAGCTGGACAGTGTGCCAGTAGCTTAACAAAAACAGCTTATATTACAATCTTTGAAAATCCTGTAGCTGATTTTACTATGGATCCTAATCCTACTACTATGTTCGATCCTACTATCAACTTTTATGATGCTTCTACAACTAATGCACTAAGTATTAATAGTTGGGCTTGGAATATTGCTGGGTTAGATTCTAGCTCTTTACAAAACCCTTCACATACTTTCCCGCAAGATACAGGTAATTACTTGGTTACTTTAACTGTTGTAGATGATAATGGGTGTTCTAGCAATGTTACGCATACAGCTATTGTAACAGGAGAATACGGAATCTTTGTGCCCAATGCGTTTACTCCTGATGGGGATGGTCTTAATGATGAATTCTTTCCTGATGGTTTTGGTGTTGGAAACGAAGATTTTAGTTTCTTTATTTTCAACCGATGGGGTGAGATATTATATGAAACACATACAAGATTCTCTCCATGGAATGGTAAATTCAAAGGAAACAATGTTCCCAATGGTACATACGTATGGAGGCTAGATTTTAAAGACATTAACGGAAAACAGCACAAAGAGGTAGGAAAGGTTAACTTGATTAGATAATTTAATCCACTCCTTTTATTCTGAAAAAAAGTAGAAGATTTATCCTAGGCCTACGCTAAAGTGTTGGTTTACAAACTAATTATGCTTATTTTTATCAACATATAAAATAAATTATAACACTATCATCTAAAATATAGATCACTAACATCTTATTCACAACTAATACCTTAGGCAACTTTTTTTCTCGTCATCCGTCTTAATGATGTAAAAAAATTATAGGGAAATAACTATTAATAATCTACCACAAATGATAAAAACGATTATTGTTCTTACAACATTATTTCTAACGATTAATGTTTCTGCACAAACCTTTAAAAAAGAAGGGTTAAGGATTGTTACTCAAGAGTCTTTAAGTGAAACACAAACCAAAGAATTGCTTGCATTCAACTTTGAAGACTACAGAGAACAAGATCATTCAAGTGTTATCAAAATACAAGATGGCCCTACAATAGAGTTGTTTTCAATTTCTGAAATGAAAACAGGAATAAAACCCAAGTCAAATGGGGCGATCAAAACCAACATTGAAATACATCATCATGGGTCACATTCAGGAGAACCTGAATCAGCTCACTATAAAGAACTTAACCTGATAAAGGTTAAAACTATAACAGTTTTTAATTCTACCACAAATGCAGTTAAGTAATTTAAAAAGAATTTTAGTCCTTTTAGGAATCTTCATTTCCTCTAATAGTCTAATTGGACAAACTTATGAATTAGATGCCGTTAATGGACAAACTATTAATACTTGTTCAGGAATTTTTTATGATTCACAACTAGCTCTAATTGGTGGTGATCCTGAATTATACTATGCTACAGGAGAAGATTATACCGTTACATTTTGTTCAGGAACAACTGATGCCATAAGAGTAGATTTTGATTCTATTTTTGTAGTTGCAGCAAATATGTTTACCCCTGCCCTTGCAGATGGCGACACCCTTTGGGCTTATGATGGAAACAATACAGCAGGAACTCCTATAGCAGTATATTCTGGATTTTATGGATCTGCAAGTGTTATCGGTTATTCTGGTTGTTTAACATTTCGGTTTAAATCAGCTAGTGGATTTATTGCTTTTGGTTGGGAAGGAGTTATCAGTTGTATAACTATCCCACCAGTAACATTACAACCTGCATGTACAAATATTGGATTTGACAATGGCGATTTTACAGGCTGGTACGGAACATATGGGATTGCTCTTCCACCAAATATTCCTGGCCCACCAGCTAGCTATGGACTCCCTTATGTAAATCCTCCAAATCCTCTATCAATTACCCCTGGTCCTTTAGGAGCAGCTAACCCTACATACATCCCAAATGTTTGGGGAAGTACAGTGTCAGCTCAACATAACATTACAGCTGGAGCAGGTGTTGACCCTTTTGGTGGATTCCCAGTTGTTTATCCAGGTGGAGGAACCAACTCTATGATCTTAGGTGACGGCCAAAATGGTGGTTTTACTGGAGCTTCTATAGAACAACAATTTAGCGTTACTGCAGCAAATGCAACCATGGTATATTCTTATGCACTAGTTATTCAAGATGCAAGTGCTGGAAACCCGCACTTAGCTAACGAACAGCCATTCTTTAACATTGAAGTATTAGATTGTAATGGATTACCCGTTGCATGTGGAGCCTATCATGTTGTAGGAGGACCAGGAATTCCTGGGTTCACACATACAGGTGGAGGTATTTATTATAAAGGGTGGACTGATGTTTTTCTTGATTTCACCCCATATATTGGATCATGTGTAACTGTTAAGTTTACCGTTGGAGATTGTTCTTTAGGTGCACACTGGGCATATGCTTATTTAGATGCTAGTTGTGCTCCTGCTGCAATAACAGGTGTTCCTATTATATGTCCAGGAGACTCTACTACGCTATTTGCTCCTCCAGGGGGAGCTGCTTATGCTTGGACTCCAGGAGGAGAAACA
>CAJQOH010000018.1 GCA_905479915.1 uncultured Flavobacteriales bacterium
TGGCTGTACAAGTACAATAACAAAGACAGCAATTGTAACCGGTGAGTACGGTATTTTTGTTCCAAATGCATTTACCCCTGATAACGATGACCTTAATGAAGGTTTCCATCCAAAAGGATTTGGTATTGATGCTGATGATTACTCTTTCTTTATTTTCGATCGTTGGGGAGAATTAATTTATGAAACACATACAAAATTCAATGCTTGGGACGGATCTTACAAAGGTGAAATTGTTCAAAATGGAGTTTATGTTTGGAAATTAGACTTTAAGGATATAAACGGTCAAGATCATTCCAAAGTTGGTCATGTAAATATTGTAAGGTAAAGTTTGGCAAGATTAATGAAGGTAAGATCTTAAAACTGAGGGGAAAACGCATTAGTGATTAACATTACCATGTTAACACTTAATTTGTTTTCAAGATTCTCAGCTAAGAAAAAGTTTACTTTTGTTTTATTAGTTATATGTCAAACAACACTAAACATAACGAGAAAGACACTCAAAAATCTCATCTTAAGGATATTTTCTCTATCAATGATTTAAGAGAAAAAGATTATCAAGATATTGATTTACTCCCTAACGAACGTTTGGCATTAAAGAATTATGATCGTTACCGAATTGCTGAATTAAACAAGCAAACATCAGAAGATAAATTTCATAACAAGTACATGCAACTTCAAGTAATGGCTAATCTAAGTCCATTCGAAGAGTTTTTAAAGGAAGAGTACTTTAGCTAAAGAGCTACCGTTCATCAAATAATACCTGCCGTATCTATTTATTTTTTATCTTTACGTGATATCAAAATAAATTACTATGAAAAAAATATACTTAACCCTAATTACACTTTTAAGTTTATCTGCTATATCAATAGCACAACCTATACTAACCCCAGCAAACTTTACACCTTCTGTAGGTGACCTTCAACTTTATTATGTTGCAGATACAAATACAGTAATAGATAATACTACAGGAGCCAATGTTATCTTTGATTATAGTAACATGGCAGGGTACGGTTTAACCCAAACACAATACATTGTAAATCCAACTACTACAACTTTTGCTTCAGACTTTACCAGTTCTACTACAGCTGACACAACTGGAGGGTTTGCTATTAATAAAAACTATTCTCAAGTTCATGGAACTGATAGTATTACAAAAACAGGTATAGTTGCTAATATTCCTACTTATGGAACTGTAGTTGGAAAATACGATGTAGATCCAGAAATAACAATGAAGTTTCCTTTTAGCTATCCAAACACATACTTCGACAATTACTCAGGATCTTTTACAGTAAGTGGTGTAACAGCAAATGGCGCTGGAAATGCAACTGTTAATGCAGATGCATGGGGAACATTGTTATTGCCTCATGGAGTTTCAATTGATTCAGTATTAAGAGTAAAAACATCTGAATATTTAATAACAGACACTATTGTAATTCCATTTGTTATTACAATTAATCCAATCACTGTTATCGGAGAGAATATTAATTACTACAAACCTAGTTTAAGTAAGTTTCCTTTACTTTCAATAGTTAATGGGTCTTATACACAAGACAACAATATTATAGATACGAGTAGTGCTTTTATTTGTCAATATCCACTTGGTACTGTTGGTATTAATGAAGTGAATAGTAACATCAATACTACTGTTTTTCCAAACCCAACAAATAAAGATGTTACAACACTGTCTTTTGATTTAGAAGAGCAAGCAAATATTAATGCTACGCTTTTAAATAGTTTAGGGCAAAACGTAAAAACTATATTTAATGGAGTTTTACCTAAAGGGAGCAACAAAATGAATATTGAACTTTCCAACTTAAGTAAAGGGTTATATTTTATCAATCTAACTGTTGATGGTAAAACTACAACAACAAAACTTTTAGTCGAATAAGTTATTTTTAATCTAAACAAAAAAAGGAGTTCTAAAGAGAACTCCTTTTTTTATACTATAACTTTTCTTTTAACGTTTATAATAGAAATAAACAATCTATTATGATACAACAAATCCTAGAATTTCTCGAGAAATGTGAGCACTGGTTCAATGCTCACTTTGGTTGGTTTTTTATAAATGGAAGAAAGGAAAATGAAAGGCTAAACTCCTAATCATTTCAAAACAAGTTGCCTTACCGCTTCAAACAACACAACTGAAGCAGACTGCACAACATTCATAGAAAAGCTCTCTCCAATCATTGGAATGTGAACAGACGTTTCACAATTCGTTACCACACCATCCTCCATTCCTGTAGTTTCATTTCCAAAAAAGAAACAAAAAGGACTCTGTATATCTTTAAACTCAAAATCATTTAAAGCAACCGATTCAGAAGTTGTATCTACAGCAATTTTCAAAATATTTTTTGGAAGGCTTCCCCAGAGTTGCTCCTCAGTAACAAACGTCCATTCTATTTTATTAAATGAAGTTGTTGCATTTCTTTTAATTTTTGAAGTTTTATAATCAGCTTCATCTCCAACAAAAAAGACTTTTTTTACGCCAAAATTATCACAGACACGAAGCAATGCCCCTAAATTTTCTGCTGAAGAAAACTTCCATGCAATCACAATTGGAGGGTTATTCCAGCCAGCCGTTTCGTGCTGATTAAAATAAGTTTGATTATCAATTTTCATTATAATTTTATACAAACATTCTTTGGCTCAGTAAAGAATTCAAAAGCATTAAAGCCGCCTTCACGACCAACACCAGATGCTTTAACACCTCCGAAAGGAGTTCTTAAATCTCTTAACAACCAAGTGTTTACCCAAACAATACCTGAATGTAATTGTGCAGCAACATTATGTGCTTTAGTAATATCTTGCGTCCAAACAGTAGCAGCCAAACCATATTTAGTACTATTTGCCATTTGTAAAACTTCTTCTAAAGTGTCAAAAGGCATAATTGTAACAACTGGTCCAAAAATTTCTTCTTGATTTGTTCTACAATCAAAAGATAAACCTTCAATTATTGTTGGAGCAATGTACCATCCGTTTTTTTGATCTCCATCTAATTTTACTTGATGACCTCCTGTTAAAACAGTCCCCCCTTCTTCTTGAGCTATATCAACATAACTCAACACTTTTTCCATGTGAGATTGAGAAACTACAGCACCCAATTTACTTTCAGCATCAAAAGGGTTACCTACTTTCAATTGCTTTGTTTTCTCAACAAAAGCATCTCGAAATTTCTCATAAATACCTCTCTGTACAAATATTCTTGAACCACATAAACAAATCTGTCCTTGATTCGCAAAAGAAGAATGCATTGTTGTACCTAAAGCTTTTTCAAAATCACAATCATCAAAAATAATATTGGGATTTTTACCCCCTAACTCTAAAGATAATTTCTTAAACATTGGAGCTGCAGTCCTTGCAATTTCGGCACCTGTAACAGTTCCTCCAGTAAAAGAAATTACAGGAATATCTGTATGTTTTGTAATAGCAGCACCAACCTTATGGCCTAATCCGTGAACAATATTTAACACTCCTTTTGGTAAACCTGCTTCAATACATAATTCTGATAACAAATAAGCCGTGTATGGTGTTACCTCTGAAGGTTTTGCAACAACGGTATTTCCTATCGCTAGTGCAGGAGCAATTTTCCAACTAAACAAATACAAAGGCAAATTCCACGGAGAAATACATCCACAAACACCTATCGGTTCCCTAGTAGTATAGTTGATCGCTGTATCTTCCATCTGATGAGCTTCGGAAGCATAATGCAATACACCAGTAGCATAAAAATTAAAGTTAGCTGCAGCTCTTGGAATATCAACTCGCTTAGCCAAACTTAACGGTTTACCATTATCTCTTGATTCGGCCTCAGCAAAACGATCTAAATTGTCTTCAATTAAATGAGCCAACTTTTGTAATATTCTTGCTCTTTTCTCTTTTGGAGTCTTGCTCCACTCGGGAAATGCAGCTTTAGCAGCTTTTGTAGCTATTTCAACATCATTCTCATCAGAATCAGGAATTAAAGAATAAACGGTTCCAATAGATGGGTTATAATTGTCAATATAATTTCCAGAAACAGGAGCTACCATTTCTCCATTAATGTAATTTGCTATCTTTTCCATAATTCGATTTTGAAGGATAAAATTAGCTATTTTAAGATGATATCGACCGTCCAAATACAATTAAACACATATAGCTTTTTATATATATAGTTTTTTATATACATTTGCATGGATTATTTTGAATCCTTATGATAGCAATAAATAAATTAGAAAATGCTTCGGAAATGCTAAAAGCGATAGCACATCCCGTTAGAATTTCCATTGTTGAGATGCTTGGTTCTAATAAACAGTTAACTGTTACTGAAATTTACGAATCTTTAAACATAGAGCAAGCAGTAGCTTCTCATCATTTAAGTATCATGAAAAATAAAGGAATACTGTTATCGGAACGTTCTGGGAAGAATAGTTATTATTCTCTCAAACATCAAAGTTTATCTGAAATAATTACTTGCATCGATAAATGCCAAAGCTGCTAATATGGAATTAGAAATTATAGGATATATATGTGCCATTTTAGTTGGCCTTTCTTTAGGTTTAATTGGTGGTGGTGGATCCATTTTAACAGTGCCTATTCTTGTCTATTTACTCGGTGTTGAAGCAGCTGATACGGCTCCAGCTTACTCATTATTTGTTGTTGGAACAGCAAGCCTAATAGGAGCAACTATTAAATACAAAGAAGGCTTTGTAAACATGAAAACTGCTGTTATTTTTGGATTACCAGCTATTGCAGCTGTCTATTTTACGAGAAGAATCTTAGTACCTGCAATCCCTGACAACATATTTACCATTGATGATTTCATCTTTACAAAACGAATTTTTGTAATGGGATTATTTGCTGTATTAATGATAGTAGCTTCAATTTCTATGATTAAAGGGCGAAAAGATGTTGAGCAACAAGACGATAAAAAATTTAATTACCCTTTAATTTTAATTGAAGGAGCTATTGTTGGGGTTATAACCGGCTTAGTTGGTGCTGGAGGAGGATTCATTATAATTCCAGCACTAGTAATGTTAAGTGGATTATCCATGAAAAAAGCGGTAGGAACATCTTTAGCCATTATTGCTGCAAAGTCATTGTTCGGATTTTTAGGAGACCTATCAGTAATAGAAATAGATTGGAAATTATTATTAAGCTTTACAGCCTTTGCTGTTAGTGGAATTTTTATTGGAAACAAACTGTCACATAAAATAGACGGATCAAAACTTAAAAAAGGATTTGGTTGGTTTGTTCTAATAATGGGAACATACATATTTATAAAAGAAATATTTTTAAATTAATACAATGTACGTAGAACAATTATTTACGCAATGTTTAGCCGAGATGGCTTACTATATCGAATCAAATGGAGAAGCTGTAATTATAGATCCTCTAAGAGAGCCTACAACATACCTTGAATTAGCAAAAAGTAGAAATGCAAAAATTAAATATGTGTTTTTAACACATTTTCATGCTGACTTTGTATCCGGGCACGTAGATTTAGCGAAACAATCTGGAGCAACCATTGTCTTTGGACCAAATGCCAAAACAGAATTTAGCTTTCATTCTGGAAAAGACAATGAAGAATTCAAAATTGGAAACATTACATTGAAGCTACTTCATACACCAGGACATACAATGGAATCATCATCTTATTTATTGATAGATGAAAACGGAGATACACCCTGTATTTTTACTGGAGACTGCTTATTTATTGGTGATGTAGGGAGACCTGATTTAGCGGTTAAATCTGATTTGACAGAAACTGATTTAGCAGAACACTTATTTGATTCTTTAAGAAACAAAATTATGCCTTTATCAGATGATATTACTGTTTATCCAGCACATGGAGCAGGATCCTCTTGTGGAAAAAATATGAGTTCTGAAACTTTTGATACACTTGGCAATCAAAAAGAAACAAATTATGCACTAAGAGCTGATATGACAAAGGAAGAATTTGTTAAAGAAGTAACTACCGGTTTACTTCCTCCTCCACAATATTTCCCTAAAAATGTTGGGATGAACAAAGGTGTAAATAAAACATACGATGCAATAATAGATGATGCTAATAAACCACTTGCTCTTTCAGATTTTGAAAGTTTAGCAGCTAAATCAAACACATTGATCTTAGATGTTAGATATGAAGATGATTTTGTTAAAGGATTCATAAAGAATGCTATCTTTTTTGGTATTGATGGAACTTTCGCTTCGTGGGTAGGAACACTAATTGAAGATTTAAATACACCTATACTTTTAGTTTGTCCTGAAGGAAGAGAGCACGAAACGATTACACGACTATCTAGAGTTGGGTTCGATAATGTTCAAGGATATTTAAAAGGAGGATTTAAAACGTGGAAGGATGCAGACAAAGAGATAGACACTATAGAAAGTATTTCTCCGCAAGATTTTGCACAAAATTATTACTCAAAAGATATTAAAGTGTTAGATGTTAGAAAGGTTTCTGAATATGATTCGGAGCACATTGAACACAACCATGTTTCTAATTTACCTTTAGCTGATATAGCTAAAAACCATACCGAATTGAACAAAACTGAAGATTATTACATTCATTGTAGAGGTGGATATCGTTCAGTCATTTTCTCATCTATATTAAAACGAAAAGGGTTTGCTAATCCTGTTAATATTGAAGGTGGGTTTGAAGTATTGAAAGAAATTGATCCAATTAAATTAACGGCATTTATTTGCCCATCAGAATTATGAATCTAATAACAGATCCCTGGCCCTGGTATATTTCTGGACCTTTAATAGGTTTAACAGTTCCGCTATTATTACTAATTGGAAACAAAAGGTTAGGAATTTCTTCAAGTCTAAAACATTTATGTGCCGCTTGTATTCCTAAAGGAAAAATTGAGCTATTCAATTATGATTGGAAAGCTCAATCTTGGAATTTATTTTTTGTTTTAGGTCTTATTTTAGGAGGCTTGACTCTTAATATTTTAACTGATCTTGATTATCAAGTATCAATAGCTGATAGCACTAAAACAGATTTAATTGAATTTGGGGTTTCTGATTTTAAAGGACTTTTTCCTAAAGAACTATTCTATTGGAAACCAAGTAATATCTGGGTTCTAATCATTGGAGGCTTCTTTGTTGGTTTTGGGTCTCGTTATGCAAATGGATGCACTTCAGGGCATGCAATTATGGGGCTATCATTATTAAAACCAGGCTCTCTTATTGCCGTTATTGGCTTTTTTATTGGAGGATTGATTATAACTCACCTAATTTATCCATTCATTTATTAACGTATGAAACACTTAAAATACGTCTTAGCAGGAATGCTCTTTGGAATAGTTTTAATTAAATCCGAAGCTGTCTCTTGGTTTAGAATTCAAGAGATGTTTCGTTTCCAATCTTTTCATATGTATGGCATAATTGGATCTGCAGTTATAGTAGGAATAACAAGCATCCTTCTTATTAAAAAATTCAACCTAAAAACATTTAACAACGAAAAAATTGACCTATCGTTAAATCCTCCAAAAAAAGTAAACACCTTATTGGGCGGAATTATTTTTGGCTTTGGTTGGGCTTTAATAGGAGGTTGTCCAGGCCCTCTTTACGCATTGGTAGGTGCTGGAAACATAATATATCTTATTCCAATCGCTGGATTAATTCTAGGGACAATGGTATACGGAATCATTAAAAATAAATTACCACACTAAAATCAAAATTATGAGTTACGAAAACATTAATGTAAAAGAAGCAACAATTATAGATGTAAGGGAGCCTTCTGAATGTGCTGAGGGTATGATAGAAAGTTCTATTAACATCCCTCTTGGAGATGTTCCAAATAAAATTGAAGAATTAAAAGCAATGAAAAAACCACTGGTTTTATGTTGTAGATCAGGAAATAGAAGTGGACAAGCTGCTCAATTTTTAACAGCAAACGGATTAGAAGAAGTATATAACGGTGGTACTTGGCAAGAAGTTAATGCTAAACTATGATAAACCTTATTTCAACATATAAAATTCCACTTGTTGTTGCCTTTTTAGGTGCTCTTGTAGGTTTTCTATATTGGAATTTTATAGGCTGCTCTACTGGCACATGTGGCATAACCGCAAATTGGGAATCAAGCATGGGGTTTGGAGCTATTATGGGTTGGTTTGTCGGAGATATTGCTAAAGATAAAACAAGAAAATTAAAAAATGATGAATAAAATTTTAGGGGTACTTTTTATAGGGATTACAACAGTTGCATTTGCTTGTTCGGAAACGGAGACACATGATGTAACTATCAATCAAGCTCAAAACGAGCAAACCAAAAACTTAAAGGAAGATGTTAGCGTTAATAGGTTTGCTCAACTCATAAATTCAGGGAAAGGCCAGGTTTTAGATGTGCGCACTCCAGAAGAATGGCAAGAAGGGATCATTGAAGGAGCAATAAAGTCCAATTTTTATGCTGAAGATTTTTCATCTCAATTAAAAAATTTAGACCCTAACAAACCTGTTTATGTGTATTGTAAATCTGGAGGAAGAAGCGGTAAAGCTGCAAACCAGTTAAAAGAAATGGGGTTTACAGTTTACAATTTAGAAGGCGGAATAACTGCATGGAAAAAGGAAGGAAAATCAACAGTTAAATAAAAAATTAATTGAAAATTAAACTAACTTTGTTCTTCATTTCACGGCTAAAATAAAAATATGAGTGACGCTATTAAACACGAGTGTGGTATTGCACTAGTAAGGCTTTTAAAACCAATAGATTACTACATAAAAAAGTACGGAACTGCCACTTATGGGCTGGACAAAATGTACTTGTTAATGGAAAAACAGCACAACCGTGGACAAGATGGTGCTGGATTAGCCAATATAAAATTTGATGTTGCTCCTGGAGAGCGTTATATCAGTCGTTACCGTTCTAACGATCAACAGCCTATCAAAGATATTTTTGGAAAGATTAATGAGAAGTTTCAAACTGTAGTTGACAAAGATCCTTCGTTAATGCAGGATGCAGATTGGCTAAAGAAAAATGTTGCTTTTACAGGAGAGTTATCTTTAGGACACCTGAGGTACGGAACATTTGGAGGAAATAGTATTGAACATTGTCATCCTTTTTTAAGACAGAACAATTGGATGACTAAAAATTTAGTTGTTGCGGGGAACTTTAACTTAACTAATGTTGATGAGCTTTTTAATATCCTTGTTGAAATAGGACAACATCCAAAACAAAAATCTGATACCGTTACCGTAATGGAAAAGATTGGCCATTATTTGGATGAAGAAAATCAAGAACTATTTGATAAATTTAAAGCACAAGGTCATTCTCGTCAAGAGATTTCTAAATTAATTGCCAAAGACTTAGACATTCAAAATATATTAGAAAAATCTGCAGCAGATTGGGATGGTGGTTATGCTATGGCAGGATTAGTTGGCCATGGAGATGCTTTTGTATTAAGAGATCCTTCAGGAATTAGACCAGCTTTTTATTATCAAGATGATGAAGTTGTTGTTGTAGCTTCTGAAAGACCAGTAATCCAAACGGCTTTTAATGTGCCTATAGAATCAGTTCAAGAAATTGATCCAGGACATGCTTTAATCATCAAAAAAGATGGTGATATTTCAATGAAGCAAGTGCGTAAACCACTTGAGAAAATGTCTTGTTCTTTTGAACGAATTTACTTTTCTAGAGGAAGTGATAAAGACATTTATAAAGAAAGAAAACAACTGGGAAGAAATGTTGTTCCTCAAATCTTAGCATCTATAGATAACGACTTAAAAAACTCTGTATTCTCTTTTATTCCAAATACCGCTGAAATTTCTTTTTACGGTATGATGAAAGGGATGCAAGAAAAATTGAATGCAGCCAAGCTTAAAAAAATTAAAGCTTTAGGAGATAATCCTTCTGATGAAGCTTTAGCAGAAATTTTGGCCTTGAGAAATAGAATGGAAAAAATTGCCATTAAAGATGCTAAACTGAGAACCTTTATTACCCAAGATGATAGTAGAGATGATTTAGTTGCTCATGTTTATGACATTACCTATGGCAGTGTCTATGAGACTGACAACCTTGTTATCATTGACGATTCTATTGTTAGAGGAACTACTTTAAAGAAAAGTATTCTTAGAATTTTAGACCGACTAAACCCTAAGAAAATTGTTGTTGTTTCTTCTGCTCCGCAAATTAGATACTTAGATTGTTATGGAATTGACATGGCAAAAATGGGAGATTTCATTGCTTTTCAAGCGGCAATTGCATTATTAAAAGACCAAGGAAAAGAGCATATCATTGAAGAAACATATCAAAAATGTAAGGCCCAAGAAAACTTGCCTAAAGAGCAAATAATCAACAATGTAAAAGACATTTACGCTCCTTTTACTGCTGAAGAAATTTCTAAAAAAATATCTGAACTGTTAACACCAAAAAACATCAATGCTGAAATTGATATTGTTTATCAAAGTATAGAAGGATTGCATGCCGCTTGCCCTGATCATAAAGGAGATTGGTATTTTACAGGAAACTATCCTACCCCTGGAGGAAACCAAGTAATTAATAGAGCATTTATTTACTACGTTGAAGGGATAGACAAGAGGGCTTATTAAGTATTTATTCAATTGCTTACTAGATTTATAATATCTTTTTTTTAGCTCTATTAGGGCTAAATGCGTTTTCAAACAATGATATCTTAAAGCAGGTTTGGCTAGATAAAAGCTATCACGATACTATAAGAATTGATGCGCTATCTAAATACAATTCAAGAAAATATTTATATACCAATCCAGATAGTGCGTATTATTTAGCTTCAGAACAATTAAAGCTATCCAAAGAAAACAATTATAAAAAAGGAATTGCTTCAGCCTATAATACCCAAGGAACTGTTTTACTCTTTAAAGGAGAATTAAATAAATCTTTAGCTCTTTATTTTAAAGGTTTAGAAATACAAAAATCAATAAAAAACCAAGGAGGAATTGCTTCTGCTTACGTAAATATTGGAGCCGTTCAACTTGAAATGGGGAATTATACCGAAGCATCAAACTTCTTTTTTAAATCCTTAGCAATTTTTGAGCAACTCAATATAAAATCAGAAATAGCTGGGTCATTAAATAACATTGGAATCATTTTCAACCTGCAAAAAAACAATACTAAAGCTCTAGAGTATTACTTAAAAGCTAAAAAAGTGCTTGATAATTCTAATAATCCACGAGCATTAAATTTTACCCTAAACAATATTGCTGAAATTCACTTTGAAGATAACAACTATGAAAAAGCTATAAAAATTAACCAAGAAGCACTTCAGATAAGCACTAAATCAGGAGATAAAAGCATGACCTCTCTTTCGCTTTACAACTTAAGTTTGAATTATGGCAAAATGAATGATTACAAATTAGCAGAACAATATGCTCAAGAATCATTATCCATTCAAAAAGAAATTGATTATAAATATGGAATATCTAAAAATTACAACAACCTATCAAACATTTATTTTAAGCAGAATAAGCTAAAAAAAGCTGAAAATTTTGCCAACGAATCATATCAATTGGCATTAGCAATTGAAAATGTTGAAATATTGAAAGACGTATCTGGAAACCTCTTTAAAATTTATAAAACTCAAAACAATTTACAACAAGCGCTGCATTATTTCGAATATCACAGCCTATTAAAAGATAGTATTGAAAATATTGAACTACAAAAGCAATTGCTTAACAAAGAATTTAACTATAAATATGAAAAACAAAAATTAGAAGACCAATTAAAATTAGAAAATCAAAAAAAAATAGATACACTTAAACGAAAAACTGAGCGGTATTCTCTACTATCATTTTTCTCATTAACCATAATAATTATAGGATTCTTCATAAAAAGAAGATCAAACTTTATTAAAGAAGAAAAGAAACAACTTATTAATGAAATTAAACTGTTAAAAGCAGAAGCCGTTTTAAAGGTTGCCCCAAGTTTAGATTTTGAAAAAGTTGATTTAGATAAAGAAAAAATTGACGCACATTTGGAGAAACCATTAAATCCTTCCGATTGGAAAATTTTAAATGTGCTTTGTGATAACCCATTAATTACCAATGCAACAATTGCCGATGAAGTCGCTTTAAGTGTTCAAGGGGTTAGTTCTTCACTAAAAAAAATGTACCTGCTGTTTGACTTAAAAAAAGCGAAAGAAAATCAACGAATAGCTCTTGTTGCAAAAACAATAAAACTCTCTAATTAAATTTATTTTTCTTTCTTCCCTAAATCAAACTACCTAAAATTAGATTCTACTTAGGTATATTTGTTGTTTAACTCATTTCAATGAAAAAAGCAGCTTTACTTTTTATTTTTATCATCCTAACAGCTTATTGTTCTTTAGCCCAAAAGACATTTACTCATCAAGATACATTAAGAGGCGCAATTACTCCAGAAAGAATTTGGTGGGATGTTACCTATTACCACTTAAGTGTTAACGTAAATATTGAAAAAAGAATAATTACTGGAAATAACCGTATACAATACAAAGTATTGGAATCAAACCAAACACTACAAATTGAGCTTCAAGAGCCTTTAAAAATTTCAAAAATCATTCAAAACGAAAAAGAACTAAACATCAAAAAAGACGGCTACTCTTACTTTATAGAACTTTTAGACAAACAAGAAAAAGGTGCTATTAATGAACTAACAGTTTATTATGAAGGGAAACCCCAAGAAAGTAAAAATCCGCCTTGGAGTGGAGGCTTAACCTGGAAAAAAGATGACAATGGAAATGATTGGATTGTAACTACCTGTCAAGGTGATGGAGCCAGTTTATGGTGGCCAAATAAAGATCATGCTTACGATGAACCAGATAGTATGCTCATCAGCATAACAGTGCCCAAACATTTAATGGACGTTTCAAATGGAAGGTTAAGAAGTACAGTCAAAAACAAAGATAAAACCAAAACATACAATTGGTTTGTATCAAACCCAATTAACAACTATGGTGTCAATATGAATATTGGCGATTACGTCCATTTTAAAGAAAAATACAAGGGTCTTAATGGCAATTTAGACTGCGAATATTATGTGTTAAAAAACAACCTTAAAAAAGCAAAAGAACAATTTAAAGAAGTCCCTAGAATGCTTAAGGCCTTTGAACATTGGTTTGGTCCCTACCCTTTTTATGAAGATGGCTACAAACTAATTGAAGTGCCCTACGCAGGAATGGAACACCAAAGTTCTGTTACCTATGGCAATGGATTTAAGAATGGATATAAAGGTAGAGATGTTAGTGGATCTGGCTGGGGAATGAAGTTTGATTTTATAATTGTTCATGAATCGGGTCATGAATGGTTTGCCAATAACATTACCCATAAAGATGTTGCCGACATGTGGATACATGAAAGCTTTACTTCTTATTCAGAAAACCTATTTGTTGATTATCATTTTGGTAAAAAAGCCTGTGAAGAATATGTTCAAGGAATTCGTAAAAACATTTTAAATGACCGGCCAATTATAGGAACCTATAATGTTCATCATGAAGGCTCTGCGGATATGTATTACAAAGGAGCTAACATATTGCATACCCTACGCCAATTAATCGAAGATGATGAACTTTGGCGTTCAATTTTAATAGGATTAAATAAAGAATTCTACCACCAAACAGTTACTTCCCAACAGATTGAAGATTATATAAGTAAAAAAACAAAAAAAGATTTATCCGCTTTTTTTAATCAATATTTAAGAAGTACAGAACTTCCAACATTAGGATATATGGAGATGAGCTATGGAATACGATACAAGTACAACAATATTGTAGAAAATTTTGATATGCCCATAAGAGTATTTATCAATGAGGAAGAAAAGTGGATTTTTCCATCTTCTGAATGGAACACTTTAGAATTTGACAATAAAGATCAACTCGTTTTTGATCCAAATTTCTACCTCAACATTAAAGTCCTACCTGATGAGTAAAAAATAAAACTTACAGAAAGTTTAAGCTTAGCCATACTCCAACAAATCTTATCGGTATTAATATGCAATGTTCTTTTAAAAAAGAATATTTGTATTTTGCATTTAATATGAAATACATTCTTCAAATACTTTTTTGTCTATTCTTTTTTCAAGGGATAAGTCAAAACTATGCTGACAAAGATTACTACTTGGTTGATAGTTTAGAAATAGATAAAGTTTCTGACTCCGACAAAAAACTACTGGACAGTTGTCTAACTATTTTTCATCAAGCAAAAGACGATACCACTAGATTAAAACCAATTGCTCGAATTATTGAAGAAAGCTGGGATGACAGAGTATGGCCCAAATATAACCAATGGGTTTATCACTTTACTCAAGAAAAATTAAAAGAAAATCCAAACGAAAAAATCAAGTATAAGCTTTCTAAAAGACTTGCAAGTTCTCTTAATAACATTGGTTATTACAACAGCACAAAAGGCAACATCTCTGAAGCATTAAAGTTTTATGAAAAAGGGTTAAAACTTCAACGCGAGTTAGGAGAAAAAAAGGATGCTGCAAATTCTTTAAATAATATCGGAACCATTTATAAAAAACAAGGAGATATTCCTAATGCTCTAGAGTATTATCATGAAAGCTTAAAGATATTCACTGAATTAGATGCAAGTTCTGGAATAGGACAAGCTTTAAATAACATAGGGAATATTTATCAAGAACAAGGAGATCCCAATTTAGCCCTTGAATATTTCCATAGAAGCAAGAGTTTATATAAAAAATTAGGAAACGAAAGGGCATTAGCAACAATTCTTAATAACATTGGATTTACTTATTTTAAAAAGAAGAATATTCCTAAAGCCTTAGATTATTACGAACAATCTATTGCTATTCGAAAAAAACTAGAGGACCATAGAGGTATGGCCAATTGCTTCAACAACATTGCTTCCGCTCATGAACATGTACTTAATCATGAAAAAGCAATGGAGTTCTACTTAAAAAGTAATAAGATTTACAACGAAATTGGATCCAAGCTTGGTCTATCAACTAGCTCCGTAAATATAGGAAGAGTACTCTATCATCAAGGGAAAGTCTCCGAAGCTAAAAAGTATATTTCAACAGGTTTGGAGTTGGCGAAAAAAGCGGGTTCTCCAAGAAACATATTAGGGGCGGCAAAATTGTTAAGTCAAATTTATGAAGATAAAGGCAAAGGAATGAAAGCTTTAGAAATGCACAAACTGTATATTACCATGCATGATAGTGTAGAGAATGAAAGGAATCAAAAAGCTGTTATTCAACAAAATGCAAAGTATCAATATCAAAAAGAAAAAGCAATTGATGATGCTGAAAGAGATAATCTAATCGCTATTCAAGAAAAAGAAAAAGAGAAACAAACTATAATTTCTATTGCTACTGCATTTGTCTTAATTTTAGTGCTAATTTTTTCATTTTTTGTAATTACTCGTTTAAAAATTACTCGAAAACAAAAGGTATTAATTGAAGTTCAAAATAAAGAGATTGTTGATTCTATTACCTATGCTAAAAGAATTCAAGAAGCCATTCTACCATCTACAGAATTATTCAATAAAACGTTCCCTTCAAATTTTATTTATTACAAACCAAAAGATATCGTTGCTGGAGACTTCTATTGGCTTGAATTAGCTCCAGTTATCAAAGAGCCCTTAATCTTTTTTGCAGTAGCAGATTGTACTGGACATGGAGTGCCAGGGGCAATGGTTAGTGTTGTTTGTAACAATGCTCTTAACAGTTCTGTCCGAGAACATAAGTTAACAGACCCCGGACAAATTTTAGATAAAACTCGAGAAATTGTAGTAGAACAATTTAATAAATCACAAACAACATCCATCAGTAACATTAGAGATGGAATGGACATTGCCTTGTGTGTTCTAAATACAAAAACCAATGTAATTAAATTTGCAGGGGCTTATAACCCTTTATGGATTATAAGAAACGGCTCTGAAACAATAGAAGAACTTAAAGCTACACGACAAGCTATTGGAAAAGTAGACAATCCTCAGCAATTTAAAACCAGTGAAACAGCACTTAATAAAGGTGATCAAATTTATTTATTTTCTGATGGGTTTGCTGATCAGTTTGGTGGCAGTAAAGGCAAAAAGATGATGAATAGAGGTTTCAAAGAATTGTTAGTTTCCAATAGAACTGCGTCTTTAGAAAATCAAAAACAACAACTCCACACTCATTTTGAAACTTGGAGAAATGATCTAGAACAAATTGATGATGTTTGCGTAATTGGAGTGAAGATATGAACGAAAATGGAGCAGCAAGTACTGAGCGAAGTCGAATAGGGATTAAACGTAAAAAAGGGAACAATAAATGTTCCCTTTTTTATTTCAGTTCGGCTCTTAAACCTACTCTATTTCCCATGTAACACCACTATTCATTAGCTCATCTACTGAACTAAATTTCGCATTTTCTTTTTCTGAATCAATTTGTTTCCAAACATTTTCATCAAATGAATCGCAAACAACTTGTCTAATTACTCCAAAAGCAACCGGAAAATCTGGTGCAGACATATTAATTAACATATTGTGTAACGTACTATCTTCAGCATATGCATCATGTACTAAAATATCTGCTTCAGTTACTCCATTCTCACCAATTGTTGCAACTTCTAATTTTAGTCCATTTAAAACAATCCCTTTGTTTTTATCTTTTCCAAAAATCATTGGTTCTCCATGAGTTAACCACAGTTGCATATCCAGCTTTACATCTTTTGCAGTTACATTAGCAAACACCTTATCGTTAAAAATGATACAGTTCTGTAAAATTTCAACCAAAGCTGTTCCCTTGTATTGTTCTGCCTGAATCATCACCTCAGACATTCTTTTAGGGTCAATATCTATTACTCTTGCAAAAAAGTTTGCCTGAGCTCCTAAAGCTAATTTTCCAGGGTTAAAACTTCTATCTACCGTTCCTTGAGGAGAAGATTTTGTTTTAATTCCTGTTGCAGAAGTCGGAGAGAACTGTCCTTTTGTAAGACCATAAATTTCATTGTTAAACAACAAAATATTAATGTCAATATTTCTTCTCAATGCATGGATGTAATGGTTCCCACCTATAGCCAAAGCATCTCCATCTCCAGTAACTTGCCAAACACTTAAATTAGGGTTGGCTAATTTAACTCCCGTAGCAACAGCTGGAGCTCTTCCATGGATTGTATGAAAGCCATAAGTATTCATATAGTAAGGAAAACGTGATGAACACCCAATCCCTGAAATAAATACAATGTCCTCTTTCTTTTTGCCAATCTCTGGCATTACTTTTTGAACCGCCTTTAATATAGCGTAGTCTCCACATCCAGGACACCACCTAACATCTTGGTCAGTTTCAAAATCTTTAAATGTTAACTTTTCTTCTACTAAATGTTCCATCTTTAAGCTTCCAATAAGTTATTAAATTCAGTTATCAATTGACCTTTAGAAAAAGGTAACCCTTGTATTTTATTGTATTGTAAATAATCAAACTGGGGCAATTCACTTTGTAAAAGCTTTACAAATTGTCCATTGTTCAATTCACAAACAACTATCTTTTTAAACTTTGAAAATACCTCAGCAGTATTTTTAGGCAACGGATTAATATAGTTGAAATGAGCATGGGCAACAGACTTTCCTTCAGCTAACATTGCTGAAACAGCAGTATGTAAACCTCCATAAGTTCCTCCCCATCCAACAACCAATAAGTCAGCATCATCACTCCCATTCACTTCTAGGTTAGGAAGAAAATCGGCTACTTTTTTTACCTTTTCAGCTCTAACTTTAACCATTTCTTCATGGTTATTAGGATCATAAGAAACATTTCCCGTTACCGCTTGCTTTTCTAAACCTCCTATTCTATGCTCTAAACCTTTCATTCCTGGTTTAGCCCAAGTTCTATTTAATTTATCCTCAGTTCTTGCATATGGGCTCCAATCCGCTTCACCTTCTTTTGCTAAAGCCGGTTGTATATCAGGCATTTCTGAAACGCTTTTTATTTTCCAAGGTTCTGCTCCATTTGCAATAAATCCATCAGTTAATAAAATAACAGGTGTCATATGCTCTACAGCTAATTTTGCTGCCATATATGCGTAATCAAAACAATTTGATGGTGTACTTGCCGCTAAAACGATAACAGGGCTTTCACCATTTCTTCCATAAACTGCTTGTAATAAATCAGACTGCTCCGTTTTAGTTGGCAAACCGGTTGATGGACCACCTCTCTGCACATCAATGACAACTATTGGAAGCTCTGTCATCATCGCTAAACCAATTGCCTCCCCTTTCAATGCCAATCCTGGGCCTGATGTAGAAGTAATTGCTAAGCTTCCTGCAAAACTTGCTCCAATTGAAGAACAAATACCTGCAATCTCATCCTCAGCTTGTAACGTTACAATATTGAAATTCTTATACTTTGATAACTCATGTAAAATATCAGAAGCTGGAGTTATAGGGTAAGTTCCTAAAAATATATCCAGCTTTGCTCTTTCTGAAGCTGCCATTAACCCCCAAGCAGTAGCTTCATTACCCATGATACTTCTGTACTTTCCTTTTGGCAATGTTGCCGCCTTTACTTTGTAGGATGAAGGCAGTAACTCCACTGTTAAAGCATAATTATAACCAGCTTTTAATGCTTGTTTATTTGCTTTAGCAATTTCAGGTACTTTCCCAAATTTAGCATCTAAATAATCTTCAGTAATGTTTAAAGGTCTACTAAACAACCAATAAACAATCCCTAACGCAAACATGTTTTTACTTCTTGATCTAAATTTGTTTTCTATATCACAATCCGCAACACTGTCTTTAGTCAATTTAGTAATGGGAGCTTCAATAACATTATAACCTGCTAAAGTGCCATCCTCTAAAGGGTTTGTTTCATAACCTGCCTTTTCAAAATCTTTAATTTTAAAATTATCGCTATCAACGATTATTGTTCCATTATCTCTAATCCAATCAATATTTGCCAATAAAGCTGCAGGGTTCATCGCAATTAAAACATCCGCTTCATCTCCAGGAGAGAATATTCTATTACTTCCAAACTGAATTTTAAACCCACTAACCCCAGCAACAGTACCCTGTGGTGCTCTAATTTCTGCCGGAAAATCTGGGAAAGTAGCCAGGTCATTACCAATAAAAGCAGCAGTATTACTAAATTGAGTTCCAGTAAGCTGCATTCCGTCACCAGAATCACCAGCAAACTTGATTACAACTTGATCTATTTCCTCTATATTTTTCGACATTAAATTTAAATTTGATAGCAAATTTACGATAACCACAAATAGCATGATTAAATAATCCTATAAGTTTATGAACGAATAATAGTTAATTTAGTAAAAAGCAGTTCTTTACTCATCCTTTTCACAAAATTAACTTATTAAAAATCATTTAGACTAGAGATAATGGAACAATAATCTCTTTAGCTATCTAATTGGTCTTTCAGAGAAAAACATAGTAACTTCAAAAATGCAATTTATCATTGAGGACGAATGTATTGACTAAAAAATTAAATATCCAAAAACGCCATTACATCTTAAAGAAAGTGAATACAAATATAGCAAGAACAGTAAACTTGATTAAAAATAAAGAACCTATTAAATAAAAAAACTTTTAATACTTAATTATTTGTTTACTGATCAGTTTCGATCCTGAATTTATTCGAATAAAATATATCCCTTTTTTTAAAACATCTGTTTTAATTGTAATATAGTTTGTATTACTTTTCTTAGAAAAAACAATTTTCCCAGTTAAGTCTATAATTTCAATGTCTCTCTGTTTTTTCTCTTTAAAACTAATATTTAATTGTTCCCTAAAAGGATTGGGAAAAAAATCAAATGTATCTTGGGATATATTATATTCTTCAGCTATAGTATTTAATGAAGGATTAAATGGTGGTGATATTATTTCACATCCATCAACAGACATAACCTCAACTGTATAATCTTCAGAAGTAATAGAATCAAACTCCAAAATAGAATCGTTAGCTCCAACGATCAACGTACCATTTTTATACCATTGATAAGAAGATACATATTGATAATCGGTTTTAACAATTAAGGTCGAATCATTTAAACCTGATATTGTTGGAGTAAGTATCGGAGTTATTTTAAATAGTTGATAGGGGTTTGTTGTATTACCATTTACTCCGCTACTTACAAAGGAAATAGTAACATTAAGCGGTTGTACAATATCCTGACTCAAAGAATAATGCTGAAAAGTTAATGTTTCACCATTTGGCAGGTTGCTATAAACCGTTAAGAAAACCAAATGCTTTCCATTAACGGTTTGCATAATTTCTCCAACACCTCTAACAGTGACTCCTTCAAAAGCAGCAATAGAATCACCTATTTCTCCCGAAAAATTACAAGTATCCACCAAAACACCTGTAATATTCATACTAAACTGATAATCTACTGGATTAACAGTCCAATTTGGACTAGCTGAAAATGCTAAGCTAGTCCAAAATAAAGTTCCTAAAACTAAAATATAATGTTTCATCTTTTCTTATTTATTAATAATAAAGCTATTGTTTAATTATTTTCTTAAGTATAGTCTCTCCATCCAATTCTACTTTAATAAAGTAAACACCTTCCGTCATTTTTTCAATAGAATTCCAAGTAAACTCATTAAATCCAACAACCGTTTTATCTTGTGTAATTGTTTCAATTACCCGCCCAACAACATCAGTTAATTTAATTTCTAATAGCTCCTCTTTATCTGTCACAAAGGAAATTTTTAAATATTCCCTGAACGGATTAGGGTGAATTTGAATATCAATACCATCAATCATTTCATTTTTAATAGATAATTCATTGCTAATTCTTAAATAAACCAATTCATTTGTTTCATAAGGAATAACAGTGTCAATATCTTGAATTATGTTTAAATCATTATCCAACAATTTAAACGAAATTGAATCAGATGACTCTCCATGAACGGTTAAGTAAAATTTATTTTCTTTTGACCTAACCATTCCTCTAATATTATTTGCCTTATCGTAAGCCGCTAAAATAGTATTATCAGGGATACCAATATCTGCAATAACATTCATATTGGTTGGATAAATAGTGTAAGGAATTTGATCTTCAAACTCAATCACATTTTCTCCCATTTTACCACTAAAATTGGCATATCTAGGATAAATAATACTTCCATTTGTAGAAGAATTTAACATATACCCTTTTTGAGGCTCTAATAAGCTTAAAGTTCCCTTCCAGCCTAATAGAGCATCGTATATCGCAAATTGTTGCTGGCTTTTTATAACATCACCTGTATTAAAAGTAACACTACTCAACGCTTCATTTACGCTCAAACTTGAGGTCTGTAAATATCCTATCCAATTCCATCCAGGCTCAATTTTTACAGGGGCATTTACTAAGTTTACAGGTTGACCTGTAATTTCAAAAGAAGTGTCTTTTTGTGTTGACAACCTAAATGATGATGAGATATTAATAGAGTCTAAACTCCCTATCCAAGATTGGATTGTACCATCATATTGTGTATAATCTTCTGCATTTCTAAAAACATCTGCTGCTGCTGGGACAAAATCATTTAACGCCATATTAACAGAAGCATCATTCAAAGTTAAAGGAAAAGATAACCAATTCCATCCATTGTTTACTTCATACATTAATGCAACTTGTGCATCCGTATTCAGCACAACAGGAGATCCAATTGTTCCCAAAATAGCATTATTCCCAAAGTTAATATTGAATGGAGTTACATTATTGTGTATTACTCCAACACTTGCATCCCAAGCTTTAAAAACAATGTTCTCTATACTATTTGAATTACTATAAATATTTAAAAAGACTCTGTATAAATCTCCTGAAGAAATGTACTGAACTTTACCTACACCTCTTAATTCATTATTAACATAAGCTGCAACCATATCCATAGTATCGGTTGAAATAATACTTTGTTGTTGAAATTCTCCAACAAGGCCCATTGAATATTGAAACTGTGATCCATCAATTGTCCAGTCTGGAGTTTTTGCTTTAACATTTAACTTTAGAGTTAAAATTTCATCAAACCCAAAACCAGTTGTTAATGCAATAAACTCTTCATAATCTCCAATATTTAGACCTGGTAAAACATCAAACGTAATCGTTTGCCTGCTTAATGCTCCAATATTTCCAGAAGTTTGAGTTGCTTGTAACCAAGAAGGAAGGTTAGAGATTGTAAATATTTGATTAGAACCACTATTATTTACTACATCCACTGTAAATTGATAGTCTTCTCCAACAAGTATTTCTGCTTGATGAATATCATCACCCCAAACTACTTGATTTTTATCTACATAGGCCAACCAAGTTACTGCAGAATTCATTTTATTACCGTTCATATCTTGTAAGTTTCTCACGGTAATGTCTAACTCAACATTTTCTATTTGAGCAGCAGGTGTAATTGGTGTTATAATTATTTCATCATTATTAACAGCGTAAGTAAAGTTTACTGATTTAACCGAACGCTCAATTTTAATTGGAGCCGTTGTATTACTATGTGCCATTCCTCCCATTAATTGAGATGAGTGTGCTTGCAAGCCAATACTCGACTTATCAGATAAATCTGCAAATGTTTCAGTTAATACTAACTGACCAAATGAGTTAGTTGTATATTCTTCAAAGGGAAAATAAGCCATTAAACCGTACTCGTCTCCTTTTAATCTATACTTAGCATCTCTTTCAATCTGATCACCTTGACGTGCCGCGTACCAAAATTTAAGTTCATCTATTTGACCCGTTAAGTGTTGGTCTATTGTTTCTCCTCCTAACTCTTCTCTTCCATACGCTCCAATGTAAATCTTAGACCCTCCGAAAGCAGAAAATTTTGTACTGGATATCGCTCCAGTTAAATTACCATCAACATATGTTTTCGTATTCCCTAAACGGTTAGATACTAAAGCAAAATGATGCCAGTTGTCATCGAAAAAATTAACATCACTTACTTTCAATTCATAACCTGCATTCTTAACATACAACTTACTATTTGCATCGGAATAAATAGCCCAAGAAGATTCATTGTAATTTACTACAGAGTTATCAATATTACCATTCGATAATAAAGTTTTATTTACACCACTTCCACTTTTAAACCAGAAAGATATGGTAAAATCAGTTTCTTTATCAAAGTTTAGTGTAGCTGAGTTAATTGCAAAATAATCGTCCACTCCGTCAAAAGTTATTGCTCTTCCATCTTGAGCAAAACTCCACGTAGCATCGTGAATAGCAGCTCTTCTTCCAGTTTTATCAGCAAGTACAGTTCCTTCTCCTTTATCCATTGTCCAATAGCCTAATAATCCAGCTGCATTCTTCGCTTGGGTTAATAGATAATTAGCTGTAATTTCAGAGCTTGTTCTTACATCATTCCATAAACGCAGCTCATGGATATTCCCTTTAAAAGTATTTCCAATTTTTATCGGTAATGTACTTTCAGTAATTGTTGATGTAAGTGTCCCCGAAGCATCTCCAATTCCTGCAACATACAAATCAACAGACTTATTGGTATTGTCAAAAACAACGGCATAATGTGTCCAATCGTTATTGTTAATTACTGTATTTGAAACCAATGCTTTTCCATCAATGTTAAAATAAAAATTATCTGCTGCATCAAACCCTATTTCCCATTGTCCATCTTGTTTTGCAAGTACTTCAGCACCTGTAGCATTTCTCTTTGCAAAAAATTCAATAGAAAACGATCTATTTTCAAGGTTCGTTATAGGAATAGTCATTTCATCTGTCCCATCAAAGTAAAGACTTGTGTAATGAGCAATATCTGTACTGTTAAGTACCCCTCTGATATCAATATCTAACCCTGCATTAATTAAACCAGTATTAATTTGTTCGTTAAACTTAATGCTAATCTCATCACTTGGAGATAAAATCCCATTAATTGGTTTAGGTGCTCCAAAATTATGTGGATTTACTCTATCTACAATTCCAGAATAAATTGGAGAAAGTCTTTTTACCTGATTAGGACAAGTAGTCTCTATTTGGATATCATAATTCCCATCCAATAAATTACTCATATCAAAATCTGCAGTAGTATAAGGAGAGCTTCTCGATAACAACAGGGTATCAGCTCCTGCATTATCTTTATTAAAGAAACTCATCGCATTAATCCAAGTAGCACTCGTACTTGGTTTAAAACGCATTACCGCTTTCTCAAATCCTGCAAAATTTAAGTCATAATCTCCAATAATGTAAGGAAGCGTATCATTAAACGAGCTATTTAGTACCCATTGATCTGTTGGAGCCAATAAGGAGGACTTTGTACAAGTAGGCACAAATGATACACTAAAAGTTGTTGAAACCTCAATAGAAGTATCACACACAGATTGAAAGATTAATGTTAGATCCTTAAACTCATTTTCTTGCGGACTTTTTTGTACCAGCATTGTTTTATTGATACTGGTTCCTGCCGGAATCTTAAAAGATCTATTCGGGTCTTGTCCATCAATGGAAACAATTGCTCCGTGAGGGTTAGATGCCGCATCTAATTCCAAATCGTAAATCATAATATCGTCTGGGTTTTCATTCACTAAGGTTAATGTAAATACCGCTTCTTGATCGGATGGAATACCCACCTGCACAGCCGGACTAATAGAGATACCAGGTCGCTCTCTTTGTACAGTAGCTGGTGAAAGAACATGTTGCCCTGGTTCAAAATACTTGGTCTTTACTTCATCTTCGTAAGGACAAGAAGTTTCTGCTCCTTTTATCTTGAAAATAGGCCCGTTTTGATTTCCTCCGTCTAAAATATCCACTGAGTAAAAATCTCCTAGGTTTTCATCCTCTAAGGTAAATTCATAAGCAATACTATGAGATTCTCCTCTAGAAGTTTCTCCACTTGTTTGTAAACCAACAGTAAAAGAGTTGGTAGCTTCTATTCCTGTACCACTTACTGTAGCCCCAGCTATAGTTGCTAATGTATTGGATACGTTAACCTCATAACTAAACATGTAAGACATATCATTACTCAGTGTAACACTTCGAGAATAAGATGTTCCTGAACTAAAAGAAACATTCTTTTCCAATTCTGATACGGCTTGTTCTAACAATACCACAGAATGGTCTGGTCCTGAACCAACTGCTGTACCTATATCTCCAGCTGGAGGAACACTTTGTCCATCAGCAGCATTTACCTTCATTTCTTCATTTAAGGCAATGGCTTCTTCCCACAAACGTATTTGTTGATTGTATTTTCTTACAGGGTCTATGACAACAGAGTCAGGGTGAAAAACTTTTGTAAAAGTATAACTCGGCCCATCATTATCTGCAGGATGATCTTTTGGATAATCGCTAGTAGCAGCAGCCCCCCATTTTGGATCGTCATTGTTAGACCCATACAAAGGATTTGTTGCCGGAATTTTAGAGGTATAATCTGCATCGGTAAGAAGTAAATCATTTCTCAATTGTTTTAAATTAGGAATTAAATCTTCTATAATGTGTTTTTGAGTATATATAAAGTAAGTTCCAAAATCAGTAGGATCTACCGTAAATCCTTTTCTACTCCCTAATTTATACGTAAACCCTGATGCTGTTTTGGTAGAATCGGAAGTTTTACACTTTACGTCTCCTCCACAAGCATTACTTGGTATGAATTCCAAATAATCTGCTACACCAAAAGTCATATTTTGTGATTTCCCGATGTAAATATCTGCATCAGCTCCTACAAATTCTGGGTCTGCACTTGTACTAATGTCTTCTTGAATGGTAATGGTTTCTCCATAATCTTGACCACCACCTAAGGTTGTTGATATATCAAAAGTATTCACTAAGCTACCTTTGATCTCTGTAGCAGTTGCGAGACCTACCCCTACAGCAAATTTAGCTCCAACCTTCACATTTTGTTCAAATGAGCCACCAATGGAACCTCCGACATACCAAGAAAAATTACTTCTAATTTCACTGTCTTTTACTAAAGTAGCAAAGCTATTAGATCCTGGGGGATCTCGTAAAATATGACTGGGCATTTCTGGGCCTTCAGTTACAAAACTTGTTCCGCCTTGTTTATTTCCAATAACGTAAGCATCCATTTCCCAGGAACTAGAAGTTAACCCTATTTGCGAGGTAATTTCTATTTTTTTAGTAAAATCTTTTTCTGGCTCTGATGGATTTTGAGTAATGTTAGGCTCACCAACAGTAAAAACATACAAAGAGTCTCCATCAATATCCGTAATGTCAAAAACATCCAAGTTTCCAGAAAGCCCATTGTTTACAGTAATTTGTGCATCAGTTACTCCTACAGTATCATGTACAGTACCAACATCATTGTTCGTGTAAATTTCACTTACCTTAATTAAACAAGCATAATCATTGTGCTGTAAAAATGCTGGATAAACTAACCCGCTAGTATAAATCGTATCTATATCACCTTTATTAAATACAATTAAAGAATCTTCTCCTTTACTAAATGGATTTCCTACATTATCGGAAACGGTTAAAGTATGTCGAGATCGATAGATATAATCTTTCTTATAATGAAATTCTACTTCATCAACATGAATTACATTACCTAAAGCATCGTACACCGTATCTTTAATTTCTTGTAAAGGCAAGGTATTGGATAGTTTAACTAATTCCACAGGAAAGGTAATCGTTGGGTTACTTTCAATAATAATCTCAGGGTTAGCATGAGATGTAGCTCCTTTAAAATAATAATCTAAAGGAAATACTTCTGTAACAAATTCACCATACTGATCCGTTTCAACTGTATCTGCGTAAGTACATCCTGTAGCTTCCAAAACAATTTTTGCAGTTCCAATGTTATTCTTTGTTCGATGTAATCCCGTAATTTGATCTCCTTCTCGCGTTCCTCCAACAGCCTTACCTATTACTTTTATTTTTGTATTGTCTACAAACACTTTTCCAGGCCCAGTACCAAAATCAATAGGTTGCTGAAAGTCATGTGTACCTGTTTCAGGATACCTTCCTTTAAAGAAGGTGTGTCCTGATTTTTCAAAAGAAATGTAATGGTCTCCAATAGGTACAGTAACATCAAATTTCCCGTCTGTCTGAGTAGTGACAGGTTGCCCATCTTTTATAGCAAAAGTTCCATCAACCTTTACGTAAACACCTGCTGCAGGACAATATACGTCATTGTTGTTTTCTCCATAAAACAGATACCCAATAACAGGGAAAGCAGATATATCTTCAAAATCCTGATTATTACTTACAGGACTTGATTTCCCAACAAAAACAGTTCTATTGTTAGGTTTAAATTGATGGTTAGGAATATAAGGAGTTATGTTAAATATTTCTCCATTATCCGCATAACTCATGTGCTTAATAATATAATTTCCATCTACATCTGTAACTGCATTATTTCCTAATTTAGAACTACTTGGAACCACGTTGCTAAAAGTAGGGGTATTCCATGTATACCTTGTCATTACACCATGGCGGTTATTGAAATTGTTTCCTGAAGTGAATGAAGCATCATATACCTTATTTCCTACTCCTTCTTCAAAACGCAAATACATCCCTAAACCAGACTCATTACCTTGTAAAAACCCATTCATTTCGGCATTAATCTGCGTTTCAGATTTGGCAATTCCCCACAGTCTAAACTCATCCATATACCCTTTAAAAGAAGCTGAAGAAGTTGGAGTATCGTCTAGTCTACTGTTTGTTCCTACTACAAAAGCATGCCCAAAAGAACCCTTTGTTATGTTTAATTCTTGTTGAAAAGAAAGTGGATCTCCATTCTTATCTATATTTGATCCATCTACAAAAACATTAATTGTTTCTGTATTATTATCATAAGTAATTGCAAAATGATGCCATTCATTGGGGTGAATATCTATACTAATAGGATAATCGACAGTTCCTGTTCTTAACTTCCATACGCTATTACCGTTACTTGGAGTAACTAATGCTAAATAATCTCCTGAAACCCCTGTTCTACCTACCCTAAAGATATAACTACTATTATATTCTACCGGATTTGCCCAGAACTCTATGGTTTTATCGTTATCATTCAACACAAAATCAAGGTCTACCTGATTATATTCCACTAAAGATGTTACCCAATTTGCACTAGCTTCGTCCACAAAAAGAAAGTGGTCTCTATCTCCATCAAAATAAAGAGATTGATTCAAATTATTTCCAATGTTACTCTCTCCTAATATTTGACAACCTTCTACACTAATACCTCCCGTATATTCAACACGGCCGGTAACGATTCCATAAGGAGATCTAAAACCTATAGCAGATGCCGTATCTGAAATTAAATCAGCTGCAGCACAATTCCCTTCTGCAGCAATAAAGTATTCATATAAGGTGTTTGCTTCCTGGTTTTCGTCTTTATATGTTCTTAAATTAGGGTCTACAGTTGCAACTAAAGCTGGAGCAATAGTTTCGCCAAGTTTTCTTCGATAAACTTTTTGTTCCGTTAAAGCTCCACCATTATTTTCAACTGTCCAATCAAGCTGAACATAATCAGAATGATAGCCTTTACTTGCTAAAAGTGCCCTTAAACCGTATGTATCTTTAATGTCTCCTGGCATATATATATTTCCTGTTGTTGCTATTTCCAATTCACCAGAACAAGAATTACTTACCTTAACAGTATATGTATTATCTATACAAATGGAGCTTTCAGAAAAAGTTTTTGAAGTAGTATTTGCACTAATTCCTTCAATTAAAGGAGTCCCATCTCCATTTTTATAAATTAAAAATTCGTCTTCATTGTTCCATTCATCTGTCCAGTTAAGTGTAATGGTTTTATTTGTTTCATTTTTCGTTGCTGTAATCCCTGCTGAAGGTGTTGTTAATCCTCCTTTTACCTGTGTTGTTGTATATTGATATGAAGAGTACCTTACATCACTTCCCCTAACCCCATTGGCATTAACACGAGTAGCTGACCTTACTTTATACCTATATTGCTGGTTGGTTGAAAATGCAGTATTATCAACAAATGTAAATGTTGTGGTATTCGCTCCTTTATTACTAGTAATAGGATCTGACCCAACAATATCGGCACCATGATCTGTTCCTGCTTTATACTCAGCAATTTTTACAGTTGACCCGCCAATTTTTTCTTTGTAGATACCAAAATAGACCTCCATGCATTCTTGATTATCTACTTCCCATTTCAATGTTCTTTCACTACGGTTACAAATATCTCCTTCAACTCTAAAATTATTAATCTCACTTATCTCAGGTGTTATTATTATACTCGTTATAGCATTATACGGCTCACCTGTGTAATCATGCTCCTCCAAAACCAGTGTTAAACGGTATTCATAATCTTTACAATCATCTGTTAAAGTATGAGTATAAGAAGAACGTGATCCACTAATCTTTCCATCAACTTCTTTCCAAGCACCATAGGTAGTTGAACCCGCATTTTTTGTTCTTACATCTAGTGTGTAATACCAGTCGTCTGTAGCCTCACCTATTTGTGTAGCAGCAGTAGGTTTTGTAAAACTGATTACATTATTACCACTGCTATTTTTAACAACAGATAAATTGGTGAATTTCCAGCTATTTGGCAAGCCGTTTCCTCCAATGTTTTTTAGAGTTACATAATCTGCATTAAGATATGACCCATCACAATCGCCCAAATTAGACTCATAAGAGCTAATTTTAAACGTGTAATCTGCCCCCAATATAGGGTTATCTAAATAGCGGTAAATATAATCTGATAATTTATTCGCAGTTACTGAACCTGTAGAACCATCTATTGTATGATTATTCGGTATTGTGGTTAACCCAGTATTACTATGAGTAGTCCCATATTTGTATCGAATCGTTACTTTAGGGTAAGTATGTGTGCTACCTCCACAGGGAGAAGATCCATCACCCCATCCTCCAGATCTTCGTTTAAATCGAATCACAATACGATCATTACTTGAGTCATAATAAGATGATACATATTCTGTTCCTATGTATGCTTTTGCTTGGTTGGTAAAAGCTACCCCCATTAGCATTAGAACAGTTAAAATAACTTTATTAAATGTTGTTTTTTCGGCTCGTTTTATCATAAAATTATAATTTTCATTTATAAGCCTACAAATTTAAAACTAAGTACCTCCCCTGTCAATCCGTACTGACACCGCAAACACATCCGTACTGATACTGTCCAGTTATACTTTTAAATTAAAAAAATGATAGCTTTTAAGGTTGAGAATAAAAACTTTAGTACTGTTTTTATTCTCAAAAAAGAAAATGTAAAAATCGAAGAATAAGATCTATTACTTAAACAAACATTTTTTCTTTAATAGAAAGTTTCAAAAATAATTATTTTATGAGCAGATAGTATTTATATATTTATTTACTTTGTGTATTATTTTACCAAAATTAAGGCATGGATAAACATTCCTATTTGAGTAATGTTGATGGAAGAGTTATTGAAGACTATTATCAACAGTACCTTAACAACCCTCAAGATGTAGGAGAGGGGTGGCAAAAGTTTTTTGAGGGCTTCGAGTTCGCAAGAAATAATTATGATACTGATGTTCCTGAAGGTTTCGACAAGGAATTTAAAGTAATTGATTTAATCAATGCCTACCGATCTCGTGGTCATCTTTTTACAAAAACAAATCCTGTTAGAGCTAGAAGACAATATTCTCCAACGTTGGATATTGAAAACTATGGTTTAGAAAAGGCCGACTTAGAAACTGTTTTTCAAGCAGGAAATGAGGTAGGTATTGGTTCTGCAAAGCTAAAAGACATTATTTCTCATCTAGAAGAAACCTATTGTCAGTCTATCGGAATTGAATACACGTACATCAGAAAACCTGAAGAAGTTGCTTGGATTAAAGAAAAAATAGAACTTAAAAATAGAGCTGTTTTTAATCCAGAAGAAAAAAAGCACATCTTACACAAATTAAATCAAGCGGTTGTTTTTGAACAATTCTTACACAAAAAGTTTGTTGGTCAAAAACGATTCTCTCTAGAAGGAAACGAAGGTCTTATACCAGCTTTAGATGCCGTGGTTGAAAAAGGGTCTGAATTTGGAATTGAAGAGTTTATTGTTGGAATGGCTCACAGAGGAAGATTAAATGTTTTAGCCAACATTTTTAACAAAACTTACTCTGCAATATTCAGTGAGTTTGAAGGAAAAGAATACGAAGACAATATTTTTGATGGTGATGTAAAATACCATTTAGGGTACTCTTGTGATATAGTTGCCGATAACGGCAAAAACGTTCACATGACTTTGGCTCCAAACCCATCGCATCTAGAAACCGTTGCCCCTGTTGTTTCAGGAATTGCACGTTCTAAAATAGATACTTATTTAGGAGATCAGAGTAAAATTGTTCCTATCATTATACATGGTGATGCTGCAATTGCAGGGCAAGGGTTGGTTTATGAAGTTGCTCAAATGGCTCAATTAGATGGCTATAAAGTAGGAGGAACTTTACATATTGTTGTAAACAATCAAATTGGTTTTACTACAAACTACTTAGATGGAAGATCTAGTACGTACTGTACAGATGTTGCAAAAGTTACTTTATGTCCGGTGTTCCATGTAAATGGAGATGATGTTGAAGCTGTTATTCAAACAGTAAAACTTGCATTAGAATATCGCCAAAAATTCAATAAAGATGTTTACATCGACATTTTAGGGTATAGAAAATATGGACATAACGAAGGTGATGAACCTCGTTTTACTCAACCTTTACTATATAAAGCAATTGGTAAACATGCCAATCCAAGAGATTTATATTTAGATAAACTTATTGCTCAAGGAATTGTAAACAAAGCTGACGAGAAAAAGATTGAGCAATCGTTTAGCGCTATGCTTCAAGAAAGATTAGATGAAGCAAAAGAAATCAAAAAAGCTACGGTAACTCAATTCTTAAAAAGAACTTGGGAAGGGTTTGAATATAGTCAACCTGACAGCTTTTTAACATCTCCAGAAACAGGTTATGATAAAGCTAAATTATTGGCTATCGGAAAAAGCATAAGTACTTTACCAACTGATAAGAAGTTTATTAGAAAAACAACACGACTATTCGAAAACAGGTTAAAACAAATAGAAGAAGGCTCTGAACTAAGTTGGGATGCTGGTGAGTTATTAGCTTACGGATCTTTATTAGATGAAGGTGTACCTATTCGTTTTACTGGTCAAGATGTAGAAAGAGGTACATTCTCTCATAGACATGCTGTTGTTAAAGTAGAAGATTCTGAAGAAGAATACACTCCACTAAACAACATTTCAGAAAACCAAGCGCCACTACACATCTATAACTCTTTATTATCAGAGTATGGTGTTTTAGGTTATGAATACGGTTATGGTATGGCTACACCAAAAGGGTTAACAATTTGGGAAGCTCAATTTGGAGATTTTAACAATGGAGCACAAATTATTATTGACCAATTCTTAAGTGCTGCCGAAGATAAATGGAAAACACAAAATGGATTAGTAATGTTACTTCCTCATGGCTATGAAGGACAAGGAGCAGAACACTCTAGTGGTAGAATGGAAAGATTCTTACAGCTATGTGCTGACAACAACTTACAAGTTGCCAACTGTTCAACTCCAGCAAACTTCTTCCACATCTTAAGAAGACAATTAAAATGGAAGTTTAGAAAACCATTAATTGTATTTACTCCTAAAAGCTTACTTAGACTACCTGCATGTACTTCTACATTAGATGAAATGGCAACAGGTCGTTTCCAAGAAGTTATAGATGATACATCGGTAAATGCTAATGAAGTAGATACGGTTGTTTTCTGTACAGGTAAATTTTATTATGACTTATTAGCCAAACAAGAAGAAATTGGTGGGGCAAGTAATATTGCTTTAGTTAGAATAGAACAACTTTACCCTTTACCAAAAAATCAATTGGCAGATATTGTTGCAAAATATCCAAATGCAAAAAAACACATTTGGGCACAAGAAGAACCTGCAAACATGGGTGCTTGGGCAAGTATGAGGCGTCATTTTACAACAATTGATTTAGAATTAATTTCATTAAGAGCGAGTGGTGCTCCTGCTACTGGATCATCAAAAGCTCACGCAGTAAGACAAGCAGATATTATTAACAGAGTATTTGAAAACGCATTAGTTAAGAATTAAAGAATTATGGCTTTAGAAATGAAAGTTCCCTCTCCGGGAGAATCAATTACAGAAGTAGAGATTGCACAATGGTTAGTTGAAGATGGCGATTATGTAGAAAAAGATCAAACCATTGCAGAAGTAGATTCTGATAAAGCAACTTTAGAGTTGCCTGCAGAAGAAGCAGGAATCATTACGCTTCAAGCAGAAGAAGGTGATGTTGTACTTGTTGGAGGAGTTGTTTGTTTAATTGATACAACTGCAGAAAAGCCTGCTGATTTTGAATCTAAAGCAAGCGCAGATACCAGTAATGATGATGCTATTCCTAATCCGGGCCCAGCAAAAACATCAGCTAAAGTAGATGTAAAAGCAACACCAGTTGCTAAAGAAATGATCGCTGCAAATGATATCAATCCTTCTGAAGTTAAAGGAAGTGGTAGCAATGGAAAAATTACAAAGAAAGATATTGGACTTTACTTAAACGGTAAAGAAGGAAAGCAAGGCGAAAGAAAGAAAATGAGCATGCTACGAAGAAAAGTAGCAAAACGATTGGTAGCTGTAAAGAATGAAACAGCAATGTTAACTACTTTTAATGAAGTAGACATGAAGCCAATTATGGACATAAGAAACATCTATAAAGAAGCATTTAAAGAAAAACATGGTGTAGGTTTAGGTTTTATGTCTTTATTTACAAAAGCAGTAACCAATGCACTCAAAGAATTCCCTGCTGTAAACTCTATGATTGATGGAGATTATATGGTAAGTTATGATTTTGCTGACATTGGAATTGCCGTGAGTTCACCAAAAGGATTAATGGTTCCTGTTGTAAGAGAAGCTCAAGATTTGAGTTTAATGGAAATTGAATCTGAAATTAAACGTTTAGCAGTCAAAGCTCGTGATGGGAAAATTGACATTGCTGATATGGAAGGAGGAACATTTACAATTACAAATGGCGGTGTTTTTGGATCTATGTTAAGTACACCTATTATCAACCCCCCACAAAGTGCTATTTTAGGAATGCACAACATTGTTGAGCGACCAGTTGCAATAGATGGAAAAGTAGAGATAAGACCAATCATGTATGTTGCTTTATCTTATGATCACCGTATCATTGATGGAAAAGAATCTGTTGGTTTCTTAAAACTAGTTAAAGAACAGTTGGAAGATCCTAAAGAACTTATTTTAGGTGCATTAGCTCCAAATGATGTTTTTGATGATCTAAAGTAAAGGGTATCCTTTCATTAAAATGAAACAGAAGTAATATTAATTCTAACTCAATTAACAATTAATTCTGTGGTAGAGATCATATTGCTTGTTTGAAAAGCTCTGTCTTTAATTCTAATATCATAACGAAAAGTATCTACGTTAAAATCATACTGTAAATCCAGTGTAATTTCACCTTCTAGAGTGCTTTGCCCTTCGTTTTCCAAAAAGGGAAACCTTAAGTTTAAATCTCCAGTATCATAGGCCTGGTTCTGAACATTAAACGTTATTATAGGTGACTTTAACTCCCAGATTCCATTCCTTTTTTCATAATAATCAATTAACACATTGTGCTCTTGCTCTCCCGAATTTTCATCTTGTTTTAATCCTAAATCCCCATCACTATCAAAAAATTCAAACCGAACAATACCATATGACTTATCTGACGAAAGTTGAGCATCCAAAAAAGTAATTACTGGAGGTGCTGGCTCTGGATCTTCTTTTGAACATCCAAAAGAAAAGAGAATAGAAAATAATATAGCTATTTTTACAATTGATTGCATAAGTTAAAATTACTAATAAATTTTTGAGCCTAACCGATTCCATATTTGACATAACTTCTGACAAAGAATTTAATCAACTTGCTATTGAAATATTTAAATTTCAGTACCATAATAATTCTGATTATCAAACATTTTGTAAACACCTAAATATTGAACCTACAGCAGTTAAAACGATAAATCAAATCCCATTTTTACCCATTGAATTTTTTAAGACTCACCAAATAAAAACTGGTGAATTTATTGAGCAACAAGTCTTCTTAAGTAGTGGAACCACTGGCCAAACTCAAAGCAAACATTATATAAAAGAGTTATCTCTTTATGAAAACAGCTATAATAAAGCATTTAAACACTTTTATGGGAGCATAGAAGAATACTGTGTTTTAGCTTTGCTTCCTTCATATTTAGAACGAGAAGGTTCTTCTTTAATCTATATGGTAGAAGATTTAATCCAAAAAAGCAACAACATAGAAAGTGGTTTTTTTCTCCAAAACCATTCAGAAATGATTGAAATACTGCAAAAAAACATCAAAAACAATCAAAAAACGATTCTTTTTGGAGTTTCTTTCGCCTTACTAGATTTAGCTGAACAGCATCAAATTAACATGAACAATGTTATTATTATGGAAACTGGAGGAATGAAGGGGAAACGAAAAGAATTAACAAGAACAGAACTTCACAGTATTTACAAAAAAAGCTTCAACGTGTCTGAGATTCATTCAGAATATGGAATGACCGAATTATTATCTCAAGCATATTCCAAAGGAAATGGTGTTTTTGAAACACCAAACTGGATGAAAGTCATGATTAGAGATATCAATGACCCTTTTACATTTCTAGACAACAACAAAACTGGAGGGATTAATGTAATTGATTTGGCGAACATTAACTCTTGCAGCTTTATCGCAACACAAGATTTAGGAAAGAAAAACACAAACAACAAATTTGAAGTTCTGGGCCGGTTTGACAACAGTGATTTACGTGGTTGTAATTTGCTAATAAACTAATTATTATATATAAGATCCCATTTTAAAAATGGGGTTAGTTCAGTTTACTATTTTGAAAACAAGTTTTATATAATTGAATTCAAAATAGAACCTCACTAAGTTAAGAAAAATTAAATACTTTTGTTTGGAACAATATTTGTTAATACAAAGGCTTTTAAACCTATTTTAATATTATGAAATCACTATTTTTAAACAAATCATTAATTATTGTTGCGCTTGGAGCTATTACATTCTTTACTTCATGTAAGTCTACAACACCATTTACAAATTCAGTAAGAACAAAGTATAATTTGGATGAAGCCAAATTGAAAAAGATGCAGTTCTACATTTCTAGTGATATTACATTACAACGAGGAGAGCAAGGTCAAAAATCTCAAGAACTAGATGCCGATGGTAAATTGGTAATCTCTAGCTCGGCAAGTTTAGATAATATATTAGTAGATGGAAAAACTCCTGGAGTTTGTGTTAAAGTATTAAAAGGAAATAAACTAGCCATTAGTTTTTTCGAATCTGATGACCAATATTTAGTATTTGGAGATCCAAATAATAGAGGGAGATATAACCTTATGGGGGCAGAATGGAAAAATGGAAAAGGGAAAATCAACTTTGGCGGAAAAACATATTATATCATGCCAGGTGGAGCAGGTGCTTACTTAAAGTTTGAAATGCAAAAAGTAAAAGAGTACAAAACAACAAGTACAAAAGCAAAAGGAAGAACAGTTAACTAATCATATTAAACATCTCGTTTTGCGAGGAACAAAGTAGTCTGAATTAATAAACTATTTTGTTCCTCGCAATGCATTTTACAAGAATCTATTCAATGAAAAATCTACAAGAAACAGTAACTTATCTTAAAAATGAAGGTTTTAATGACCCGGAAATCGGTATAGTATTAGGAACTGGTTTGGGGGGATTAGTCTCTGAAATAGAAATTATCAAATCTGTTGATTATGATAAAATTCCGCACTTCCCTATTTCTACCGTAGAGTCTCATCATGGTAAGCTAATATACGGAACCATTAGAGGTAAAAAAGTAGTGGTGATGCAAGGGCGTTTTCATTATTATGAAGGTTACAATATGAAGGAAATTACTTTCCCTATTAGAGTAATGAAGCTATTAGGAGTGCAAAACCTTTTAATATCTAATGCAGCTGGAGCAGTAAACTTAGCATTCAAAAAAAGTTCTTTAATGATGATAACTGATCACATTAACCTGTATCCAGATAATCCATTAATTGGGAAAAATTGGGATGATTTTGGCCCTCGTTTTCCAGATATGAGTGAACCCTATTCGAATAAACTAAATAACCTGTTAAGAGACATCTCTAAAGAAAACGACATCCAATTGCACGAAGGAGTTTATGTTCCTGTTACAGGGCCTAACTTAGAAACAAGAGCTGAATACAAGATGATCCGTTTATTGGGTGGTGATGCTGTAGGAATGAGTACCGTTCCAGAAGTAATAGTTGCCAAACATATGGACTTACCTTGTTGTGCTATTTCTGTTTTAACAGACGAGTGTGACCCAGAGCATTTAGAACCTGTTGATATTGCTGATATTTTAGCTGCTGCTGCAATTGCAGAACCTCAATTAACAAAGCTATATACTGAACTAATAGAAAGGCTATAATGAACAATCACGAAGAAAAATTAAGCCTAATTCAAGATTTGATTGGATTAAGCTTAGCAGACGGTAATGAAGATTTTAACGAAGGAAATTTCATTTATACAATTGCCAATAGTCTAGGAGTATCTGAACTTGAAGTTTCAGCACTTAAAAACACCCCAGTTAAATACAGTCCTGCAGATAAAGAAACGGATAGAATCATCCAATTTTACCGCTTACTATTATTAATGGGAGTGGATCAAAAAAAGACTGATTCTGAAATCGCTTTCTGTAAAGAAGTTGCCTTAAAAATGGGGTTAAATCCAATTGCGGTAAATGACACCATTAAGAGCATATTGGAATCTGAAACAGGAATGATGTCTCCAGAAGATGTAATTAAAATCTTTCAAATTCAACATAACTAGACCTCAAAGGCCTTTCTCAATTTTAATCTAGAGCATTCCACTTTGGATTAATTCTTGCACCACAGGTGTTCATGAAAAGCATTCTTTCTATACTACTTGTATTCTCATTACTTTTTGTAAAAGCAACTACTATTAGTGTAGTTACTTATAACGTAAACTATCATTTTATCAATAAAAATGTAGTTAGCATCTTGGATTCAATAAATGCTGATGTAGTTTGTCTTCAAGAAACAAATGCTGCTTGGGAAGATATAATTAAAAAGGGACTGATAAGTAAATACAGTTTTATCGAATTTAAACATCGCGGTACAGCTGGAGGATATGCAATACTCTCAAAATATCCAATAATCAATACTCAATATATTCGTAACGAGCCTGGCTGGTTTCCTGCATGGGCAACCACTATAAAAAAGAATAATGATTCCATACAAATATTAAACACGCATTTAAAACCAGGACTTACTCGTAAAGGTAGAATCGGCTGGAATGCATACTTCAAAGCAGAAGAGGTTCATATTGAAGAATTAAAAACATTTATAGCGAAGTTAAACCTTAATCTCCCTACTATAATCCTAGGTGACTTTAATGAAAATGACAATGGAAAATCAATGAAATGGTTACTTGATGAAGGCTTTGATGATGCCTTACCTAAATTTGATAAAAGAACAAAAACTTGGCGATGGGTTATTCTGAAAGGGAGATATGATCATATTGTCTCTAACCAAAAACTAATCTGTACCGATGCTAAAGTCTATAAACTGGGAAAATCTGATCACTTCCCGGTATTGGGTGTTTTTGAAGTAAAGTAACTACGTCATTGCGATAAATGAAACGCAGTGAAATAAAGAAGCAATCTCAACTTAATAATAAGAATTGCTTTGTTTTATTTTCAGATCCCCAGTCAAGCTGAGGATGACAAAAACAAATTCGCAATGACAGCCTAAACAAGCGTCTCCAAATAATGAGATTCTACGTGATACTCCTTTTTAAGATCATCTATTTTTTTAGCTATCGCTTCTGTATCTGGCTTTTTGTTTGATTTTTGCCCTACTAACATTACATTTTTACGGGTATGTTCATTAGAGATAAACTCAAACACTTTTGTTGAATATTGGTTCTTTTCTAAGATTAAAGCGCGGATGGTATCAGTTACCATTTCAAACTGACGCTCTTTAAAAATACCATACTTTAAAATAGGATTTTCCTGTTCCTTTCCTTTTAGCTGTTGTCTTATTTGTTTGTGACAACAAGGAGCCGTTATTACCAAGTTTGCATTAGCACTAATTGCTTTACCTAAAGCATCATCCGTTGCAGTATCACAAGCGTGTAAAGCAATTAAAATATCAATCTTTTTAGGTTTGTATTCTTGAATGGTTTGACGAACAAACTTTAGTCCTTCAAAACCGCATTCCTTAGCAGTTTTATTACAAAACTCAACTAACTCTTCTCGTAATTCTATACCTGTAATTGTTACTTCTCTCTTTCTTTGATTAGTTAAATAATCATACAAAGCAAAAGTTAAATATCCTTTACCAGAACCCATATCTACAATAGATATCTCTTTTGATAAATCAGCATTCTTCATCAAGTTTTCGATGATTTCTAAGTACTTGTTTATTTGCTTGTACTTATCTGCCATCTTAGGAATTACAACTCCATTTTTATCTATTATTCCTAATAAATTCAAATACTTTCCTAATTGAGCTCTTCTTTCCTTAGGCTTATCATGTGTTTCTGGCGGTTTGTTTTTAAAACTTGGATAAGAAGTTCTTGTAGAAACTTTTCCTTTTTTAGAAAACTGTATCGTAAAATCCTCTTCTAAAGTGAAAAGGATTCCCACTTTAAATTTTTGATTTAACAATTCAGAAAAAACACCTTTAGCTTCTTCTAACGTATAGTTCTTAACCTGATCATTAGTTTGATAATGATACGTAAACGACAACATTCTTTCTTCTTTTATCGTAGCAATACGAACATAAACATTGTGTAACCCATCACTTTTATAAGCTGGTTTACTTAATGTAATTTTTACAAAGTTATCATCAGTATAACTTTTGTCTAACTTTTCAAAAAAAGGAGCTAAATCATTCATCCTGCAAAGTTATCGATAATAAAATGAGAAAAAGTACTTTTGAAAAATGAGCCTACAATTTCAAAGAATAACAAAAGAAAACATAGCTCCTGCATTGGCAATTTACAATTGGTATGTACTTAATTCTACTGCAACCTTCCATTTAGAAGCTGTACCCCAAAAAGAATTAGAAAGAATGGTTTCTGTTGGGCATTCGAAATATCAATCTTTTCTGATTTTATATAACGGTGAGGTTGCAGGGTTTTGTTACCTTTCTCAATTTCGATACAAAGAAGCTTATGATAAGTCTGCCGAAATTACCCTGTATTTAGATAAAAGTGCAACAGGAAAAGGTATTGGAAAAGCAACATTAACTTATCTAGAAGAAATTGCGAAAGACAACAACATTAGCAATTTAGTAGCTGTAATTACCGAAGATAATGCCGCAAGTATTGCCATGTTCGAAAAATACAATTATCTTAAAGTAGGCCACCTTAAAAATATTGGGATAAAATTTGGAAAACCCTTAGACGTGGTTTCTTATCAGAAGGAAATTTAACATTTTAGTCCTGTCATTCTGAACAATATTTTATTTCAACTTTAGTTGGATTATAAAATGACGTGATGAATCTATTTTATCATATTCAAGTCTCCTTTTTAGATACTTCATTTTATTTTCTTCTGGAAATTAATTTCCAATAAAACTACATTCAGCATGACAAAAAGAAGGGGCTTAAAAGAAAAAAGGATGGAATTTTTGTTCTCCTAACGTATTGAATTCTAACGTAGGCAATGGAAACTTAATCATATTGAGAAAAAAGAAAGTAGATTTTAAAAACTTAGATTTAGTTTTGATTTTATCCAAGTCCAAATCTAAAGACAGGTAATAACTCCGGTATCGTTGAATAGGTGCTACCCAAGCACCATTGTGATAAATTCTTGGGTTGTTTTCGCCAGACAGCATCCCATAAGCTCCATACCCTCCAGCAACATTCAACCATTTCGGAATAACAGATTGATGTTTAAAAACAGACCTTAGATTTAATGACCACCAAAAAGTCTGACCATTGTAATCTGCTACCACCCTGGAAATATCAGTATCTCCCAAAACTCCAGGTTTATATTTTGCCAATTCAGTATGATGATAGGAAAACTTAAAAGTTAACACTTGCTTTTTAAAGGCCAACTCTTGACCAATCAGTAACAAACTACCGGAGGCATTGGCCACCATATCCATTGGTGAAAAACCCCATTCAGCATAATTTGCGTCCAAAAGTTCAACCGAAGTCATGAATAAAAATCCATAAGAACCGCCATACCAAATGGCTTTTTTATCTTTTACTCCAGCCCACCTCATCGATTGCACTCCTAGTTTACCCATTGCATAAGTAGTATAAGCATGTCCATACTTATCTATCTGAAGCCATCCTGCATTATCATTTTTAACATGAAATCCTACCCAACTGTTATCTTGATACCAAACTGTAGCTAAACCCGTTAGCATACCACCATAAAACAAACCTCCAGCCCCTCCAACCAAACCAAGCCTTACTGGTTTATACGCTCGTTGAGAAGTATCCACAGGGCTTTGTGCTCTTAAATTAAAAAGAAAACAAAAGGCAATAATAATGAGTATAAATTTCTTTAGCACAGCGCCAAATTAAGTTTATTATTATGAATAAAATAGATTCCCAGCCAAGCTGAGAATGACATTCTTTACCCTAACCATCTTAACACATTGTCTCTCCAGATCTCATTAGCTTCGCGTTGGGTTAGTATATCCACCTCAACAGCAAAGTCAATTACTCTACCTGGAAAAGAGTTTCCAACACCTTCCATTTCTCCGAGGGGGTAAGGATCATCTAACCCTGCAACAATTTGAGAAACACCTACTCTGCGCTTCAATAATTCTAAGGTATAAGAATCGTGAACCAAAGTGTCAAAAAATAAGTTCTTATGTCCTAAAGATGCTCTTGGGTTTTCTGTTCCTTCAAAGAGATCGGGTCTTCCATCAAACCCTTGTAATCTTCTTCCATAATTCGCCATTCCCAACATACAACCATGTGCAAAACAAGTTCTCATATTTGGAAATCTATTAGGAATATCATTTAGGGTATATAAGTGCAAAGTATCAGCACATTGTGCCATCATCCATACCAAATGAAAACGCCAATACTGATCTTTCAAATTAACGATCTTCTCTCCATCATAAGGATGAATTTCAACAGCCAAATTGTATTTATTGGCCATTTCATAAATTGGAAATACGGATTTATCAGCAATTGAAATCCATTCATTTGCAGCATTTAAAAAATGGGTAGGCAAACAAAGTAGCTTAAGCCCTAGTTCAGTTACACATCTTTCTATTTCTGCCAAAGCATCATCCATATATAGAGGCTGAACAACAAAACCACAAGTAAATTTATCTGGATTACCATGTTGCACAGATGCATTAAAATCGTTTTGCCATTGGATGGCATCTTTAGCATCTTGACGCTGCCATCCATTACAATATATTTGAGATAAGTTAAGCATCACACCATGATCGATGTTATACTTCTCCATCCATATTAACTTATCTTTTAAGAAAAAACTAGGATCAGTAATTGGCCTAGACCAATCTCCTTGACGCATAAATTTTTTGTCCTCATCTATCCAAAACAATTTTTTATCCTTCATAAACTGAGGGATTTGATTTGGTTCAGGCAATATATGTCCGTGTCCGTTTATTCTTTTTTTATGCTTAGCGTTTTGTAATTGGTGCATAGTCTTATAATTTCTTCTTATAATGATTCATGAACCCTGACAATAGTTTGTTCACAACCGTAATTTGTTTCAATATATTATCAAGTTGTTCTTTTGATATAAACTTTAGATCAAACGATAAATATAATTGTGTTTCTAATTCATACAATGAGCCTCTTGAAATATAAAAAAATCGTAATGAATCTTTTGGTGTAAATCGTCCAATTCCTTCTGCGATATTCGATGGAACAGAAATCGCAGATCGTTTTATTTGCGAAGAAATACCATACAATTCTTCTTTTGGAAATTCTGATACTAATTCATAAATCAATTTAACTAAAATTCTTGATTCTTTCCAAGTATTTAATTCAGTATAACTTTTCCCTTTCTCCATAGCACAATGCACAAATAACAATCTTCATTTACCCCCTCCTAAAACTCATCATCCATCACTCTCTACTCACCACCTTTAATAATAAATTTAGGATCCGTTTCCATTACTGTACCACAATTATCACATGTTCTATGCGCTTCAGAATTAAAAAACTTCTTAAACACATCTAAAAAATCTTTTTCTATATCGTTAAGTGTAAAGCGCTCTTCAAATAGCTTATGGTTACAGTTATCACAAAACCACATCAATCCATCCCTAAAGTCCGTCCCTTTTCTAACCCTTTCTATTACTAGTCCTATAGATCCTTCATCACGATTTGGTGAATGCGGTATATTTGCTGGCAACAAAAACATTTCTCCTTCCTTAATTGGAACTTTTACTGCCTTCCCATCCTGCTGGATAGTAACTTGAATATCCCCTTTAATTTGATAAAACAATTCTTCCGTTTCATTAAAGTGATAATCCTTACGAGCATTAGGTCCACCCACTACCATTACAATAAAATCTTTACCCAGTGGGTACATGTTTTTATTCGCAATTGGTGGCTTTAATTTATCTTTATTGTCTTCAATCCATTGATTGAAATTAAAAGGCATCGTTACAGACATAAGCTTGTTTTTTGTTTGGTCTAAAAGTATGAAGAAAGTAGATAATAAAAAACCCCAGATGTTATACATCTGGGGTAACTAACTAAACTAACAATAAAGGTTGGCCTATTTTATAACTATTTTACTAGAACTTGTCTTTTTATCCTGTACGATTTGTACAAAATAAATACCTTCACCTTTATCACTTATATCAATACTGTTAAGGTACTTACCATTAAAGTCTGACACCATTTCAGAGTAAACAACTTTTCCTTGTACATCAACTATTCTTATCCCTACAGGTTTTTCACTATCTAATTTAAAACTTAAATCAAACTTTCCATCACTTGGGTTAGGACTAAATTTTAATTTATTTAATGATAATTCTGATGTAGAAGCAGAAGCTGGTTTAGTTCTCTTTTTTGAAGACCTCTCATCTGTTACAACTTTAGAAATAACAACTACCTTTTTCATTTCCTCTCCATTTTTATCATCTATATCAACATTAATTGACACGTTATGTTTGCCTGTAATTTTTCCATCTTCTCCAATAAACATGATTTTATGACCCTCTCCAAGCTCTTCGTCATCCAACTCCATTTCTTCTCCATCAACAATCTTTTTCATGGTAACATTTCCGTTTTCATCAACCGTTTTTATGATTTTAACAGAATGTGCTTCTTCTCCTTCTTCATTGCTTTCAATCAAAACCTCAACATCTTTCATGGTCGCTTCAATATCAATATTTTCGCCTAAATGCTCAATATGTTTATGAATGTCCCCTACATTTATTTCCATCTCCTCTCCATTCACCATCATTTTAATCACTCCATCTTCTCCCTCACTTCCTTCTAACATGTTAAAATCAAAATTCATCTCAACATCCTCTTCTCCATCTCCTGCTTTAAACTTCATTATTTTAACTCCATTTTCATCCTCACCATTAATATCCATATCAAAGTTAAAATCAAATGTACCAGAATCTCCATCCATCATCATTACTTTGATCATCTCATGAATGCCTTCTCCATCAATTCCTTCATGTAGTTTTTCTATCCAGCTTGTGTTTTCATCACAATTAAAAGTAGAATCGATAACAGTCTTTTCTCCATTTATAATTTTAACAATTTTTACTTTACATTTCTTATCTTCATTTCCCTCTTTAGGATTGGTAAATGAAAAAACTCCAACAACCAAAACGATTAAGCCAACTGGAATTAATAGTGTTTTTAAATTTTTCATAACTCTTTAAGTTTTAAGTTTAACAATTATTTACACTACAAATTTACCGCATGCTTCTACCGCATAGTGTTAAAGGGCTCTTAAAGAAAGTTAAGGAAAAGTTAAAGTTGAAGTTTGAAACATCTTAAACGTTAAATTTACAACAATAAATGCCCCTTGAGCGGAGCCGAAAGGAAATGAAAAAAAGGATACTACATATTTTAATCGCTTTAATGAGCTTTTCCTTAATAGGTATTATTTGGGTACAAGTGTATTGGATTCAAAATGCTATTAAAGTTAAAGAAGCTCAATTTGATCAGTTAGTAAATGATGCATTAAACCATGTAGTTACTAATTTAGATGACAACGAGTCCATCATTTTTATCAGCGATCAACTTCACGACATTTCTTCTGACATAGTTATTACTAAAGATTCTTTAAAAGAAGGTCATAACATTAAAAAATGGGTAAAGCGTTTTTCTTCCATAGATTCCACAAATTCAGAGGGAGAATCATTCAATTATCAAATTAGTGCAGATTCCGATGAGGAAGGAATGGAAATGAAGATCAATGTAAATGGTGATGAAAAAACAATTGAACTAAAAGATATTGAACATCTTTTCAGTGGGGATTCATCCATTTTTAAAGCTGAAAAAGAAATCGCTATTGGTAAGCGTTTTAGCAATATCATCGTTAAAATGGTAAATGAGTTTAAAGACATTGATCAACCGATAGAGCACATTTTAAAAACTGTTCAACTTGAATCTATTATCAACACAAGTTTAATTGACAATGGAATTACTACTCCTTTTACTTATGCTGTTCTTCATGAAGGAGAGATCGTAACTGAATTTGCTTCAGAAGGTTTTGTTTTAGGGCAAAACAATTTTAATGTTTCTCTATTTAAACACAACCTATTTGACAAATCAGCACAGCTTTCTATAAATTTTAAAGGAAAAAAGAGTTACATCTTAAAATCGATGGGAATCATGTTACTTACCTCTATTCTCTTTACCTTAATCATCATCTTAACCTTTACATTTACTGTACACTATATGGTGAAGCAAAAGAAACTTTCTGAAATGAAGAATGACTTTATCAACAATATGACCCACGAATTTAAAACCCCTATTTCTACAATATCTTTAGCTGTAGATTCTATAACACACCCCAAAATCATTGATGATAAAACTCAAATAAATCACTTTGCAGATATTATCAGAAAAGAAAACCAACGAATGAACAAACAAGTTGAGAGCGTTTTAAACACTGCTTTAGGTGAAAAAGATGAGTTTAATTTTGACAAAACCATTGTGAACATAAACGAGATCATTCAAAAAATTCCAGAAAGAATGAAACTCCTATTAGAAAAGAATTCCACTAATCTAATACTTACGCTTTCTGATACAAATCTTAACATTTTAGGTGATGAAATGCATTTACAAAATGCCATTTGCAATTTAATTGAAAACGCGATTAAGTACAACAACAATACTCCAAAAGTTAATGTTGAATCCAGCCTTGTAAATGGTTTTTGTGAGATTAAAGTAACCGACAATGGTATTGGAATGAGTAGTGAAACTCAAAAAAAGGTTTTCGATAAGTTTTACAGGGTAGAGACAGGAAACATTCACACCACTAAAGGTTTTGGTATTGGATTGAGTTATGTAAAAGCTATTGTAAATTCCCATAAAGGTGCCATTGCTTTAAAAAGTAAAATCAATCAAGGAACAATAATCACTATAAGTATACCTGCGGCTTGAAAAAAAAATACTCCATATTATTAGTTGAAGATGAAGAGAATTTTGGCTCTGTCTTAAAAAACTACTTAGAATTAAACGATTACATTGTTACACTCTGCATGGACGGAAACAAAGGCCTTGTTGAATTTAAAAATAACATTTATGATCTCTGTATTTTAGATGTAATGATGCCGCTGATGGATGGTTTTAGTTTGGCAGGTGAAATAAAAAAAATGAACCCATCTATTCCTTTAATATTTTTAACTGCCAAAAAGTTAAAAGAAGACGTTTTAAAAGGGTATGAGATTGGGGCTGATGACTACGTTACCAAGCCTTTTGATACAGAAGTTTTACTGTACAAGTTAAAAGCAATTTTAAACAGGAACAATAACGTTATTCAAAAAGAGGTAACTTCTAATCATACATTTGGAGCTTTTCATTTTAACACCGATACACGAGAATTATCTTCAGACCAATCCTTAAAAAAGCTTTCTCCGAAAGAGTCTGAACTCCTAAAATTATTATGCGAAAATATAAACCAAGTTGTTTCTAGAGATCTTGCTCTTAATCAAATATGGAAAGACAACAATTACTTTACTACCCGAAGCATGGATGTGTTTATAGCTAAACTTAGAAAATACCTTAAGGAAGATTCTTCTATAGAAATAATTAATGTTCACGGAAACGGATTTAGATTGTTAGTAAAATAAATTACTTTTGCCCTTCTAAAACCAGAAACATGAACTTAGAATTAACAGGAAAAAATGCCATTGTATGTGGTAGTACTCAAGGAATAGGAAAAGCTATTGCCGTTGAACTAGCTCTTTTAGGTGCAAACATCATATTAGTAGCCAGAAATGAACAAAAGCTGGTTAATGTAAAAAATGAACTAGATACTTCAAAAGGACAAAATCACAATTACATTATTGCAGATTTTAGCACACCTCCCCAATTAAAACTACATGTAGAAAACTACATTGAAGTAAACGAAATTGAAATCAACATTTTAATTAATAATACAGGAGGTCCTGCAGGAGGGTTAATTGAAAATGCAAAAGCGGATGAGTTTATAGATACTTTCTCTAATCACTTAATCTGTAACCATATTTTAATGCAAGCAGTTAAAGAAGGAATGAAAACCAGTGGTTATGGAAGAGTCATTAACATCATTTCTACTTCAGTTAAACAACCATTAAATGGTCTAGGTGTTTCGAATACAATTAGAGGAGCTGTTGCAAGCTGGGCAAAAACATTGGCTAATGAGTTAGGTGAATTTGGTATTACAGTAAATAATGTTTTACCAGGAGCAACTGATACTGTTCGTTTAAAATCTATTATTGAAAATAAAGCTGCCAAAACTGGTGGTAATGTTGAAGACATTAAACAAGGTATGGCAGATATGGTTCCTATGAAGCGTATTGCTCAACCTGAAGAAGTTGCTAATGCTGTTGCATTTTTAGCTTCTCCAGCAGCAAGCTACATTAACGGAATTAATGTTCCAGTTGATGGAGGTAGAACAAAGAGTTTATAATCATTGTCATCCTGAAGATGTCACACTGAGCGGAGTCGAAGTGTTGATTCAGAATCTAAATAGTTAACCCATTAAAAAAGCCGAGTTATACTCGGCTTTTTTATTTATGGTCTTACAGAAAATTTTATTGGAACCTTATATAAAACTTTCACTCTTCTTCCATTGTCTTTTGCAGGTATAAACTCTGGAAGTGAGCTAACTGCGGCATAGGCTTCTCTTTCTAGCTCCTTTGGAATTTCATGCTTTTTATCATTTAAAATCTTAACATTGGTTACTTTACCTTTTTTATTTACTTCAAAATAAACAAAAGCCATATAAGAAGCTTCCCCTTTCATTTTTACCGATTCAGGAATACTCATTGTCCTTCCGAAATGTTGATACATCTTTTGGTGTGTACATATTTTTCGCTCTTTTTCTGATAGTTCTGCACAATCTTTATAATGAGGCATGTGTTGTGCAAAAGAACGAGGAGCTTCTTCTTCCTTAATAACTTCTACCTCTTTCCAATCTCCTTCTTTAAATTCTACTTCCGATTGTTTTTTTACTTCTTCCTTTATTTCTACTTCCTTTTCTATAGGTTCATTTTTAACTATTTCGATTTTAGTTAAATCAACTTTCGGTTGTTTTATTTTTTCTTCAACAATTTCTTTTTCTATTTCGAAGGGTTTAACAGCCTCTATATCCCATTCTATTTCTTCAACAATTTCACCTCCTAAAGTGGCTATATGAATTGGAGATGTCCATTCAAAAGCAACTAAAGTTAACCCTCCAGCAATTATTAATCCTATTTGAAAAAAGATTCCTCTTAACTTTTCTAATTTTTTGTTTTTCTGTTTAAAGTGGTTCATAGTAGTAATATTTAATGGTTAACTTTTTAATTTAAATTTGATTCTGAAATTATAACTTACACTCACGGGTTTTCCTCTTTGTTTCCCTGGCTCCCAATTTGGCATCGCTTTAACAACTCTTATCGCTTCCTTATCAATTGTAGGGCTTACCCCGCGTAAAATTTTGACTTTCTTAATTGCCCCGTTTTTATTAATTACGAAATTTAAATATACCGTTCCTTGAACCCCTCCTGATTTATCAATACTCGGATACTTTAGATTATCTCTTAAAAACTTTAATCTTTCATGCTCTCCTCCTACAAATTGAGGCATTTTCTCTACTATAGTAAAAACTTGTGGAGGATCTACTGGTTCTGGATCTGAAGCAAATTCGTCAGGATCAAACTCAGGAACCTCAACTGAGTTAGTTTTGACTTCTAAATCAGTTACTTCATCATCAAAAATCAAAATTTTATCTGGATTAATAGTAGGTGCTTGAATCATTTCCACTTTTACTTTAGGTTTAACTATTTCGTCTTGAAAAGTAATTGGAGGTAATTCTGTAATATCAATTGTACAACCTATACAATCATCTTCAGGTGGAAGAATTTTGACAGAGCTTGTCCATTCAAAAGCAACTAAAGTTAACCCTCCAGCTATTATTAATCCTAGTTGAAAAAAAATTCCTCTTAACTTTTCTAATTTTTTGTTTTTCTGTTTAAAGTGGTTCATAGTGCAGTATTTTAATAGGTTAGTATGTTTTATAAACTGAATTTACCTACTTTTATTACTTAGATGATTCGTATTTACAATTCCATAAAATGAAAGGTCTTTTTTTTAG
>CAJQOH010000019.1 GCA_905479915.1 uncultured Flavobacteriales bacterium
TGAAAATTTAGAAAATGTAAAAATCTGGCTACATGATTTTGTTAGAGACAACCTGACTAAAAAAGTTGTTGGAAGTATTACACATAATAACTTTTTTTTAAACAACTTTTATAGCGTTTTTTGAAATTAACATGGTATAACCGTTTCCTGCTAAAGGAAGTTTAAAAAAGAAGAGATATGAGAAATATATTGTTAACTGTAATGTTGTTATTCATTGGTAATGTTTTTGGTCAATGGACACAATTGGGAGATGAAATATTGGGTGCTAGTGATGGCAGTACAATTGGTTATTCGTTAGACTTGAGTGATGATGGAACTGTTGTCGCTATTGGAAGTGGTGGAGGTAACTATGTTAGTGTACATAAATGGGATGGTGTTAACTGGAATATAATGGGAGATACTATCGCAGAGAAAATTAGTGATGAGATTGTTGGTTATTCGGTAAGTTTAAGTGGAGATGGAAGCATTTTAGCGATAGGTGTGAAAAATGGAAAGGTTGCCGGGATAGGTTACTATGGAAATATTAGAATTTATGAATGGAGTGGTTCTACCTGGGTTCAAAAAGGAACTGATATGGAAGGAACTTATGTTACCGGTTATTTAGGATGGTCAGTAGATATCAATTATGATGGTACTGTTGTGGTTGGAGGAGCAAATAATTTTCGTGTAAATGGTGTAAATAGAGCAGGTAGGGCTAGAGTATTTGAATGGGATGGAGGAACATCTGACTGGGTACAAAGAGGCTCAGGTATTGATGGTTCAACGATGGGATTTTCCTATAATATAAGTGATTATTTTGGAGAAGCTGCTAGCATAAATGATGCAGGAGATATTGTAGCTGTTGGTGCGCGAGGAAGAGATACGCTTGGTTTAACTGACTGTGGAGAAGCAAGAGTATTTAAATGGGATGGATCAGCTTGGAGTGCCCATGGAGGAGTAATAACAGGTATTGATTCTTACGAACGGTTTGGAGAAGCCATTAGTTTAAGCTCTTCGGGAGATACTCTTGCAATAGGTGGAGACTTAGGAGGAGGTGTTAATCAGTATGGTGTTACTAGGGTTTATTACTATGACACCGGAGTATGGACACAAGTTGGAACAGATATTTTAGGGACAGAAGTTGGTGAAAGATCCAGTTTTACAATTGCACTATCGGGTAATGGTAAAAGGGTTGTTGTTGGTTCTAAGATTTATAGCCCTACAATTTCTGGATTTAGAATTTCTGAAGTAGGTCGAACCAAAAGTTATGAGTGGAATGGAACAGCATGGGTGCAATATGGTATTACTATAGATGGTGCTAATCTTCAAGATAATGAAGGGACTGGAGTAGCAATTAGTTATGATGGAGAGGTAGTGGCAAGTGGAGCTTATAGATATGATTCACTTATTGGAGGTCGAGTAGGGAATGATGGAGGTCGAGTTAGAATTTATGGTTTTGAGAACGTTGTATCTTATGTAAATACTACTCAAAAAAATTCCTTTTTAATTTACCCAAACCCTGTTAAAGATGTATTAACTGTTGTTTATGGTTCTGAGCGTATTGATGCGAATACTATTCAGCTGTTTAATGCATTAGGGCAGGAAGTTCGTCTGCCATTTATTCAAAAAGAGAGTACGCTAGAATTTAATGTTTCTAAGTTGGAAAAAGGCATCTACTTTTTAAAGTATTTCAATGTAAAAGAAGAAAACTACAAGTTTATTATTCAATAATAATTTATTCAAAAATGGAAGTATTTATAAAGACTATATATTCAAGTTTATACCGCAAAAAGAGCAATATATCGTTTCGGGAGCAATCGATAATAGTTGCAATTACATTAACCAATATTGTTGTTGCAGTTGCAGTTCTCCTATTCACTTAAAACTAGTATAGCTATGATACAAGTATCTGTTCGAAATAGAATGTTAAGAGTTTTGGTTTCTAAAAATGAGAAAATTGATTTAGTAAAAGCTAAAAAGATATTTCGTAAAGGAAGTCACATTATTAACCAACAAGCAATCAGTAGAGTTGAAGTTGAATTGTACAACTTAAAACATATTGATAAAAGGACTTCTGAATATATAAATCAGGTAGTAGCAAAGTATAAGAAAAAGCATATTCATGTGATTAATAAGTGATCCTGAACTTTCAATTAATAGACTTCATTACTTAATACAAAGAATTAATATGGTTATGAAAAAAGTATTTTTCACAATTTTTAGCTTTTTCCTTTTACTAAATATCAGTGCACAATTTCCTAGTTTGGTAAACAATGGGAGCTTTGAAGATAAAATAAGTTGCCCTACAAGTGCTAATAATTTTTATCTGGTTAAAGATTGGAAACGGCTTAGTTCTTCTCCAGATTATTTTCATAAGTGTTTTCAAAGTCCAATACATAATCAGGCAGGTATTCCGCTAAATAATTTTGGGTATCAATACCCAAGAACAGATTCTGCCTATGCTGGTTTGATTGTAAAAATGATTCCTACCCCTACCCAAACCAATGTTGAAAATTATAGAGAGTACATTCAAACCAAATTGCCAGCTCCATTGGTTGTTGGAACAGAATATCAACTTACATTTTATGTTAGCGTTCCTGATTTTTATGAATATTCTACGGATAAGATTAGTGGTTTATTTTCTACAGATTCTATTATGGGGTACTCACTTTCTGCCAATGCCTTAATTAGAAGAGCCCCTCAGGTAACCAATACAAATGGTGTAATTACCGATACATTAAATTGGACAAAAGTAAGTGGAGCTTTTGTAGCAGACTCATCTTATGAGTATTTAACTATTGGGAATTTTGCTACAGATAGCCTTACTCCTACACAAACAATAACACCAGGAGCACCAGGAAATACAGCTATCTATTTTTATATTGAGGATGTAGATTTGATTGAATTTTCACCTTTTATTCTTGGTGATACCATAATTTGCGCTGGAGATTCTACTACTTTAACTGTTTACAATGAGAGTATGCCAGCTTGGATAGATGCGTCTAATTCGACTATTGTTCTTTCTAACGATTCTGTAATAATGGTATCACCAACAGTTACTACCAAATACTTGGTGTATGGAGCTGTTGATACTACTGAAATAACAGTGTACGTGAACAATTACCCTCAAATAAATTTAGGGAATGAAATTGAATTGTGCCAAGGAGATAGTGTCGTATTAAATGTATCCAATTCTGGAGCTGCGTATTTATGGCAAGATAATTCCATGGATTCGATCTTTACAGTAAATACTGGAGGGTTATTTTCTGTTGAGGTTAACAGCAACGGGTGTATATCATTAGACTCCGTTGCTGTTACAATTGTTGATTGTGATACCGTAGTATTGGAACTCCCAAATGTGTTTACTCCGAATAACGATGGACTTAATGATCAATTTCTTCCTATCAAGAGTTTAGGGATAGTGCAAATGCATACCGTAATTTACAATAGATGGGGTACTCTACTCTATGAAACAGACGACTTGGCCATTAATTGGAGTCCAATAGATAGTAGTGATGGAACTTATTTTTGGATGATCAATTATACAGATATTTATGGAGAGAATAAAGATATACAAGGCATTGTAACTTTATTGAAGTAAGTATCTTTTCGCTTAAGTACACGATATAGAATCTCCATTCCAATAAAAATTCCAATCTTCTTCACAAATCAAAAAGGACTTAAAAGGGTCTAAGATAAAAGCACTATATTTGAGAAATAGAGCTAATTCTGTTGTATAAATTGATTGGAGAGCGAAATATTTTCTTAAAATAATACACTTTAAAGTAGTAGAATAGTAGAAGTATCTTCAGTTTATTTTTTGGATTATAGGGATGGTAAATGATTTTAAAAGTAAAGGAAAAGTGATATGGCTCACTGGACTTTCAGGTTCAGGAAAGACAACTTTGGCAAATGGTTTACAGGAAATTTTGGGAGAGAAAAAAATTTCAACAAAAAGCTTAGATGGAGATGTTATTAGAACTGGACTTAGTAAAGATTTAGGTTTTCTTGAAAAAGATAGAGATGAAAACATTCGAAGAGTAGCTGAAGTTTCAAAATTGTTTTCTGATTTAGGCATCATCACTATAAATAGTTTTATAAGTCCTACAAAAAAAATGAGAGATCAGGTAAGGTCTATCGTAGGAGATTGTTTTGTGGAAGTTTATGTGAATACACCATTAAACATTTGTGAATTAAGGGATGTTAAAGGCTTATATGCAAAGGCTCGAAAAGGAGAGATAAAAAACTTTACAGGCATAGATTCAGTATATGAAGTTCCTCTAAATCCTGATATAGAAATAGCAACTGAAGGTAAAACAGTTCAAGAATCGATTGAAGAATTGGCTGAGTGTATTATCACTATTTTAAATAAGAGTTAGCATGAAATCGTATAGATTAACACATTTACAGGAATTAGAAGCCGAAGCTATTTTTGTTTTAAGAGAAGTAGCTGCTCAGTTTGAACATTCTGCGTTATTGTTTTCTGGAGGGAAAGACTCTGTAGTGATGGCTCATTTGGCTAAGAAAGCCTTTTTTCCAGCAGAAATTCCTTTTTCGTTAATTCATATAGATACAGGTCATAATTTTAAAGAGACCATTGAGTTTCGAGACAATTACATCAAAAAGAACAATTTTAAATTAATTATTGGTTCTGTTCAACAATCAATAGATGAAGGTGATTTAACAGAAGAAGTTGGGTTTGATGCCAGTAGAAATGCATTGCAATCAATTACCTTGTTGGATGTGATTAAAAAAAATAGTTTTGATTGTGTTATGGGGGGCGCTAGGAGAGATGAAGAAAAATCAAGGGCAAAAGAAAGGTTTTTTTCTCATAGAGATGAGTTAGGACAATGGGACCCAAAAAGCCAACGGCCAGAATTGTGGAATGTTTTTAATGGGAAGAAAAAAGCAGGAGAGCATTTCAGGGTTTTCCCGATAAGTAATTGGACTGAAATGGATGTGTGGCAATATATCCTTGCAGAAAATATTGAAATTCCATCTATTTATTTTGCACATAAAAGAGCGGTTTTTTTAAGAGATGGAGTTACCATGGCTGCATCTGAATTTATTACACGAAGAGATACCGAAAAAGTATTTGAGGAAGAAATAAGGTTTAGAACGATTGGAGATGTTACCTGTACAGGGGCAGTTGTCTCGTCTGCAAATTCGGTAGAAAAAATTATTGAAGAAGTTGCTGCCACTAGAACTACAGAAAGAGGAAATAGAGCCGATGATAAACGATCAGAATCGGCTATGGAAGATAGAAAAAAGGAAGGTTACTTTTAAGGAATAACAATTTATAATGAAGAATTCGTACTTGAATATGGAGTTAATGCGATTTTCAACAGCAGGAAATGTTGATGATGGTAAGAGTACTTTGATCGGGAGATTATTGTATGATTCTAAAGCAATTTTTCAAGATCAGTATGAATCTATTCAAGAGATTAGCCTAAGAAATGGAGAGGAGCAAGTTAATTTAGCCCTTTTAACTGATGGGCTTAAAGAGGAAAGAGAGCAGGGTATTACTATTGATGTTGCGTACCGATATTTTGCTACTCCAAAAAGAAAATTCATTATTGCTGATACTCCAGGACATTTTCAGTACACCAAAAATATGGTAACAGGTGCATCTACCTGTAACTTATCGATAATTTTAATAGATGCCAGAAAAGGGATTGTAGAGCAAACGAAGAGACATGCATTTATTGCGTCATTATTAGGCGTACCTCATTTAATATTTGCAATTAATAAAATGGATTTGGTGGAGTTTGATGCGGATACTTTTTACCAGATAAAATCTGAAATAGAAAGTTTTGTTGCAAAATTGAATGTGAAAGATATTCAGTTTGTTCCTATAAGTGCTCTTAAGGGAGACAATGTTGTAGAGGAATCTAAGAATATGGATTGGTATAGAGGAGGAACTTTGATGTATCTTTTAGAGAATGTGCATGTAGGAAGTGATTATAATCATGTTGATTGTAGATTTCCAGTTCAACATGTTATTAGATCTCAATCAAGTGAAGCTCCTGATTATTGCGGGTATGCAGGTAGAGTTTTTGGAGGCGTTTTTAAGAAAGGAGATGAAGTGGTGGTATTGCCTTCTGGGGAGTCTTCAAAAATTAATACAATTAAGCTTGCTGAAAAATCTATTGAGGAAGCGTTTGCTCCAATGTCTGTTTCAATGACTTTAGAAGATAATTTGGATGTAAGTAGGGGAGATATGATTGTTAGAGTAAGCAACAAGCCTACTGTTAGTGAAGATATAGAAGTAATTTTTGTTTGGTTAAGTGAAGAGCCCTTAAACTCAACAAAGAAGTACATCGTTAAACACTCCTCAAATGAAGTGAAATGTTCTATAAAAGAGATGAGGTACAAAATAGATATTAATACTTTACACCGACTTCAAGAGGATAAGGTGGTTGAGATGAATGACATTGCACGAATAGCAATAGTAACATCAAAACCATTGTTGTTTGATCGATACGAGAGAAATAGAAATACGGGTAGCCTTATTTTAATTGATGAGGCAACCAATAAAACTGTTGCGGCAGGAATGATTGTTTAGTTATTTTTGTAAAAATGTCAAAAAGCTCCACTCCTGTCATTCTGAACTAAATTTATTAATCGCTTTAGCGGTTTAAATAAATGACGTGATGAATCTTATGCATAGATACTTCATGTTGTTTTATAACCAAGCAGAGCTTGGGCAAAACTTCATTCAGTATGACGTTTCTAAACTAAAAAATCCTCAACTACCTAGTAGTTAAGGCTTTTAGTGAGTGGTGCCTCCAGGAATCGAACCAGGGACACATGGATTTTCAGTGCACCGCACTGAAAGCCCATTTTGTCTCGCAAGTATTGTTATTGTTGATGTGTAGTGATTTGAGTTAAAAAGGTAAATACTCCACTCTTGTGCGATTTTGTGCGGATTAGTCCACTCTAGATTCCACTCCGCATAATTCATACCGCTACTGATGTTATGGTTGAATTTCCTCTATTTGCTTACCATTAATATATTTGTCAATCCACTTTCTTGCTTCCTTTTTAAGGATTTGTTCTATATTGTTCAAATCAGCTCCGTCAAAATAGTAATTCACTCCAATTTCTTCAAGTTCACTCCAGCCGTGATGTAATAGGTAAAAGTCCATAATTCTGGAATCAAAGCCATACTCAATGCATAGTTGACTCAAAGAATATAAATAATCACGAATCGAGTTATTTCTTAAAATTTCTGACAAGAGAAAGTGAGCTTTAGCAATCATAGCATCATCACATTCAAGTTCCTCTATTCCTAACTCGTTTAGGACTGCAGTTAAATATGGGCTGACTTCATACTTCTCAATCGGTTCCGAAAATGAAGCTAACATTAAAATATTATCAGTTTCTTTTCCTTGTCGAATCAAATTGATAGCCCAGTCAACAGCTAATTTGTAATTGAAAGGGTCTAATGCCTTGTGGCATTGAATTAACTTTAATATTTCTTCTTTTTCGGTCATTTTTTGATTGCCAGCAACGATTTGAGTATTGGTAGTGGTTTTATTCTTTGGGCATTTTCTTTATAAATTCATTGTATAAATCCCAAGACTTATCAGTAACGATTTCATAATCAAAAGGTCTTTGTTGATTGGAATTTTTTATCAATTTCATTATTTCATTCGCCCCAACATTGTCATTAGTTACAATATAAAAATTTCGTATCCCTTTATGAGTATCCCGAAAAACATAGTAATTTTTAATTTTGTTTTGAGTCAAATTATTTTCTATAAAATATTCAAAGTTGTCTAACTTTTCAAGTTCGCCATCTGTCGGCAACATCACTTTATTCTCTTTTTCATATAATGTTGAAACTTTGATGAAATAATAAAATTCATCTTTGTGAGGAAACCTGTCAAATGCTGTATTACCAATTAACAAACAAGGGAAATTATCTTTTTGATAATCAAGAGTTTTATATTCTTCTGGAACTGCATAAGTGTCTCTTTCAATTGCTTTGTCTTTGTCAACATTGCCAACATCAAAACCGTCATATGTTATTTTATATTTTTCAGCAATTTCATATAATTGTGTGTTAAGGTCAAATAAAGATTTTGAGTTGTGTATTTCTTTTCTTTCTAAATGCAGCCAATAACTTTTGTCATCTGCTTGAAAGGTCTCAACAAATTCAAGTTTTTGGCTTTTGAGTTCATTTGTTATTTGTTCAAATTTATCTTTTTTGTCTGAAGTGAAAAAATAGCCCCAAAGCATAGTTTCATCAGTATCAACTCCATTCTCTTTCATATTAGAAAACATAGTGTCAATTTTTTCTAAGGGTATTTTTTCAGATTCAATTTGTGATTTTGTGTCTCCACAGCCAAAAAAGCTAAGTATAAAAGTCCACATAAGTATTTTCTTCATTATTAAATGTAATGCTATTATTATTTATTCGGTTACTATTTTAAATGATTGGCCTTCTGGTAAATCTTTAGTCTGAGTGTATATGGATTTTAAGAAACTAATTTGTTCTTCTGAAGGAACAGGCTTGAAACTTCTGTCTCCATCACATTTAAACATAAATGGGGGGTAAACATTCATAAGTTGTCCATCCTGTAATTTAATGTCCATTTCATACAACTGATTAAAGGATTCAAGTGCTAAGAATTCAGTAGGGTTTTTAATCACCTCATCTAAGAACTGATTAAATGTTAAGTCAAGATTCTCAATGTCACCAGATTCTGAACTCAATCTAATTACTTGTTTGTCTCGCCATAAATATTGGTCACCAAAGCAATCTTGGGCAAATGGAATATCAGATTCCAATACTTCATCATATATGCTATGTAAGTTTGATAAACCAGTCCAAATATCTTCTAATGATATCCATTTAGGGTCATTTATACATCCTTTAAATTGTAAACCACCATTACATATAACCAACCCATTATACTCTCTATAAAACTCTTTTAGTTCACTTGGTAGTCCGTCAAAGGTTTGTTTGTCGGTGATTTGGGTGTTGTGATATGTGATGGCTTTAAAATTCATTTTAGATTCCACTTTTACAACTTATTAAACCTATCAATCCAATCTGTAAAAGAATCAGCTATTTTTACCACGGTATCGAAGTCGTGGTCAAAAAAGTAAATGACAGCTGTTTCTGATTTTTGTTGTAAGTCTTTTGTCGAGAAGGCAAAAATATTACCCATACAATCCGAGGCAAATGGTATTAAGTCAGTAGATAATTGAGATGTCCATTCATTTTTTTTATCATTAACAATACATTCTGTGTTCCAGAATTGTTGAACATCATTCAAATCTAAGTCTTCGTCAACAATAAAGTCAACAATGTCTGGAGTCCATATATTTCCATATTTCAAGACAAAACTTTTATAGTCGTTTGGTAAATTGATTTGAAACTCTTCTTCTAATAAGTCAATATCACTTTGTGTTGATGGTGTCGCATCATCACTTTTATTGAACTTACTTGAAAATAGGTTAAAAATATCCATTCTGAATTGGTGCTAACAATCAAATAAGTACGACATTGTACATATTCAGCTCATAGCTTTATCAAAAGTAGGGAATATGTGAGACTTTCTAAATTTAGAAAAGCTTGTTTAGTTCATCGCTAACCTCAGCAGCTTGCTCTATAACCATAAAGTGACCACCACCATCAACTGTAATTACTCCATTCTTTTCTCTAAGTGGTAATAACTTATCATTAGTACCGTGAATTCTTATTAAGTTTTCTGGAGCAACAATCACTTCATTGCTTAATAATCTTCCAATAGCCCACTTCAAGAAGTCTTGGTCTGTATCATCGAGAATCTCTTTTAATAATTGCTTGCTCTCTTTCTTTTTTACTCCAAAGAACCAATAAGCTAAACTCATTGGAGGATTCATCCAAGATGCTGGAATTATTTTGTGTATTCCAGTTGAACCAATTGCTCTGAATATTGATGGTAGGTGTTTCTTGTTTGTAATTGATGATAGTAAAATGACTTTTTGTGGTTTAAGGAATTTAGCTATTTCACAAGCTACAATTCCACCAAATGATAATCCAATAAGAATGAAAGGTTCTTTTGAATTGATTTGTTCAGCTAATCTAATGCAATAGTAGGAGAGAGACTCATTTTTAGTTGGTTTGAGCCACTCAATATGAGTAAGGTCGTGATTTGTTGTTAAGTGATTAAAAGCACGTTTGTCAGCCCCTAAACCACTTGTGCAGTAGATATTCATTGTTCGAAAATACTAAAATTACCAAACCTTTTTGCAGTATTTTCTCAACTCTGGAACAACTAAGTCAATAGGGCTGAGTTTGTCATTTGGACTGTTTAAAATAGAAGCATAAACAACTCTATGTTCTACTTCATTTTCAAAGGAAATGTCTTTTACAAAATATGGGGATATACCAGTTTTTTTGAAATCAATTTTCCTCTCCTTGGAGTATATTATTTCACCTTCCATAGAGATATAATCTTTCTCTTGTATAGATGTCATTTTTATTAATCGTTGTTTTAGTAATTCAATGCCAATCAACTTAAAGAAATTCATATCTGTTATTTCAATACAACTATCGTAATTGTCGAATAAATTTTTATCAGAAGACAATGAGGTGCAATAGATGTAAGTATCGGGAACAAACTGTCTTTGACTTACCTCCATTTTGGTCATCTTCATCAGTGGTTCGTGGTCTGATTCGTTACTAACATTTACATAGTTTTCGTCTTTAGAATCCTTTTTGAAAATTATAAAGTCCTCTTCTTTTATGAATTGAGTTCTACGCTTAAAACCTTCCTCGTTATCCTGTATCTCTTTATTTTCTGTTGATTGATAGAATTTGAGGTTGTTAATTCTAATTCCCCCTTCATTCAATAACAGATTTGAATAATCACTTTTCATATGTTTAAATAACCTTCTTTTCATTGGGTTAACTCTTCTCTATTTTTTTATTGTCTTCATCATACCAATGAAGGAACTGTCTAATTAAATTTGCTTCATCTAAATCTTTACCTCCATTATCTCGCCATCTAATCTCTATGAAAACTTGTTACAACGATTATGAATCGTTCGATGTACCAACCAATTTTCATTAAAACTCCAACTAGTAAGAGGTAAAAGCTTTTTGAGGCTAACTTATTATTGATTAATGTGAGCGGTAATATTGTTGCACACATAAAAATTAGCAAATAAGCAATTTTATATGGTCCAGTTACTCGACTTATTAATTCAAGTTCATCAGAATTTATTGTCAGTCCAATTAGAAAGTGAATTATGGTGATAATAGCGTATGATATAATTAACCATCTAATTAAGTTCAATGCTTTTTTTATTTGAAATCTATCTTTAAAAAAGAAGTCAATTAATTTTAAAGTCAAAATCATAGGGACTAGACAGTAAATTAAATTTTCGTCAATAAATGTTATGATTTCGTTATCCAGCCTCATCTCTATAGAAATCAATTATAGTATTGTTTTTAATCTTGAAGCTATAGATAACTGCTGATTCGGTACACCAATCTGGTTCAACTAAAAAAGTGTTATAAATAACCATTCTATAGCTGCAATCCGTAGATGAAAACTCTACGCTTATTTTATCCATACATATTTTTGGGTCAGAGAAACCTTTAGGAGCAACATTAAAATGATACTCTTTCTCGTCCCTTCCTGTCTTTGATAAAATATCCTTATCAATATCATCAAGAAACTTTTTAAGGTATTCTTTAGTTAAATCAACTGAGATATTCACTTCTTGGTCATTATTTGGATATTGGAATGAACGAACAGAGTCGATTTTATTAAATAGTTGGGTACTCATTTTTTCATTTTTCAACAACAATAAGTCAAGTGCGGAGCATTTAGTTAAATCTTTTGCCTTATCAATTAAACCTTCATACTCAAAGATTCCACAAGTTCCCTCAGACTGGTTCCTTTTTCCAGTTATAATAGTTTTATTACTATCCTTTTCCCAATCAAAAATGTAGATTTCTGCTTTGAAAACTTCGTTTAGTTTAGTGTAATCCAATCCTTTTCCATCTTCTTTTAATGCGAAATTGCCTTCTGAATCAATTATCTTAATAGGGGTTCCATTTGAAAAATAAATTATTGTAGTGACACTACCATATGATAACCCTATCTGTTCATATATTTTTACAATTGAGTTGGCATCAGAGTAAGTTTGAATAACACCACCACCGTCAAACGAATGTGAATGTCCATAAACTTCTGTTGCATCATATTCTTTGAGAATAAGGGATTTATTAGAGTCAATATCAAAAACAGCATCATCAATAATTTTTAGGGAATCTTCTTGCCCAAATCCATTGAGTCCAACAAGCAGTAATAATGATATGATGGCGAGTTTTTTCATTTTAAAATCCAATAGACTTTACCCAATTCTTGGTGATAACCATAAATATTAAGATATGATAAACTATTAATTAGAACAATATCTCCTTTATTTAAACGATTAATTTGAAAATTCAATTTCACTTTCCATAATTTTTCTGCTCTTGAAATTTGAACATATTCATCTTCATTTGAAAACTCAATATAATAGTCTAATTTGAGGTAATGCCTCTTAGAATCATCAATAAAGAAAGGAGTTTCAAAAAGCTTTATTAAAACTTCTTTTGAAATTTCACCTAAAAATAAATCTACTTTAATAGAATCTTTATAATTAATTTGAGGGTCAATTATGTCGCCATATTCATTGAATTGACCTGTATAGAAAGTGTGCTTAAATGGAATGACTTCTTTTTTAGAGTCTTTTAATTGATAAAAATATTTATTAGAATCAATTTTTGAAATTTCATCTCCAAATTCATCATATTTGTAAACTTGCTTTATCAATGGGGTTTTGAAGCCGACACCATTTAAATGAAGTTCTGTATTACCGACATCTTGCCCAAATCCATTGAATCCAACAAGTATTAATAACGCTATGATGATTAGCTTTTTCAATTTGTTTCACCCTTAATAGTATCTTTTATTTCTATTAAGCCTTTGAATAATTCCGAAGAGTTGTTAATTGACGAATGATTTATTAAAATAGAATCTGGTATCTCTTGAAATCCCGATAATTCGAAGTTGAATATAAAATAACAATCACAAGCTACAGCCTCAGCATAAAAGGATGTATCTCCATTTTCTTGGATAGTAAGCCCTACAGGTTTAGACTTTATAATCAAATTTAATATTCCATTTTCATATTCAAATCCAGCCATATTATTTTTTACAGAAGTTGCACAATTTGTCCAATGGCTTATTTCCAACTTCAAAATATTAGAGTCTAAAGATTGGTCTATTATTCTTCCATTCTCATAATGGCAATCTTTCTGACATTCAGTAACATCAAACTTTTTAACTCGAACGTCTGTAAGTTTTTGAATTTGGAGTTCAATAATTTCTTGCTTTTCAGTTTCTGTAATTGTATGCCCACATCCAGCAGCAACAATTAAAATGACCAATATGATAAACAGTTTTCTCATTTATGTTTATTTGATATTATCGTTATTATTTCTAACAGTTCCTCCAACTCAGATAGTTCACCTATTGGTTGGTGAGCATATAAAGAGATGACGGTTCCATCATTATTAACTTTTGTACTGATGAAAACATTATAGCTTAGCATAAGGTATTCGAATTTAGCACTGCTAAGTAATTTCTCTGTTTGAGAATTAGTTTTTACAGAATACTTTTTACGAATTTCATTCTTTATTCCAAATCCAAATAATTTACTCCATTTACTCTTAGGGAAGAAATGAATTGGTTTTATTTCATTTGGGATTATAAGCATTATTGTATATACAATATCTTCGGTTAATAAAACTGCTGCACCTAATTGGTAGTTTGCAACTAATTTTATTTTATGTTCATTAAGTGCAGCCTCGCAATATACTCTTTGACTCTTTAATTCCCCGTGTGAAGTATGGGCTGACTTGTAAGCATCTTCATAATACTTACCATCAATCTTAGGTGATATTTCTTGTATTAAATTCACCCCACCAAAGTAACGAATAATCTGAACTTTCCAGATTTTGAGTAGTTTTATAAGATGTTTACTGTATTAATAATATTGATTAGTTTAATTTATTTATTCTGTTGTTGGTATTTTATAAAACTAATATGGAGTTCTTCAATTATTAATCTAAAACAAAAAAAGCTAAATACTATAATGGTAATTCTATTGCCTATGGTCTGGTGTCCACTTATCTATTCAATTGTAAAATCAAAAACAGGAGGTTCTCACGACCCTAACAACAGAAAAGATAGGAATAGTAAGAGAGGGTGGATTATACAAGAAGTAGGTGAAGGGTGATTAATCCTCCTTTTTATATTTCACATAACGCTCTTTATTGTCTCCACCAGTGAAAAAGAAAATTATTAAACTGTCATTAGTCAATTTAGTAATAACACCTTGTGAGGTTTCCATACCATTTGGTCCACCACCATATTCAAAAATTTCGATAGTATCATCTTTTACTAAATATGGAACTGTATAACCACCATCTCTTGTTGTAACGTGAAATCCTTTGTCATCAATAATAAAAGCTGGTTCATCTTCATCAGAGCTATGTGCCCAAGAATTGAAGAGCATATCTTTTGAGAATTTGAAGTTCTTTATTTCACTATTATCTGGAATGTAAATTTCTGTAGAATCTTCGTTAATTGTTTTTTCTTCTCTAGATTTGTTACAGTCTGGTTCATCACCACCAGCATCAGCGTATAATATCTCGTACCATAACTCACCCGTACTTTTTTTATCATAATATTCCAAGCATAATGTGGTTTACAATTATTTAATAGGAAGAATTCTTCACTAGGGATGTCGTCTAAGTCTCTATCGTACCAACTATCTTCAACTTCATTAATTAATACTAGACAATTATTTAAAGTGTTTATTGCTTTTAAGTTGTGTTTATCTATGAAGTTATTAATAGATGATGAATCTATTTGAAATTTAAACAATTTCCCATACTCGATATATGGATAATAATCAAGTCTTTTGGTATTTGGTGGTAAATCAATTTGAGTAATTTCAATCATCCAGTCTAAAGCCTCTTGTTCTTTTTTAGATGCCTTGTTTGAATCACCACACCCCATAGCAACAATCAAGAGGATTAGATATGTTAGAATGTTCTTCATTTTAGTTCAAAATCAGAGTTATGAGTTGCAATTACTTCGATGTTTCCAGTTCCGTCTAAATAATATCCATCATCTATTTCGCCACTCTTAAGGTTAATAATCCAATTATGACCAGCATTGTAATCAAATCCTTTCAAGTAAAGGATAGAGTCAGATTTGGTGTCTTTACAAATTCTAAAATATGGTCCATTTCCAAACCAAAAATCAAATTCAAAATCATTCCCCGTTCTTTTATCTGTTATTTCAATCTCTGCTTCGACTTGCCAATCTAAAAATGTTGGGATAGTATAGGTGTTGACTTCAAATTCAAATTCAGAATTGCTAAAATCTGCTGAATTACTAACTTGGTATTCTCCAAAACCTCCAACTAAGAAGACTGCAAATAGAATAATGTAGCTTATCTTTTTATGGCGTAATAAATTTTGAGATTTGAAGCTATATAACAGATAGTTTATTCCAATCGCTGGCAAACCTATCAAAAGTCCAACTTGAAACCAATACCAGCCTCGGTTAACTATAATCGGGTAGGTGAACAGAACCATTACGATTATCCAAAAGAAAAAATGGTAGCGATAATCAATCGTAATACTTTTTAGAATTTTCCAACAAAGAATAATGGATGCTATAATAGTGATTATCCAACTTGCACTCAATAGTATGTTGTCGAGTAAATCATCAATGCCCCACCAATCTACAAACATAGAATAGTCATTCATTTGAAAAGTATGAAATGAAACAACAATCCATAAAGCACTTAGAAAACCTATAACTACTATTCCTATAATTTTATTCACTTTAGTTTTCTAATAATTTGTTTGGCAAATCATAACTTGCTGCATACTGTAATTCTTCACTTCTTTTTTGAAATTCTTTAAATGCTTTTCTATACCATTTTGAATCGTTAGGAGTTGTGTTAAAATCCTCACAAACCATTACATCATAAAATTCTCCGTTCTTCCAAGGTTCAATACCCATTATACCAATACCTTTTTCTTCAACTCTATTAAGTACAATCTGAAAATCTGATTCAGAGAAATAGTAAATTGATTCAGAGTCAAAACCATCATTAAGATTCTCAAGTCCCACAAATACATTGGTCTTTAAATAGTCGAGTTTAGTCATATGGTCAATATTATTAGGTTCATCACTGCCACATCCAGTGGAAACAATCAAAATCATTAGATATGTAAGTAGGTTTTTCATTCCTTTATATGAAATCTCTTGCCAGTAAAAACATCCAACAGAATGAGAATAAACTGCCAAGTATAAAACAGGTCATTCTAAATCTATCCGACCAGAATCGAATCTTAAAGTAATAATTGAGTAAAATATCAGAGCCCCATCCACAAGTGTAGAATATGTTCGCTCCAAACAACCAAAATACAATAACAAAATAATTATCAAATGGTGAAATTCCGTTTGGAACCTCGCTTCGCAAAAAATAAACAAGGAGTCCTCCAGTCAGAGTAATTAAATTATATATAATTCTTTTTTTCTCCCACCATCTAACGGATAGAGATATCTCATTGATTCCATCTTCTTTTAACTTACTGCTTTCCTTATAATTTTTATTCACGCTTCTTAAATAATAATTTTTAGATTATGGGGTCATAGGACTATTGACATTATGAGTTGGTTCAGTATACCTATAATACTGAATTATTCTTGAGTTTAAAGATAACTTAGAATAGCCACCCCTCATCCCAATATAAATTTCATCGTTACTTTTTACTACGATTGAATTTGGGTATAATGAACCCCAGAATGCCTTTTCAACTATGTTGTCCTTCTTGAAATCTTCAATTACAGTAAACATTTGATGACCCGCAATTAAAATTTTGTTTCTATAAATTGCCATTGATTCTGGAGCACTGTCTAATTTCATTACTTCTTCATAAGTAAATTCATTTCCATTTCTTCTTAATTCAAAGATTGCTCCACCAGAATCCATCCCGTGAGCGACCCCCACCATAAAGTAAATTTTTTCTTTGAAATTGAAAACAAAAATAATTGGGACATCCCAGATTCGAACCGTATCAGCATTTTCTTTTTTAGAAATGTAATTTAAACCACCTCCAAATTCACCTCTATTGATTATTTCAAGTTTACCATCATCTAATTCGAAATATGATTCTTGAAAGTTTGGTTCTGCTAAAACTAACTTATTTTTTTCCAACTTTACGGCTACCTCAATACTTGAGTTATTCATTTTTAGCCATAAATCATAATCCTCTAATTGACTTTGATTTAACTCTGTAAAGTTTTCAAAGGGATATAATATATTACTCGCACCACGTATAGGTCTTATTGATTCATTATCATTATACACAGAATTTGGAGTGGAGTCACCACACCCAGCAACAATAATTAAAACAACCAATAGGATAAATAGTTTTTTCATTTTTTATAAACTACAAATTTTTGATTCTCTCTAATAAATAATTTATCAGATACTATGTGAGAACCATTAGTGTTAATGTCTTCTACAATGTTCTTAAGTTTCAGAATATTCTCTTTATCATTACTTCCAGTTATCATTAGCATATCTCTTGAAGGTATGCCAATTACAAAATCACCATCAACATCAAAATTATCCTTAGTCCATATATCATCTAATAATATCAAACTCGATTCATAATCACCTCCAGCAGTTAACATATATAATCCCGTATTTCCAGTTTTTTCTATTTCTGGAAGAATAATATTAAGATTTGCTATAGAAAGCCCTTTAAGAGAATCAACAGCTATGTTAAGAATTGCAATATCTTCTTTTGTGAATTGGCTGATGGTTCTTTCATTATCCTCAGCATAAATAATAATAAGGTCATCGTTATATTCTTCAAAAATATTACTCACAGTGTCTGTGTTATTCAACCTTTTTATTTCAGCTAAGTATCTTTTATCTCTAATTAGGGGCACAATCTTATTATGGTTAATCTTCTTTTTTGGTTTAAATAAGTCAAGAGAAGATTCTGCATAATTTTCAATAATATTATCCAAACCAGAAGGGTCATTCTTGTAATCGGCATATGCATTGTCAAGGAAATGGGTGTATTCTTCATTGTTGATTTCAGTTTTTAACTCTAAACCGTTAATCTCTTTCACGACCACTTCTGTATTTTTGTTACTTAAAGATTCTATCCATTTTTCAGAAAATTCATCTTCGGTTAATGTATCATTCATAGAACAAGAAAATATTGTTAAAACGGATAATATGATAAACAGTTTTTTCACTTTATTATTTCTTTTTCATATTTACTAATGTAAAGTATACAATACAAATTCCGTAAATGATGTATTCAACTTTACTAACGACTAATCGTTGTTGTGAAGTATATGCTCTACTTAAAAAATAATCTTTTGATTCATCGGCATCGAAAAAGGTATTTCCACATACAAGAGGATAAGGCTCTGAATCAACTAAAAATGTGCTTACAAATAATAGAGCAACCGTTGTTAGAGATAATATTATTAGGGACTTACTGTTGTCGATATAATCTGGATTTAGACTTAATCTCTTTATAAAAAAGAATATCAAATAAACCTCTAATACTACCAGTGGAAGTCTAAACCAAGGACCATATTCCTCTAATAGGCTTATAAAGAATTCCTCAAATATAGGATTTACAATAAGCCTTAAGGAATGAATACCGAGAACGACTAACAATCCAAAAATGACAATTCTATTGACTTTTAACTTTTCCACTTCACCAAAGTAACGAATAATCTGAACTTTCAAGATTTTGAGTAGTTTTATAGGATGAGATAGAGCCTAGTGTTTGTTCTATTGTTTTAATTGTTTTAGATATGAAATTTTATATACTTCTGTTGTCGGTCTTAATGTTTTTGAGTTGCGAGAGTCAAAAGACTCCTAGCAATTCAGCTATAAAATCTTGTGAATCTAAAGTTGAGGTTGGAAGTAGCCACATTTGCTTAGTTAATCTCGATGGAATGAAAGAGGTATATTCTGACTTAATTGTTAAAGACCATATTGACCGTTCTGAGCCAAATGTTTTGAAGGTATTGGGTGTCTATTTAACTAATGATAAATATGCGAACATTGAAGAAGAGAATGGTTTTATTATTAATAATCAAGAAGTTTTTTCTGATAGGTTTAAGTTATATATAGCTAAGAATATGATTGATGCTAGTCAAAATCCAAAGGAACTGGAGTCATTTTATAATAGGACTGTTGAGTCAATCACTAATCCAATTGAGATTAAAGATTTATTGAATAGCGAATTTAAGGACGTGCAGTACGATGTGCCTCAATTTATTAAGAATTACAAGCTTGATGAGAATGCTTATTCTTTCGTAGCAATAATTAAAGTTTTGATTCCAGAAACGAACCAAGAGTTGGTTAGGGTTTCAATTATAACAATGATGAATCTTAATGGTAAAGCTGTTAATCTTAATTATATCACTGATTATGTCAATGAAGAAACCATAGAAATTGCAATAAAGAAAAATGAAAAATTCACAACTAAAATCTTAGAACTGAACAATTAATACCTTTAGGGAATGACAAATATCCAATTTGATAAGACAGGTCTGATTATAAAAGGTGACAATACTGGTTGGTATGTAAAACTGGAAGATGATACTGAGAATACAGGTGGATTTTATATTTATCAATTTAAGGAAAATAACGAAAATTCGACAGAAGGCTTTGATAATTGGATGGAAACTAAAGAAGATGTGATAGGCTATTTTGAAGAAAGTAATTGGGAAATTAAATGGGATTTATAGAGGATGGGGCTAATAGATAAATTGTTTGGTAAAAAACCAAGAGTATTCAAGCTTAAGCCTAATGAAATAAAGGAAATCATTCCGAATAAAGGTGGTTGTCTTGCTACTGATAAGATTACTTATGACGGAATGAAAGTAGGTTATATGTATCGTGAGGAAGCTAATAATGATATGGATAATGGATGGCGTTTTTTCTCTGGAACAGAATCTCAAGATTATGTGGATGATGCAAACAATACTAAGGTTTACGATATGAATACCATAGCAAACTATGACCAAGCTATAATAGCTTATATAGATTTTCCAGTTGGTAGTGAGTTAGAAAGAATTCCTAATACAGATGAGTTTAAGAATGTAGAAAATTCTAGATTAAAAAATGATGAGGGCAAGGAAGATTATATTGAGATTTTAATGAAATCTTCAAGTATGTTATCTGATAAAGGGGTTAAGGTCAGCTTGTACAAGAATTTATCAGAAGAAGTTCCAGATGAAATATTAATGATAGATGAAGTCATAAGTGTGTCGGGTAAAGATGAGGCTTGGGATAACGTTAGGGAGTATCTGGAGGGTTATAGTGTCTATCCAATTGCTGAGGTTTTAGGTGGTAGTCTTATTGTTGTTGGGTATAGTAGAGCTAATAAAGGAATCATATATTACCATTCTTTCGATTTTGGTCTATTTGAGTTGGATAAATCATATGATGAATTCACGAAAAAATTAATAGACGCTAAGATTCCATTCTATGATTAATAGTTTAGTGCTTTGTTAGTGTTGTTGAGGAAAATTAGTGCAGATTTGAAACCATTATAAATAAGCCTATAGCTGCTAATAAATTCAAGCCAGAACAAATTAATAACCCAATACCAATTTGGTTATAACGCTTAATAAAACTGAGGATTATCCCACCCAATAAGATTAATGATGTGGTAATCAATAAAACCATATCATTATGTGTAGAATAAGCACCAACTTGTATTAGTACACTAATTAATATGCTAAGGGTTTTTATCACTTTCCTTTTTTTGTATAATCATCACTGATAACTTTTATTGTTATCGTTCTATTTTCTTGAGAAACTTCAGCTTCTGTCATTTCTTTTTCAAAACTCCTTTTTTTATAATTTCTAACTCCACCATCAACAATAACCATTCTGTCTTTTTCAATAGATTTAGCACTCAATCTCATTTTAAGTTCTTCTACTCTTTCTATGGATACAGTAATGTTCTCGGTGCTATCTCTATAACCAACAAACTGAACTATAATGGTTGGGTTATCTATCATTATACTAATTAAGAAGGAATCAATTTCTATAGAATCAACCATAGGTTTTTTTTTATTGATATCAAAGTAATACCTTGGAAGAGGTTTTGTTGGCGGGCAAAATTGCTGTAAAGCATATTCGTGAAAATACTTCTTACTCTTAATCTCCCCAACTGTTGTTTCCATTCCTTTTGCACTTAAATAACCTACTTTTATCACTTCTGTTTTATATGAAGTGTTTGGCTTCAGCTTGAAAGTAGATGTATTTCCATTAACATCTGTTGTGTCAGTTTGTTCAGACCCATCACTACCATATAATTTAACAGAAACTCCTTCTATATATTTTTCGTTATCAACGCCTTTTACGACTACATCTAATATAAATATTAAAGAGTCCTTGTTATGAGTATCTTTCTGCCCAAATCCATTGAATCCAACAAGCAGTAAAAATGATATGATGATGAGGTTTCTCATTTTAATCTTCTTTTTCATATTTTCTGTTATAGAAATCCTTATCTGATTGAACTGCTTCAACAAGTAGGTCTAAAACTGGATTTTCTTTTTGGTGGGAAAAGCCAATTAATTTGGTTTTTTTCTTTCGTGTTAAAATTAAGATTAAGCCATATTTATCAGTATAAAACTCAAAAACGTTTGGTTTTTGTGATTTTGTCCAAATCCAACGAGGCTGTCTCAGTACTCTGTGTTTTTTACCATTTATTTCAAATGTTTTCGATGTTCCTAAGTAATACTGTGCTGAGTCGAACCCTCGAATTGTATCCCCTACTAAATCATAGTTTATATATGTCGCTTTCATCACAGTGTCTCCGTATTCATCGAGTTTATAAGGCTCATAGAATTCATAAATTTTCATAGTATCCCCAGGGTTGTAGTCATTTATATATGTTAGCAAGAAGTTGCCATTTGACACGTTAACACTGTTTGTATAAAACCAAGTGCTGTCATTTGAAAAATTTGATTCATATATTGCGTGTTGGATAGGGAGTGAATTTAGTTTTTCATATTTCTTTAGCTCTTCAGTTGAGCATCCAGCTACAATTATTAATAGGATTAGATATGTTAGGGGCTTTTTCATTTTTATTTATTCAATCCAAGTTGTCTCAAATATATGTTCTATTTCATTTAATTCATTAAAAAAGAAAAGATGCATCATTCCATAGGTGTGCCTTGGCTTTTTATAAATTCTACTTGTGTATACTGATAGTACATTCTTTTCTTTTCTATAAAAATTTATATGAATTTTTGGATTTCTATTTACCGATAAATTATTAAGACAGTTCAATGTGTTTTTAGTTGTGTCAGTGAGGGATTCTTTTTCTAATTGTCTCACCTCTGGCATAAAAACAGAAGTATCTTGGGCAAAAAGCAATGATTTATCTTTAAAACCAAGTTTAATTGCGATATAGTCATAAGTCAAAAATGGAGTTATACCACCTTTACCTACCTCTTCATTAATACTGAACTTTAGTTTTACTTTGTTATAATAAGAATTGAAACTTGTATCTGATTTAAAATATTCAATTACTTTCTTGTATTGTTCACAGTTACTTTCTTGTCCAAATCCGTTGCTTCCAATAAGCAGTAAAAATGATATGATGGCGATGCTCTTCACTTTAGTTTTTTCTTAAATGCAATTACAGTTAGAATTAAAATAAGTGAATTAAGTCCTAATAGAATCCACCAAATGTTTGACATAAAATCCGTTTCACAAGGAGGGCAAACAACTTCTGGAAGGCAAGGCTCACAATTAATAGTATGCGAATCGAACAAGTACTTTCCCATCAGAACTATGTTAAGACCTATCCATATAGCAACAATCTTCTTCACTCATCTAAAGTAACGAATAATCTCAACTTTTAATATTTATAGTATTTTTAGACTTTGTTCGGAATAGGGAAATATAACTTTAAAGAATTAACAGAAGATACTATTATCTTTACAACTGGTTTTACGGGTCGTAAGTTGAGAGTTGGCTCAAAGTTTATTGAAGAAATTTATGTACATCGAATTCAAGGGAAATTACACCAATATATAATTGTAACTATAATTAAACAGTTTTCAATCCCAAATGAGAGTTTGGAACTAGGTGGTATTAAGGCATTCGCTATTAAGAATGATATTACTTTGATTGAAGAAGAAATCTATCACGGTGGAGAACAAGTTGTTTTGAACCAATCTAGTAAAACTGTTTAATGAAAACTAAACTCATCATACTACTAATAGGAATCGCATTTGTTGGGTGTGGAAATCAGTATTCTGAGAATAATACATTTTCTCGTTCTGATGAGGTTATTGAGGTTGAAGCTGGAGGGAAATCTGAGATAGATGAATCAAGAATTAGGTATGAGCCCAATGAATACGAAGAAAAGCTTTTCGATACGATTTTAGGTGTTGATTCAAATATTCAGTTACAAATAAAATATTATTCTCTAATGGATAAAGGTTTTATTGTTCCAATGGAATTTGAAGATACGGATTATATGCATTACAGGGATTTTGCTGGGGATGTTAAGTTTAGAATTGGTGATAAGGAAATATATGCAGAATCAATTCATAAGGAGTTGTTTTCTGAGATGATTGATGATGTTGAGTTTCTTCCTTTAGCATACTTAAGTAGAGTTAGATTTGATAGTTATGATGATGTAGCTGGAGAGTTAAAGTTAGGCTGTATGGTTGTAATGATAGAGTCTTGTTACGCTTATTTCTTTCAAGTTATAGTTGATAAAGAAGGGAATTATAGAGTAATTGAAATAGAGGAGGAATGAAAAAAAGAAAAAAGCTAACAAATATTGGGTTCTCTTCAATTGAGACCAATGAGGAATGGCGAAATACGCTAAAGCTATCAGAAGTATTTTACGCTTTAGGAATGGTAGATAAGTACTTTTTTTGGAAGATGACTCCTGTTTTTAATGATAAGTACGCACAAGTAAATATTTGGTTTACAAACAAAAAAACTAAAGATACTGATATATACACAAGTCCATTGACGAAATCATTAGGCTTACTGGGGTATTATATCGACCTTGATAAAGTAAGAGATATTAAAAACGATAGGGAATTATATGAATTCGTTTTTAACCTCTATTGTTCAATTAATAAATTAATATTTCATTCTCTCACTATTGATTTTAATGAGGTTGAGGTGCAATCTGTATATAATGAGATTGAATCAATACTAGATACTAACCCAACTTTTATAGTTAAACCCATTGATAGTTTTTAATAAATGCTAAATAGATTTTTAATACTACTAATTGGAATTGGCTTTGTTGGGTATGGGAAAATTTATGCTCAATCCAATGAAACTTATACTGGAGTTATTGTAGGAAATGATACACTTTTTACAGTGCCGTACGATATGTGCCCAGAACTGGAAGGTGATTATGATTTGTTGGTTGAGCATCATAGGTATATTTTGAGCACCAATAAGAAGAAAAATAAAGAGTTGAAATCGTTACTTGGTAAAACAGTTACTGTAGTTCTTAAACCAATTGCAGAAAGAGTAAAGAAGAAAGATTTAGATATGACTTGTAATTACTATAAATTAATCAAGATTATTTCAAAAAGTAAAGATGCTAAATAGACTTTTTATACTGCTAATTGGAATTGCCTTTGTTGTTTAATGGAAAGCTTGAACAAAGAATATAAGATTGCAAAAGGATGGAAGATATTTATCTTAATATTTCTTCCATTGTTTTTTGTATTATTCGCTTGGTTGTTTTACTATTCAGCAACAGAGGAACCATTTAAAATGAGTAAAGGAATTGGAATGATTCTTTTATCTGTTGTAATGTTAGTATTCTCTGTAATTGGATTGATTGATACATTTATTTTTAAGTTGATTTTTAAATTTGACAGATTAATCAAGATAAACATATTAGGGGCAAAGGAAATCTTATTCAGTGACATAAAGGGAGTTAAAATAAAAGATAACTATGTTTATGTATACCCGAAGAATGAATCACAGAAAACGTTAAGAATCAGTACTTATTTGGAAAACAAAAATGAATGGGTTGGTTTTTTATTAAGTGAATTTAGTGATTTAGATGAGGATGAATATGTCGAGAACGAAGATAGACTTTATACTGACGTGAGATATGGTAAAACCCAAGAAGAGCGTAATGTTGTTATAAAAAAGACAAAACGATTAACTAAAATATTGAACTATACTGGAACCGCAATTGGATTGTGGTTTTTGTTTAGTCCATCTCCATATAATTTATTGTTAATAGCCAATGTTTGCTTGCCTGTAATGGGCTTGTTTATTATCTATAGGTATAATGGTTTAATAAAAATAATCAAAGCGGATAATAGCCCATATCCAGCTTTAACCTCATCTCTAACAATACCTGTTGCTGCAATTGTAATTAGAGCATTACTGGATTTTGAGGTTGTTAGTTATGAATCTCTTTGGGTTCCTACACTAATTTTGTCCAGTATAGCTATTTTTCTATTATTGCGAAGTGGCAGTTCTGAGTTTAAAATCACTAATAAAGTTGAATTAATATTTTCCTATTTGTATTTGTTAATTGGAGTTGGTGTATTTGTATTTTGTAGTATTATTTTGATTAATTGTGCATTTGATGAATCTGAGCCAATTATATATGAGGTTGAGGTTTTAAGTAAGAGAACAAGTAAAAGCAGAAGGTCGCCAAATAGGTATATTATCACAATAAATGCTAAAAGCGAAGGTTTTGAAGAGATGGAAATAAGTACTTCTGAATATTTGTATAACAATGTTGAATCTGGAAATATGATTAATGCTTACTTAAAAAAAGGTATGTTGAATGTCCGCTGGGTATTTCTTGGTGAAACAAATGGTAATACAAATAGTGATGATTATTTTTATGTTAATGTGACAGGGACAGTTTTTTATACGGGTAATGATACAGTAAGCGATTATCAGATATATGTTTTGGAAAATGGTGATACCATACAATCAATAAATAATACAACAAGTAAGTTTGATGTTCCTTTGGCATTAGGTAAGAAGTATCTTTTAGGATTTAAAAAAGAAGGTTATGTTCCAAAGCATCTAATTGTTGATGTAGTTGATTGTGGGGAGTATGATGATTATAAATATGGTTTTGAGTTTCCAATGGAATTAGAGTTAACAGAAGGAGATAGTCGAAAGACCTCAAAAGAAGTTGCCTATTTAAGATATTATGAAGAAACGGGTTATATTGACTACCATTTAGATTCAAATTTAATAAATGCTAAATAGACTTTTCATACTCCTAATTGGAGTTGCTTTTATTTCCTGTGGAGATATTGTGACAGATGAAGATGTGTCAACTTTAGTTGGTTTGTCACATTCAGAGAATGTTGTTGTTAATGGAAAAGGGAGTGATTTAATTATTGAAATATATAATAGTGAGTTAGATAAGGAAGAAAGAAGTATTTACCATACAACAATAGCTTTATTTACATTTGATAAGGCAAACAAAAAGAGAAATACCTTGTCCTTAGATGGTGAGAGCTCCATAAATTTTATTGACTCTAATAAAACTGTAGACAGTTATTCAATTGTAAATAGTGAAATGTTTAAGATAAGTCAAATCTATGATGACTTGTTAATTCTACTTGAAGGTATATGTACTCAAGATTATAAAGAAGTTTATTCTTTGATTGATGAAGATGTTCTGAGCGAAACAAGTAGGGATGAAGTTGCCAATGTTTTAATTGAGAGTGATTTATGCAAAAACCTTGACGAATATTTAATTTATGGGTTTAATAAGGAAAAGAATGATGGGGTTAGGTTGGCTTGTTTATATGTGAATTTAGAATATACCGATAGTGATGATAGGAATATAATCTTTATTTATTCTGCTGAATCATTAAAACTTATTGGAGTAGAAGAGTTATCATCATAATCTTAATTTTTAATATTTTCAGTATTTTAGGGGATGAATAAAGCCAATGTCAACAATATCATTTATGGAGCTATGTTGTTGTTGATTTATACTGCAATCAGCAAACTTCTCTATAATTTTTCAGTTGATATTGGTGATAAGATGCTCATTCTGTATCAAATAAATTTGCCATTTTTGAAAGTACTGACTGTTCCGGTTAGCTTGCTCTTAGTTTTTCTCTTTGGTAGACGAATTTATAAAGAGCTTTCAGATGATAGTTTCTCCAATCAATTGTTTACAAAAGTTTTTACACTAACTATAATCCTTGTTGGTTTAAGTTATTTTTCTGGTAAATACTTTAATATATTTTATGTATCTGATATGGATTGGGCAAGTGAATTTTCTGTTTATAGTAGAAATATTGTAATTATGGATGTATGGGAGTATTTCTTAATGTTTATAACAATTTTTTGTATAAAATCTAAGTTAGATTAACCAAAACTCCACTCCGTTTTCAAAACGACTCCACTCCGTTAAAAAGTGATTAAAACTAAAAAAGCCTCGTAAACAATGTTTACAAGGCTTTTAGTGAGTGGTGCCTCCAGGAATCGAACCAGGGACACATGGATTTTCAGTCCATTGCTCTACCAACTGAGCTAAGGCACCATTCAAATGGTCGGCAAATGTAGAAAAATATTTTGTTCTTAAAAACAAATCCTCCTACAATTTGTAATTTCGACCATAATTTAGAAATGAACTTAATTGTTGATATAGGAAACACCTTTGTTAAACTCGCTGTTTTTGAGGGCAATAACTTGATCGAGTTGACTCAAGAAGAACATCTTTCAACTTCAATAATTGATCAATATTTTTCTAAATACGCTATCAAAAGTGGGGCATTTTCTTCTGTAAGAGCATCTGGAGAAGAAGAAAGTTTGTTAAAAAAGTATAATTTCTTAAAACTAACACACCTAACCCCTTTACCTTTGCAAAATCATTATAAAACGCCAGAAACTTTAGGGGTTGATAGGCTTGCAGCTGTTGTTGGAGCTAAAAGTTTTTTAAAGGATATTGATTTGTTGATTATAGACATAGGTACTTGCATAACGTATGATTTTATTAATTCAAAAAATGAATATTTAGGAGGAGCAATTGCTCCAGGTTTTCAGATGCGATTTAAAGCATTGCATCACTTTACTGAAAAGCTACCTTTAATAAGCTTTAGCAAAGAGAAATTAAAGACAACAGGAGATACAACTGAAAGTTCAATTGTTTCAGGGGTTTATAGTGGAATGAAAAATGAGATAGAAGGAACAATTAATGACTATTTATCACAATATGAAACGTTAAAAATAGTTGTTACGGGAGGAGATATAAATCTATTTGATTTAGAACCAAAAAATCGCATCTTTGCAGACGAATTTTTGGTGCTGAAAGGATTGAATGAAATTTTAAATTATAATGAGAATTAATAAGTTAGTAACTACTCTTTTTATTTTGTTAGTTGTAAATACGTCAGTATTTTCTCAATCAACAACAAACTCTCCTTATTCGAAGTATGGAATAGGATTAGTTAGACCAGAAGCATTTGCTCAAAATGTTGGAATGGGAGGAGTAGGGATAGGGTTAAGATCTTATAAAGATATTACACTAAAAAATGCGGCAAGTTATTCAGCCATATCTGTAGTTACTTTTGACATAGGTTATTCAAATAGCGCGTTAACTTTAGATGATGGGACAGAAACGCAATACCAAAACAATTCATACATAGATCATATTGCACTTGCTTTTCCAGTTGTTAAGGGCGTTTGGGGAACAAGCTTTGGAGTTAAACCGTACTCAAATGTTGGTTACAAGTATGATGAGGTAATTAATGATCCAATTGCTGGTAATGTAAGTTTTTATAATGAAGGTGATGGAGCAATTAATAAAGCATACTTAGGGAATGCTTTGGGAATTAAAATCGATTCTACATCAGATATTTCAATTGGAGCAAATGCTTACTTTTTGTTTGGATCAATTAACCATGATCAGAAAGCTATTTATGGAGATTTAGCCGGAGGATTTAATTTATGGAAAGTAGAAGAATATTCTGTTTCTGATTTTGGATTTGATTTTGGATTACAATATCAAAAAGTATTTACAAACGTTGAAAATGACAAATATAAATTAACATTTGGAGCTACTTACGGATTGGCGGCAGATATAAAAGCGAAACGATCAGAGATTGTTAGATCTTTTGATGGAACCATTGATTTTGGAACAGTTAAAGATACTATTGTATTTGTAGAAGAAGCTGATGCTGTTATTCAATTGCCATCAGAATTGGGTTTTGGTATTTCATTAGAAAAAGAGAATAAATGGACTTTGGCTGCAGATTATGAAGCAAGTAACTGGGGTGCAATTATAAGTAGTGATGAACTTTATTCTTACAAATCAAATTACTCTATTGCAGTAGGAGCTGAAATTATACCTAAACATGATGGAAGCAATTATTTGCAAAGAATCGCTTATAGACTTGGTTCTAGGTATTCAAACTCTTATTTAACAATAAATGGAGTTGATTTTAATGAGTATGGCATAACTTTTGGAATAGGCTTGCCAGTTAGAAGATCAGAAAATAGTTACCCTAGATTGAACTTTGGTTTTGAATATGGAAACAAAGGAACAACAGAAGCAGGGTTAGTAAAAGAACAGTTTTTTAACATGAATGTAGGAGTAACAATAAATGCTACCTGGTTCAGAAAAAGGAAATACGATTAATAAGAAAGAATTATGAAAAAGATAACATTAATATTGATAGGGTTAGTAATAAGTGTAGCCACTTTTGCTCAAGGAAAATATGGTGCAACACCAGAAGATAGTGTTGCGTGTATAGAAAGTTTAATCTATAAAGATTATATGAAGAGTGAGCCTAAATTGGCACACAGTTTATGGAGAGCAGCATATAAAACTTGCCCTCAATCTCAAAAATCTTTGTATACAAATGGAGTAAAAATATATAAGCAATTGGTTAAAGCTGAAAAAGATGCAACTCTAAAAGCAGCTTATATCGATACGATGTTTTCTATCTATGACCAACGTATTGCAATGTTTGGGCAAGAAGGACTTGTTAAAGGAATGAAAGGACAAGCAATGTTGAGTAACAAGCAAGATAAAGAAAAGACATTTGAAATATTAAATGAAGCGATTGGATTAACTGGAAACAAAACTCAATCAGGTACATTGGTAGCCATGATGTTTACGGTAATTAATTTAGAAAAAGCAGATAAAAAAACAAAAGAAGAAGTTGTTGGGATGTTTGAGAAAACATTAGCAATTTGTGCTGCCAATAAAGAAGGGAAGAATGCTGCGAGATATGCTAAAGCAGAAGAGAAAATACAAAACGTAACTTCTCCTTATTTAGATTGTACCGTATTAGTTCCTTTAGCAGATAAGAATTTTGAAGCAAATAAAGAAAACTTAGATTGGTTAAGAACAACAATGAAATTGTTAAAGAAAAACAAATGTTATAAAACAGATGATGGAGCAGTTATTTTTGGGAAAGTTGCAGAAGCATATTTTCCATTGGAGCCTTCAGCGAATGGAGCTTCAGGTATTGCAACATTGTACTTAGGGAAGAAAGATTATTCTAAAGCGATTGAGTTTTTCCAAAAAGCAATTGACATGTCAGAAACTGATGATGAAAAAGCAGAATATACTTTAAGTATAGCGAAAGCACATTCTTACAAAAAGAGTTTTGCACAAGCAAGAACATTTGCTTTAAAAGCAGCAGGGTTGAAAAAAGGATGGGGAGAGCCATACATCTTAATTGGAGATTGTTATGCGCAAAGTTCTAAAACATGTGATGATGGAGAGTTAGGTAGATACGGGGCTTATTGGGCAGCTGTAGATAAGTATAAAAAAGCAAAAGCAGTAGATGCTACAGTAGCTACAGTAGCAAATAAGAAAATAGCGAGTATTTCATCACGTTACCCAGCAACAAAAGATGTGTTTTTCTTCGGAAAGAAAAACGGAGACTCATATACTGCTGCTTGTTGGATAAATGAAGCAACTACGATTAAAACAAAATAATTGAGTTTTAATAAGATTACATTAAACTATACAAAGATTATCCCGGTGCTATTCGCATTCGGGATTCTTTGTTCTTGTGAGAATGATGTCGCAGAAATAGCTTCACTCACCAATAAAAAAAATGAACCCATTAGTAAAGGGAAAAATGTTGAGTTTATTTACTCAGAAAAATCTAATGTAAAAATTAAGATTACAGCCCCTTTGATGGAAGAATATGGTGAAGAAGAGAATAAGTACATGGAGATGACGGAAGGGATTAAGGTGTTGTTCTATGACTCTTTATTAAATGTTGCCTCCACACTAACGTCAAACTATGCCATACACCGTGTTTCAGAAAATGTAATGGAAGCAAAAGAAGATGTGGTGGTGGTCAATGATAAAGGAGAAGTTTTAAATACAGAACATTTAATTTGGATAGAAGATTCCTCCAAAATATACACCAAAGAGTTTGTTAAGATAAGTACCGAAGATGAAATTATTATGGGAGAAGGAATGGAGGCCAATCAAGATTTTACCAAATGGAAAATACACAAGCCAACAGGCGTAATTAATGTAAAGAAAGAAGCAGATTCTTTAAAAACAAATTAAGATGAAAAAAGTAGTTAGATTTTTACAATTGATGTGGTTGATGGTTGCAGTAGTTAGTTTTTGTATTGCATGTTACCATTTGCTCTATACAGGCATTACAGACGCTTTGTTTTTCTTCTCTTTTGCTGCAATGGCAACGTTGTTGTTTTTTGTTAGAAAAAAGCAATTAAAACGTTTTGAAAATATGTCGAAATAAACGCTTACTTTTAAAGGGAATTTAATTAGACAATGACTCCACTTTTTTGGATTTTTTTATTGTTGGCAATGTTTGCCTCAGCACTTTTCTCAGGCATTGAAATTGCTTTTGTTTCAGCCAATAGGTTAAAAATAGAATTGGATAAAAACAAAGGCATTTTTTCAGCAAAAATTCTTTCTTCTTTTTTAAAACAGCCGGCAAAATTTATCGGAGCTATGCTATTGGGTAACAATATCGCATTGGTAATTTATAGTATTGTTATGGCCATGTTTTTAGAGCCATTAATTGTAATGCACATCGCAAGTAATGAGTTGGTAATTTTATTGATTCAAACCATTTTGTCGACAATGGTTGTGTTGTTTTTTGCAGAATTTTTGCCTAAAACACTTTTTAGGATAAATCCCAATAAAGCACTTGCTATTGCTGCGGTTCCACTTGTTATTATTTACTACATTTTATTGCCTTTTACCTATTTAACCGTAGGAATTTCTAATTTAATTTTGCAACTTTTTAAAGTAGATACCTCAGAAAGTGATTTGGCCTTTTCTAAAATTGATTTAGAAGATTTTGTTGCCAATATTCAAGAGGGGAATGAAGAAGGAGAAGAAGTTGATTCAGAGATTCAGATTTTTAAAAATGCTTTAGGATTTTCGGATGTAAAAGTTCGGGAATGTATGATTCCTAGAACAGAAATTGTAGCCATGAATGTAGAAAGTTCAATACAGGAGTTACAGTCTAAATTTATTGAAACAGGATTGTCAAAGATTTTAATTTATAGAGATTCTATTGACAATATTATTGGATACACTCACTCAAAGGAATTGTTTAGGAAACCAGATTCAGTTAAGGCTATATTACTCCCTGTCTCTATTGTGCCTGAGGTAATGTCGGCAAATGAAGTGCTTAAAAAATCTTTAAAAGAGCGAAGAAGTATTGCCGTTGTTGTTGATGAGTTTGGAGGAACTTCAGGTATTTTAACCATAGAGGATATTATTGAAGAGATTTTTGGTGAAATTGAAGATGAACACGATAAAGAAGAATTGGTCGAAAACCAATTAGAAGAAGGAACATTTCAGTTTTCTGCGAGGTTAGAGATTGACTATATTAATGAAAAGTATAAGTTAGATTTACCAGTGTCTGAAGAATACGAAACGCTTGGAGGATATATTATTCACATTCATGAAAGTATTCCGTTAAAGGATGAAGTGATTGCCTCAGAAAAAGTAGTTTTTACAATAGATAAAGTGAGTAACAATAAGATTGAGCTTGTTACAATTCGACAAATGGATTTTGAAGAATAAACTAACTTTCTTAAAAGCTCAAAATCAATAGTATAAATCTTACCCTAAGCTTTTATTTATCGAATGACAATTCGTATATTCGCAACCCAAAATAATAAAATAAGATGGCAGTAATAGGAAAAATAAGAGAGAAATCAGCATTAGTGATGATTATAATAGGGGTTGGAATGTTGGCATTCTTACTTCCTGTAGATCAAATTCAACGTTTGTTTGGAGGTAATGACAACAATCTTGGAGAAATAGGAGGTAAGGAAATTACTGGTCAAGAATTTAACCAACGTTATGAAAACAGCGTTAGCCTGTGGGAAAATCAAAATCAAACGACTGCTAGTGCAGAAGTTAGAGAATCTTTAAAAGAACAATCTTGGAATGAAATTATCCGAGAAGTAGTTTTAGAAAGTCAATTTAAAGAGTTAGGAATTGCTGTTAGTCCAGAAGAATTATTTGATATGGTTCAAGGAAGTAATCCTCACCCTCAAGTACAACAAGCTTTTACTGATCCGGCTACAGGAGCATTTAACCCTACACAAGTGTTACAGTTTTTAAAGAGTTTAGAAACTATGCCAGCAGAAAATAGAAACCAATGGTTATCTTTTGAAGATGGTATTCAAAAAGAAAGAGTTGCAACGAAATACAACAACCTATTAACGAAAGGTTTGTATGCTACTTCTAGTCAAGTAGAAAGAACATATACAGAACAAAATGAGCAAAGAAATATAAAATTTGTTGCTAAAAGGTATACATCGGTTAATGATAGTACAGTTAAACTTACAGATGAAGATTTAAAAGCGTATTACCTTGAACATAAAGATGATTATAAGCAAGATGCATCTAGAGAAGTTGAATATGTAAAGTTTGAAGTTGTTCCTTCTGAATCTGATATTGCTGAAGCTAAAGAATGGATAGAAGGTACCGCCAAAGAATTTGAATTAACTGATGATGATTCTTCTTTTGTTGTTTACAACTCTGAAGTACCGTTGGATGAATCTTATTATGGTGCAGACGCTTTACCATTAGGAATAGATTCAGCATTTTTTGTTCAAGATACCGGAGCAATTACTCCCGTTTATGAGCAAAATGGAGCATTTTTAGTAACGAAATTATCTAAAACTAAAATGGTTCCAGATTCTGTAAAAGCTAGACACATTTTATTAAAAACAACACAAACATTTACAGATACCTTATTAGAAGCTAAATTGGATAGTGTTAAGTCTGTAATAGAAAACGGGGGTAATTTTGCTGAAATTGCTACTACAATGTCAGAAGATGTTAGTTCTGCAATTGAAGGTGGTGATTTAGGATGGTTTAAAGAAGGAGCAATGGTCCCTAGTTTCAATGATGCATGTTTTGATGGTGCAGAAGGAGATATGGTTATCGTTCAGTCTCAATTTGGATTTCACTTAATTGAAATATTAAAACAAGCAGCTAAATCAAGAAAAGTACAATTGTCTACAGTATCTAGAAAAATTACACCAAGTAGTGAAACATTTAATGCTGTTTTTGCACAGGCAAGTGGATTTTACTCTAGTAATAATTCATCAGAATTATTTACTAAAGCAACAGAGTCTGATGAGTTTGCAAAATTTGTTGCAACAGATATAAAAGTTGCAGACAAAGATATCCCTGGAATGACTGATGTTAGAGAATTAGTGAGATGGTCTTTCAATAATGATGAAGGTACAGTTTCGGATCCTTTCACGTTTGGAAATACATATTTAGTTGCTCACTTATCAGAAGTAAGAGAAGAAGGAATTGCAACGATAGATCAAGTAGAAATCCAAGTAGAATTAGGAGCTAAAAAGAAAAAGAAAGCAGCTATGTTTGCTGAAGAGATGGGAGGAGTTTCTAGCTTAAGCGAATTGGCTACAAAAATTGGAGGAACTGTAGAGTCTGCTGCTAATGTGAACTTTGCTGCATATGCAATCCCAGGAATGGGGCAAGAATTAAGTGTTAATGGTATGATTTCGACTTTACAAGAAGGTCAAATGAGTATTCCTGTAGAAGGTCAAACAGGAGTATTTGTTGTGCAGGTAGAAACTGTTACTCCAGCTGTAGAAACTGCAGATTATGAATCGGTTAAATCACAGATTAATCAAGGAAACGGAGCAGTAATAGGACAACTGCTAGAGGCGTTAAAAGACAAGTACGGAGTGGTTGATAAACGTTATAAGTTTTATTAGGCCTTTTTAGGAATACAAACATAATGCAAAATTAGATAGGGATAATGTTAAATTATCCCTATTTTCGTAGGTGCTTATACTTAATATACGCGTTTTAATATAAAACCCCCGATTATGAAAAAAATTCAACTAATGATAATCCTTGCAGGAACAGCAGTCTTTACGATGTATAGCTGTTCAAAGGGAGAAACCAAAGGATGTACAGACGGACTGGCATGTAACTTTAATCCAGATGCAGATGTAGACAATGGTACTTGTACTTATGAACAGACATGGATGCAGGATTTAAATGGTGATGGATTAGGAAATCCTTTTGCTACAATCGTAGATTGTAATCAGCCTTCAGGTTATGTATTAAACCCTTGTGCTGTAAATACATATTATGCAGATGCAGATGGTGATGGTTTAGGAGATCCTAATGTATATGTAAACTCTTGTGACTCTGTTGACGGTTATGTGTCAAATTCTGATGATTTGATTGATGTAGCAGTTTTACCTAGACAAAGAGCAACAATGACTTACGTTGGTGCAACTTGGTGTGGGCCTTGTGGAGCTAACGGTGATCCTACTAAAGAACACATTGAAACTACTTTTGGTGATGACGTTGTTATCTTAAATGTTCAAAGTGGTGATGCAATTAGTGCTTCTGGTGCTTTTGGACCTAATTTTGGTAGCGAATTTCAAACTTTTGTTGGATCTACTGGAATTCCTCACTGTTATTGGTCAGCATCTAATTATACTATGACTGATCATGGATTCTCTAGTTCTTCTAGTCAATTCGATAACACTGTTGGTACTGTTTTAGCAACTCCTGCTACTGTAGGTGTAATTGCAGAAGCAACACTTGCAGGTGGAATTGTAACTGTTCAAACAGCTACTGAATTTTTATCTGCTGCAGGACAGCATTTTATAGGAGTATATTTATTGGAAGATGGTGTAATGGCATCACAAACAATTACAGGATCATCTCCAGCTGTAGTAGCTCATAACAATGTGGTTAGAGAAGCTGCTTATACTGCTACTCCTCTTGGAGTTCAGACAATGGGCGCTAGTTTTACAGCAAACCAAAGAGTAGAAGGAACATTTACAGTGACAGTTCCAGGAACTGTAGTGAATAGTGCTAATTTACAAGTGGCAGTAGTAATATGGACTGCTGACTCTCCAGATGCTATTTCAAATTCAGTTTTAGTAAATGTGAATTAATCATAAAGAGTACTTAAATAAAAAAAGCCTGTGTATTTATACACAGGCTTTTTTTATTTGATAGAAGTTTCAAAACAATACTAATCACTTTAGTATTAGGGGCTTCATTGTATTTAATTGCTGTTCATTTTAGTAGAAAATTAGGAATCCAAACAAATGGGAATATTGGTCTCAATAATTCTCTAATGTTAACTTACTTTTAAGCTCTAAACTTTTAAAATTAAAATAAGATGAAAAAAATTAAATTAATGTTTTCTGCTGTTGCTGTTTTAGCAGTATCAATGCAGAGTTGTTCTAAAGATGATGATAAGGTTAAGGGGTGTACAGATGCTTCAGCTTGTAACTTTGATTCAACTGCAGGAGAAGATGATGGAACTTGTACATTTGCTACTACTTGGTATCAAGATTTAGATGGTGATGGATTAGGAAACGGAGCGGTATCTGTATCCAATTGTGATCAACCTACTGGTTATGTTTCTAACGGTAGTGATCCTGCTGATTTAGTAGTTGTTGCTAAACAAAGATCAGTAGTTACTTATGTTGGAGCTACTTGGTGTCCTCCTTGTGGAGCTTATGGAGAACCTACTAAAGAGCATATGGAAACTACTTACGGAAGTGATGTAGTTATTTTAAATGTACAAAGTGGAGATGCAATTAGTTCATCTAGTGCGTTTGGTCCAGGTTTTGGAAATGTATTTCAATCTTTTGTTGGATCTACTGGAATTCCTCACTGTTATTGGTCTGCAGCTAATCATACAATGACTCACGATGGTTATTATAGTTCTCAGCCTTACAACAATAGTGAAGCAGATTCACATGTTAATGCATGTCTTGGAAGTACATTAGAAGTTGGTGTTGCGGCAGAAGCTACAATAGACGGAAGCGTTGTTTCAGTTAATACTATGGCTGAATTTTATGCAGCAGCTGGTCAACACTATATTGGTGTATATCTTTTAGAAGATGGTGTAATGGCTTCTCAACAAAGTTCAATTGCAGCAACTGCAGTTACTAGTCATGAGAATGTAATCCGTGCAGCAGCAAATTCTTCAAATAGCTTAGGAAACGAAACTATGGGTACTTCATTTACTGCAAACCAAACGGTTTCAGGAAATTACACAATTACAGTTCCTAGTTCTGTTGTTAATAGTGCAAACTTACAAGTTGCAGTTGTTATATATAAAGCTAATCAAGCTGATGGTATTTCAAATGCAGTTATTGTTGATGTAAACTAATAAAGTTTAATTTATAGTTCAAAGCCTGTGTATTTATACACAGGCTTTTTTTTGTTCCCATAATAATCATTTCATAAGATATCTTATCTTCGTATTCTAAATTCAAACAAAACACATGGCTGATTTTATTTATGAAAAACCATTTCCTTTACAGAAGGATCCAACCCAATATAAATTAATTTCTAAAGAACATATTTCAACAATTGATGTTGCTGGGAGAGAGGTTCTAAAGGTTGAACCAAAAGCTTTAGAAATGTTGGCTGCAGAGGCAATGGCAGATGTGTCATTTATGCTTCGAACAGCCCATTTAGAAAAGGTAGCTAAAATTTTAGAAGATCCAGAAGCTACGGATAATGATAGATTTGTTGCACATACGTTATTAAAGAATGCAGAAATTGCTGCAGTTGGTCAGTTACCATCTTGTCAAGATACCGGAACAGCCATTGTTATGGGGAAGAAAGGAGAGAATGTGTTTACAGGAGTAAACGATGCTGAATACCTTTCCAAAGGAGTTTACAACACTTACCAAGAAAGAAACTTAAGATATTCTCAAGTTGTTGCATCGAATATGTTCAATGAAAAAAATTCTGGAAGTAATTTACCTGCACAAATAGACCTTTATGCTGATCAAGGAGATGAGTATAAGTTTTTGTTTTTAACTAAAGGTGGAGGTTCTGCAAATAAAACTTATTTATATCAACAAACAAAAGCATTGTTAAATGAAAAATCAATGACTGAGTTTGTAACAGCTAAGATTAGAGATTTAGGAACGGCAGCATGCCCTCCATATCATTTAGCGTTTGTAGTTGGAGGTACATCAGCAGAAGCAAATTTAAAAGCAGTAAAAATGGCTTCGGCTGGATATTATGATGAATTACCAACTGCTGGTAGTCCTGGAGGGAGAGCTTTTAGAGATACAGTTTGGGAAGAGAAAATCCAGAAAATATGTCAAGAAAGTGAAATAGGAGCACAATTCGGTGGGAAGTATTTTACCCATGATGTTAAAGTAATTCGTTTACCAAGACATGCAGCATCTTGTCCTGTAGGAATAGGTGTGAGTTGTTCTGCAGATAGAAATATTAAAGGAAAAATAACTAAAGAAGGAATTTTCTTAGAACAATTGGAAACGAATCCTGGAAGATTTTTACCAGAAGTTGCGCCACATTTAGAACCAGCTATTGAGATTGATTTGGATCAACCCATGGGAGAACAATTAAAAATTCTATCTCAATACCCTATTAAAACAAGATTAAACTTAAAAGGAACATTGATTGTTGCTAGAGATGCTGCTCATGCACGCATTAAAGAAATGGTTGATGCTGGTGAACCTATGCCAGATTATTTCAAAAACCATCCTGTATATTATGCTGGACCAGCAAAAACTCCAGAAGGAATGCCTTCAGGAAGTTTTGGACCAACTACAGCAGGAAGAATGGATCCTTATGTTGGAGAATTCCAAGCTTTAGGAGGATCTATGATTATGTTGGCAAAAGGAAATCGATCACAAGGTGTTACCGATGCTTGTAAAAAGTTTGGAGGATTCTATTTAGGGTCTATAGGTGGACCTGCAGCAATATTAGCTAAAACCAATATTAAATCTGTTGAAGTTGTTGCTTTTGAAGAGATGGGAATGGAAGCTGTTCGAAAAATTAAAGTAGAGAATTTCCCAGCCTTTATAATTTGTGATGACAAAGGCAATGATTTTTTTGAAAATATTTAGGCTTAACACATAGATTTTTATACTTTTACATTAATAACAATTTAAAACAAACAACATGGTAAGTTTAGGTGTATTATTTTTCTTCTTCATTTTCTTTATGGCAATGTGGGTATTAATGTTCTTGTTTACTGTTGTAGTACCAGGTTCAATTAAATTGTTTTTGTTAAACAAGTTTGGTCCTACATGGGCTAAAAGATTAGCAGGTTTAGAAGAGTAGAAAATAGTTTAAATGATATAAAAAAAGCACCTATTTTTAAATAGGTGCTTTTTCTTTTTAAATTAAATCCAATACATTTTCAGGGGGCCTCCCTAATACTGCTTTGTTCCCTTTAACCACGATAGGTCGTTCAATTAATTTAGGGTATTCAATCATAACCTTAATCCATTCATCATCATTAAAGTCACTGTTTTTAAACTTCTCTTTATAAACTGCTTCCCCTTTTCTTAAGATATCTTTTGGAGATAAATTAAGCTTTACTAAAATCATTTTTAATTCATCAGCAGTAGGAATTGAATTTAAATACTCTATAATTTCTACTTCTGTACCAGAATCTTTAATCAGTTGTAGCGTCTGTCTACTTTTGCTACATCTTGGGTTGTGATATATTTTCATTGTTAAATTGTTTTTTAAATTAAGATTTACCGAATTCCATTAAATATGATTTTAAGAAACCATCCAGGTCACCATCCAAAACTTTTGAAGGATCATTAACCGTAAAGTTAGTTCTGTGGTCTTTAACCCTTCTGTCATCTAGAACATAACTTCTTATTTGTGCACCCCATTCAATTTTCATTTTACTGTCTTCAATTTCTGCACGAGATTCCATTTTTTTACGCAACTCAATTTCATACAATTGAGACTTAAGTAATTGCATAGCTTTTTCTCTATTCTTTAATTGAGAACGTGTTTCAGAATTGGTAATCATAATTCCAGAAGGGAGGTGTTTTAGAATTACTTTAGTTTCTACTTTATTTACATTCTGACCACCAGCACCACCAGACCTAGCAAAATCTAATTGAAGATCTGCAGGATTTATTTTTATTTCAATACTATCATCAGCCAATGGGTAAACATAAACTGAAGCGAAAGATGTCATTCTTTTACCTTGAGAATTATAAGGGCTAACACGAACTAAACGATGAACACCATTTTCACCCTTAAGATAACCAAAAGCAAAATCGCCTTCTATCTCTATGGTAACTGTTTTAACTCCAGCAACATCCCCAGCTTGATAGTCGAGTAATTTTATTTTGCATTTGTTGTTTTCAGCCCACATCTTGTACATTCGGAGCAACATTTCAGCCCAATCACAAGCTTCTGTTCCTCCAGCACCAGCAGTAATTTGGAGCACCGCATTTAGAGAATCCTCTTCTGCACTGAGCATATTTTTAAACTCTAAATCCTCTATTTTTTCAAGAGAAATAGTGTACTGATTTTGAACATCCTCATCAGTAGCCTCGCCTTCCTTATTAAATTCATAAAGAACCTCTAGGTCATCTACTTCTGAAGCAATGGAAGAATAGTTTTCTGTCCATACTTTAATGTTTCTAACAACTTTTAATTGTTTTTCTGCTTCTTTAGGATCATCCCAAAAGTTGGGATCTTGAGTTTTTTGATCTTCTTCTTCTAGTTGTATGAGTTTGGCATCAATGTCAAAGATACCCCCTTAACGCAACCAGGCGCTCAACCAATTCTTTTATCTGTTCTTGTGTTATCATAGCTCAAAATTAATACAAATTATCATTAATTTTAGCTAAATAAAACAGACAAATGAAAGTTTATACTAAAACAGGAGATAAAGGGCAAACATCTTTATTTGGAGGGAAAAGAGTTCCAAAACATGATTTAAGAATAGATGCCTATGGTACGGTTGATGAATTGAACTCTTACATCGGTTTAATTCGAGATCAAGAGATCGATAAGCGCAGTATAGATACATTAATTGAAGTTCAAGATAGATTGTTTACACTTGGCTCTATATTGGCAACAGAACCAGGAAATAATAAGGTTAAGGTTCCTCAATTGCACGAAGAGGATATTTTATTTTTAGAGAAAGAGATTGACAAAATGAATGAAGTTTTGCCAGAAATGAGATCTTTTGTTTTGCCAGGCGGACACACAACGGTTTCATTTTGCCACATTACAAGATGTGTTTGCAGAAGAGCAGAACGTTTAATTAGTAGTTTATCAGAAAATGAAGAAATTAATATATTGGTACTTCAGTATTTAAATCGATTATCTGATTATTTATTTGTCTTAGCTCGTAAAATAGTAGTAGATAAAGCAGTTAAAGAAGTAGAGTGGAAACCTCGCATGTAGTTGTTTTTATTGAGGTTGAAGCGGTTTATAAGTAGCTAACAATTAATTGTTAATTTTTCTTGCCTAAGTCAACAAAAAATCTATTTTTGCGTTAATATTAAGAAATTATAAATTATGTATTGGACTTTAGAATTAGCATCACATTTAGAGGATGCACCATGGCCAGCTTCAAAAGATGAATTGATCGATTTTGCGATTAGAACAGGAGCACCTTTAGAGGTTACTGAAAACTTACAGCAATTGGAAGGTGAAGACGATTCTTATGATAGTATAGAAGATATTTGGCCGGACTACCCTACTAAAGAAGACTTCTTTTTTAATGAAGATGAATATTAATCTTTATTAAAATAAATTATAGATTGAATCCCAGCATTTATATGTTGGGATTTTTTTATTCTTAAATGTATAGCACCGCAAATTGACATATTGCACCAAGAGCAAATCCAGCATAGATTTGTAGAGGTGTATGAGCTTTTAAAATTAATCTTGAAGAACCAATGAGTCCTGAGATTAGTAAACCAACTACAAAGTAAGGAGTAATGTAGATTTCTAAAAGCATTGATACACAGAAAAGAGCTCCAACTAAACCTCCTACACCTATCATGTGAGCGCTAATTTTCCATTTAATATTGATAATAAAAGCTAACATTACCGATAGCGTTGCACCTATTATGAAGTTGAAAATAATAGGGGGCATTGGAGCCTTATTTAACATGTAAAGTGTAAATACATAAAATGCAATGGTAAAGGCATATGGAATGATCCGTTCTTTTTGAGTTTCCATTTCTAGACTGTTTATTAGTCCACGATTAAGAAGTAACAATGATATTAAAAGAGGGATAAGAAACGTACTGGTTCCAACCAAAAAGAGTACGGCTTTTTTCAGTTCAGCAGGGATAGCATAATTGATGTATGAATCCGTATTGAAAATAATAAATAACCCAATTATGGGCATAACTGTAGGATGAAAAACAGTTGATATAATCTTTGCAGCAACTTTCATTTAGAAATTATAGTTCTTTTCTTAAACGGGCTACAGGTATGTTTAATTGTTCACGATATTTAGCAACAGTCCTTCTAGCAATGTTATACCCCTTATTGTTTAACAATTGAGACAGTTTCTCATCTGTTAATGGTTTTTTCTTATCCTCATCTGAAATAGCATCCTGTAAGATTTTTTTAACTTCTCTAGTGGATACTTCCTCACCACTATCCGTACTTAATGATTCTGAAAAGAAAGTTTTCAATAAAAATGTACCATAAGGAGTTTGAACATATTTACTATTTACTACTCTAGAAATTGTAGAAATATCTAAGTCTACCTCTTCTGCAATATCTTTTAAGATCATTGGGTTCAACAAGGTTTCATCCCCTTCTAAGAAGTATTCTTTTTGATGGCGAATAATGGCATGCATTGTTGTGATCAATGTATTTTGACGTTGCTTAATGGCATCAATAAACCATTTTGCAGAATCCATTTTTTGCTTTACAAACATTAAAGCGTCCTTTTGTGATTTAGAAGGCTTTTCTTTTTGAGCTTGATAGCCTTTCATCATATCACTGTAAGTTCTGCTTACTTTTAATTCAGGCGCATTTCTACCATTTAACGTAAGTTGAATTTCATCATCCTCAACAGTCAAATTAAAATCAGGAACAACGTGTTGTACCACTTTTGCAGTTCCACTTGAAGAATTTCCAGGTTTTGGATTAAGTTTTAAAATTTCGCTAATAACATCTTTTAAATCTTCGCTCTCAATATTTAGACGGTCTATTATCTTGTCGTAATGTTTTTTAGTAAACTCTTCAAAATAGTTTTCTAAAACCTCAATAACATTTAACGTTAATAAAGAATGATCGTTTTTCTTTTTAACTTGTAACAATAAACATTCCTGTAAATTTCGTGCACCAACCCCAGGCGGATCAAAATGCTGAATAATAGTGAGTATTTTTTGGATGTGTTCAGCATCAGTAATTACATTTTGAGTAAAGGCTAAATCATCTACTATAGCATCAATTTCTCTTCTCAGATAACCAGATTCATCTAAACTCCCTATTAAATGAAGTGCTATGGTGTGATCATCATCATCTAAATTGAAAAGAGTGAGTTGGGCTTCTAATAGCTCTTGAAAAGTAGCACCACCACTAAGCGGAACTTGTTTCTCTTCATCATCTTTACTATGGTTGTTGGTGTTTAGTTTATAAGATGGTGTATCGTCATCACCAATATAGTCATCAAAATTAAATTCTTTTTCAGCCTCACTAATTTCTTCCCTTCCAAAATCATCCTCTTGTTCTTCATCTAATTCCTCATCTTCTTTTCCCTCATCTAAAGCAGGATTGTTTTCCATTTCTTCCTTGATTCGCTGCTCTAAAGCAACTGTAGGAAGTTGTAACAATTTCATTAGCTGAATTTGTTGAGGAGATAATTTTTGTTGGAGCTTAAAGCTAAGAGATTGTTTTAATGCCATAATAAACTGTTTTGCCCATTTATTTAAATGGGTTATCAAATATAAGAAAGCTGACAGGTATATATAAAAATAGCCTTGAAATTTTCAAGGCTATTTTTGTTTTAAATTTTATTGATTAACAATATTCGTTAAACGCTTCAGATAAGTTCTCTGCAATCATTTCTGCAGGTCTCCCTTCAATATGGTGTCTTTCTATACAATGAACGATTTTTCCATTTTTAAACAATGCCATACTTGGAGAAGATGGAGGGTAAGGAAGCATATATTTTCTTGCTTGAGCAACAGCTTCACCATCAACACCTGCAAAAACAGTTGTAATTCTATTTGGTTTTTTATCGTTAGTAATCGACATTTTTGCTGCTGGTCTTGCATTTGCTGCAGCACAACCGCAAACAGAGTTAATAATTACTAAAGTAGTTCCTTCAGCAGTTATAGCCGCGTCAACTTGTTCAACAGTTGTTAAATCTTCAAAGCCCACAGAAGTTAATTCTTCTTTCATTGGAGCTACTAATTCTGGTGGATACATATTTTATTTCTTTTTTAAGTTAAATTATACATCAAAATTACGAATTATAGCTTCAAAGTATTTGCTTTAAACTTCGTTTTCTCCATTTACCGAAAATAAGCAACAATTTACCGAATATCTGTTTAAGGAGTAAGGGGGTTGGTATACATTTGAATCGTAATTAAAATTAGAACAATGGAAGCACAAGAAAATTATCGTCAAAAATTTTTAGATAAGAAAAGAATGAAAAGGGAGAATTGTAGAAAAAATAGAAGAGATAAAAGATCCTTTTTAGGATTTGGCTTGATTGCTATTGGTCTTCTTTTTATTGCTAAGAAATCAGGAATAATTCCTGCTGAAGTAACGCATTATGTTTTCTCATGGCCTTCATTATTTATCGGTTTAGGATTGCTTAATATTTTTGTGAAACAAAAAATGCAGGTTGGGTTAATATTTTTATCTGTAGGATTGATATGGTTGTCTTGGAGGATTTTCGATATTCCTGTTGATTTAAAAGGAATGATGTGGCCAATCATTGCTGTTGTTGCTGGTACGTTAATGATAACAGTTAAGAACCGTCATCGACATACAATAGAAGGCCAATCATCAGAACATCATATTGATATGTTGACATTGTTTGGTGGAGGAAACAGAAAGATTACTTCAGATCAGTTTGTTGGAGGAAAAGTAACCAGTGTATTTGGAGGTAGTGAAATAGATTTAGTAGGAGCAAAACTTAAAGATGGAGAATGTGTTGTAGATTTTTTTACCATGTTTGGCGGAGCAGAAATTGCTGTTCCAAGAGATTGGGAAGTTCAAGTAGATGTAGTTTGTCTTTTTGGAGGGTTTAACGATAAAAGAGGTCCTGTAGATTTTCCAGTTGATGGGTCTAAACAGACGTTAATTATCAAAGGGTTTTCCATTTTTGGAGGCGGAGAGGTAAAGAGCTATTAGTAAATTAGTTTATCAAGTTAGAAAGTTCTTTTAACTTTAACACTTTTGTCTTTACAAACTAAATAAAGATGTTAAATCCAATAACGAGTAATAAACAGTATTTAATAAATTACGGTATTGTGTGGTCCATAATAATTGGAGCACACTTTGCTGTTTTGCATTGGTATTATCAATTCTCGTTTGGTATTTCTATTGTAGATAGTCTGTTGTTTAATGTTTTTTTTGCATTCTTAGGAATAAGCTTGTGGTACTTAGTTCGATACAATAAATCAAACCAAAACTTTATTTCTTTATTGACAAGTCATCTTGTTTCCTCTCTTTTAATTATTGGATTTTGGCTGTTATCAGGATATTTAATCCTCAAATATTCTATCAATGATGCTGACTATGCTTTGTTTTTAGACAGTTCTTTTCCTTGGAGGATAGTGAGTGGAATGTTTTACTATTCTCTTTTTATTTTGGTGTATTACGTAGTAGTGTATTATCAAGATATTCAGCACAAAATAAAGGAAGAATCCACGCTTAAAACATTGATAAAAGAGGTTGAATTGAATGCGTTAAAAAACCAGATTAATCCTCATTTCCTTTTTAATAGTTTAAATTCTGTGAGTTCGTTAACAATTACAAGTCCCGAAAGAGCCCAAGAAATGATTATAAAACTTTCGGAGTATTTGAGGTATTCTTTAAGCAATAAAGAACAACAAGTTACTACTTTAGAAACCGAATTGGAGAACATTAAGTTGTATTTAGAAATTGAAAAAATCCGTTTTGGAGATCGTTTAAGTTTTCAGTTTAATTGCGATAACGCTTCTTTAAAAGCAACTATTCCAGCTATGATTTTGCAGCCATTATTTGAAAATGCGATTAAACATGGAGTATATGAAAGTGTTGAAACTGTTGATGTTGTGTTCAATGTAAAGCTTCATCAAAGTAACCTGAATATATCGTTAGTTAATGATTTTGATCCTGAAGCGAAAAAGACGAAGGGAGAAGGTATAGGTCTAAAAAACACACGTGAACGTTTGTTTTTAATTTATAAAAAGAATGATATTCTAAGAATAAATAAAGCTGAAAATAAATTTATTATCGATTTAAATATTCCTCAAAATGACTAAACAAAAAGCGATAATTGTAGAAGATGAAAAATTGGCAAGAGATTTAGTCAAAAGCTATTTATCTTCTCATGAATCAATAGAATTAATTGGAGAATATGCTGATGGGTTTAGTGGCTTAAAAGCAATTAATGAATTGAAGCCTGATCTTGTTTTTTTAGATGTTCAGATGCCTAAGTTAACTGGCTTAGAATTGTTAGAGTTACTCGAAGAGCCTCCTCATATTATTTTTACTACTGCCTATGATGAGTATGCGGTAAATGCATTTGATTTAAATGCTGTTGATTATTTATTGAAGCCATTTTCTAAAGATCGTTTTGATAAAGCTTTACAAAAAGTATTCAGTAAGGTTTCGAAAAGTAATCCTTTGAAAAAAGTAAAAAACTTGAAAGAGCACCTTTCTGAGACTTCTGTTCATGATAAAATAGTGGTTAAATCCAATAGCAATATTCATGTGATTCCTTTATCTGAAGTGATTTATTTAGAATCAGAAGATGATTATGTGATGATTCATACAGCAAATGGAAAGTATTTGAAACACCAAACAATGAAATTTTATGAGCAACAGTTGGATTCAAATAAGTTTATTAGAATTCACCGTTCTTATATTGTAAATGTTTCAGAAATTAATAAAATTGAAAAATTCGGAAAAGAAACCTATCAGGTCGTCCTTAAGAATGGTGTCGGTTTAAAAGTTAGCCGCTCTCGTTATCAGGAATTAAAAGTGTTGTTGGGGATATAATTTTGTTGTCATCCTGAGCAGAGACGAAGGGTTAGTCTCTTTTCGATTTAAAAAAAGAAGTGATTAACTCGCTACTTTCCTTTCCCATAATGCCATTAACTACTTCAGTTTTCGGATGCAATAGATTTTCTTGATGTTTTGCAAACCCTCGCTTTTCATCAGAAGCCCCATAAACTACTTTTTTAAGTTGAGTCCAGTAGCTAGCTCCAGCACACATAACGCATGGTTCAAGAGTAACATAAAGCGTGCATTCGTTTAAATATTTACCCCCTAAATAATCTGTTGCAGATGTAAAGGCAAGCATTTCAGCATGTGCTGTAACATCATTGAGTCGTTCAGTCATGTTGTGAGCTCTGGCAATAATTTTGTTGTCACAAACGATTATTGCTCCCACAGGAACTTCATCTTCTTCAAAAGCTTTTTGAGCCTCCTTAAAAGCGTCTTTCATAAAATGTTCATCAGAAAAAACAGAAAGCATTTTAGGCAGTAATTGTGTTTGATTTGTTCTTGAAGTTTAGAATAATTGACCAAACAATATAAAGAATCACAATTGTTGGCATAGCAACGATATTCATAAATATGAGCATTACAAACCACAACAAGATAAACGTAAATGGAAGAGCATTGTCTTTCCATTTCATGTTTTTAAACTTTAATGAGAACATTGGAACTTCTGCTATTAGCATTATAGAAAGAAACACACAAAAGACCAGCATTGTGATAGGGTTTGATACTATTGGTGTAATTATACTACTTACATTTATGATTTTAGGTAAATCTGGATAAATGAAAAGGAGTGTACAAAAAATATAAAATGATGCATGAGCAGGAACGGCTAATCCAATAAATGAACTTGTTTGCCTTGTATCTATATTAAATTTTGCCAAACGTATTGCTGAAAAAGCAGGGATCACAAAAACAATGTAGTGTAACCAAGGGAAATCAATTAGCAGTTGTATTTGTTGAGTTTCTTGAGCAATTTTTGTTACCTGATACATCAACATTGCTGGAGCAACACCAAAAGCAATCATATCAACTAAGGAGTCAATTTCCTTACCTATGGGGTTATTTACCTTAAGAGCTCGAGCAGTAAAACCATCTAAAAAATCACAAACACAAGAACCAATTAATAAGTAGGCAGCAATATCTAAGCGACCCTCAAAAGTTAAAATTATAGCCAAACAAGCTAGAACTAAACTTAAAATTGTAATTGAATTCGGAATTTGATTTTTCATAGGGAGCAAACTTAATCATTTAAAAATTTTTGAAATAGATTCTATTTTTATTTTTAAAAGAGAAGGCAATAAAACAATGTGAATATAGTTTCTGAGTAGCGAGAAGAAAACTTAAATAATAGGGTTTTAGTAATATTTACTGATAAAGTATTAATTTTCCTTCCTGTATAATATTTAATGAAAAAAATAATCTTCATACTATTTGTTTTATTTGCTTCTGATGTGTTTTCACAATCGGCACCAAAGTTTAGTAATGAATTTTTATCTATAGGTGTGGGTGCTAGGGCTTTAGGAATGTCTAATGCTTATATTACAACAGTGAATGACGTTACTTCAGGGTATTGGAATCCGGCAGGTTTAACTGAAATTAAGAAAGATTTTCAAATCGGTTTAATGCATGCTGAATATTTTGCTGGAATTGCGAAGTATGATTATGGTGCTTTTGCTGCTAACATTGACAGTGCTAGTGCTTTTGGATTTTCTATTGTACGTTTTGGAGTTGATGATATACCGAATACAACTCAATTGATTGATGCTGATGGGAATGTTGATTACGATAGAATTTCTTCTTTTTCAGTAGCAGATTATGCTTTTATGTTCTCTTATGCTCGAAAATCAAAAATTAAAGGGTTGAGGTACGGTGCTAATGTTAAAATTATTTACCGACAAGTTGGAGATTTTGCTAAAGCATGGGGTTTTGGTTTGGATGGAGGAATTCAATATGATCTTAAAAATTGGAAGCTTGGATTAATGGCAAGAGACGTTACTTCAACATTTAATGCGTGGAGTTTTTCATTAGATGATGAAACTATAGAGGTCTTTAATGCTACAGGAAATGAAATACCTGCAAACTCTACAGAGGTTACACTGCCTAAAGTTATTCTAGGAATAGGAAGAGAAGTTAAGATTAGTAATAAATTTAACATGCTTGGAGAAATTGATTTTGATCTATCTACTGATGGAAAAAGAAATGTTTTAATTACCGGAGATCCAGTAAGTATAGATCCTCACATGGGTGTTGAAGTGGGTTATGATAAGATGGTGTTTTTGAGATTAGGAGTCGGAAATTTCCAAAAAGTAACCGATATTTTAAACAATGATAAAATTACATACCAACCCAATTTTGGGATAGGGATTCAATTTAGAGGAATAGCTATAGATTATGCTTTTTCTGATATAGGAGATCAATCAGACGCCTTATATTCAAACATATTTTCATTGAAGTTTGATATCAATAAACAAAACTATACTCAAAAGAGGTTCGAGTAGAAGCTAGTAGCGCTTAAGTCTAATTATTATCGTAATTTTATGCAGCAACTATTTAGGTGTAAAACCGTAATAGAAGAAGAATAACTGAGAGAATATTAGTTTGATAAGTTTCAATAAGATAATGCATAAAATGAAGACATCATTTTTTTTAATGATGTTTTTGGTATTTACAGCTGTTGCTTTCTCTCAGCCTTACAACAATAGTTGGATCAATTATTCTCAACAATACTATAAATTTAAAGTTGCTGAAACAGGAATTTATCGAATAGATTCTACCACATTGGTTAATTCAGGGATTCCTTTGTCAACTATTGATCCAGCAAACTTTCAGCTTTTTGCTAGGGGAGTAGAAGTTCCCTTGTATATTGAAGGGGAAGGGGACGGGGTTTTTAATGGCTCAGATTTTATCGAGTTTTATGGAGAATATAATGATGGATGGTTGGACGAATCACTGTATGGGAGCGCTACAAACCATCCAAATCCATATTATAGTTTGTTTAATGATACGATTTGTTATTACCTAACATGGAATACTTTAACTACAAATAATCGGCTAACTTTAGAAACAGACACAAGTTTTTCGACTTATACCCCGATTAATTATTTTAATAAAGAAGCTGTTGAATACTATACTTCTGGACATTCATCTGGAGGGTCCTTTTATTATTATGATGGAGAAACTTTTGGTTCTGGTGCACTTTCTATGGGTTATGTACCAACCGAAGGTTGGTTTGATGATTGGTATACTCTAGGAAATAATAAATCTAAAAATATTCCAACTGCCAATGCATATACTTTGGGTCCTAATGCAATAGTAAGTTCCGTTGTATTAGGAGAATCTAATTTTGCTTCTATTAACCCCGACCAACATTTAAAACTTACTTTAGGTTCAAATCAACTTGATTCGATTTTTGAAGGATACAAAAAAGTTGATGTTCAAATGGCTATTCCTGTTGTGGATTTAGGTTCAGTTACAACTTCAATAAATTTCGAGAGTGTTAATGATTTAGGATCTTCGGCTGCAAAGCAAGCAATTTCTTACGTTAAGATTAAATATCCTCACACTATGGATTTGGAAGGTTTGGTAAATTTTAATAATCTTTTTGTAACAACTCATTTAACTGAATCAAAATCGTATTTAAGTTTTAATAATTTTAATGCGACTGGTAATGTTGTGTTTTATGAACTTACCAATGGAAAACGAATCGATGTAGTTTCTGCAGGCGGTATTCATAAATGTTTGGTTCCAAATGGCACGGGAGCAGAAGTTGAATGTTATGTTAGTTCTGATGGAGGAATTAAAAGTATAACCGCTCTCTCCGCTATTGGAGGAACAGGTAGTTTTGTGGATTTTTCAACTGTATTTACTGATACGGCATTTGTTATTATTACACATCCTAGTTTGATGACTGAGGCAAATAACTATGCTGCATATCGTTCAAACCCTACTTTAGGAAATAATCCTCAAAATGCAATTGTTTTTAATATTGAAGATCTATACGATCAGTTTGCTTATGGAGTAGAAAAGCATCCAACAAGCATTAGAAATTTTGTAGATTATATTGCAGATACATGGCCTTCCGAACCAAACTATTTATTTTTATTAGGAAAATCTGTTAAGCCAAGTCAGTCACGAAAGGATAGTCTTGGGTTTAAAAACAACTTAGTTCCTTCTTTTGGAGATCCAGCATCAGATAATATGTTAACGTCAGGTTTAAACGGAACAGTTAATGACCCTCTTTTCCCTACAGGAAGAGTTTCGGCAAAAACAGGTACGGAGGTGACATGGTATTTAGATAAAATTATAGAATACGAAAATCCTTTGTCAATAACTGGAACTGGAGTAAATGAATGGATGAAAAAAGTGTTGCACTTTGGTGGAGGTAGTGATGCCAATGAGCAGGCAGGTATAGCGAATACTTTAGATGCGCATAAAGCAATAATAGAAGATACTTTGTTTGGTGGTGGAGTGAGCTCATTTTTTAAAACATCAACGGCACCTATTCAGATAACACTGGCAGATACGATTAAAGATTATATTGAGAATGGAGTTTCATTAATGACTTTTATGGGGCATTCTGCTGCAACAGGAGGGTTTGATCAAAGTATTGATGATGTGAATCTTTGGCCTAATCAAAATGGTAAATACCCTTTTTTACTTGGTTTAGGTTGTCATGCTGGAGATATACATTTATCTGCAGCTAATAGTACAAGTGAAGAGTATGTTATCTTTCAGAGCAAAGGAGTTATTGGATATTTGGCTTCAGTTGGTTTAGAATCAGTTAGCGAGTTAAATTCTTTTTCTGCAGAATTTTATAGAAACCTTTCATATAAAAATTATGGAGGGAGTGTTGGGCAGCATATTAAAAAATCAAATCAAACAGGAGTTAATCAGAGGACCGCAGCAGGAATGACATTGCATGGAGATCCCGCATTGATTCTTAATTCATTTGATTTACCAGATTACATGATAGAACAACCAACAATTACTTTTAACCCTTCTGTTGTTACCTCAAATGTAGATTCTTTTGATCTCAATATTTTAGTTACCAATTTAGGAAAAGCAGTTAGCGATACTATTCTTTTAGAAGTGACCAGAACTTTTCCAGGAGCCACTTTTGGAGATACGGTTTATACCAAAGCATTTCCAGGTACAAGTTATCAAGAGACTATTACGTTTACAATGCCTGTAGATATTATTAGAGGTTTAGGGCTGAACAGTTTTAGAATAGAAGTGAATGCACCTCCAATTGTAATCCCGGAAAGTTTTTTTAATAACAATGTTGTAAATACTACTTTGAATATTCTTTCTGGAGAAATTGTTCCTGTTTACCCTTATGAGTATATGATTGTTCCAGACACCTTTCCTGTATTAACCACTTTAAAAGCGTCAACAGCATTTCCTTTTGAACCGGCAAAAGATTATATTTTTGAAATAGATACAACAGATTACTTTAATAGTCCAATTAAAGAGAGGGTTACGATAAATTCAGTTGGAGGAGTTGTTTCATGGACTCCCAATATTTATTTACCTCAAGATAGTATCGTTTATTTTTGGCGGGTGAGTAAAGATTCTGTGGATGCTACAGGATATAATTGGAGGATGAGGTCTTTTCAAAGAATTCAAGGTGAAAGAGGTTGGGAACAAAATCACTTTTTTCAATTTGAAAACGATGACTATGAGTTTGTAAAACACAATCGACCAACGAGAAAATTTGATTTTGTTAATGATTTGGTTGATCTTGAAATTAATACTCAAGGGCGAGCTTGGTGGAATGAGCTAAATGATATTAGTTATTATTTAAAAAATAGTTTGGTACATAGGAATGGCGCTGGAGTTTCTACAGCAGTTCATGTTGCAGTGCTTGATTCCGCAACTTTAATCCCATGGACAATATACGATTGGAATGTTGGGCAAGCCAATACTGTTGGATTAAGTAATAAGACGAAGTTCTTTATTTTTGGACATAATGCTGCACAGATGGCTGCACTTGAATCTTTTATTAAGGATACTGTGCCTAGTGGTAATCATATTTTAATGTGGTCGTGGTACATTGTAAACCTTAGTAACTTTACTGATTCCTTACCTCCAAGTTTGAGAACAGAATTTGCAAATATGGGAGCAACACAAATGCCAACAATCCCTAATTTATATCCTTTTATCATGTATCATCAAAAAGGAAATTTAGCTTCAACAATGGAGGTTGTGGGTGATTCTATTGATCATAAGAATTTGAGACTATCAAAAACATTGGTTACAAGTGCCAATTATGGGAATATATTTTCTGAGGTTATGGGGCCAGCTACTCGCTGGGATTCATTAACGTGGAGAACCTCCCCTATTGAGTCGCCCACAACAAGAGATAGTTCTGTTTTAAATGTTATTGGTATTGATGCGAGTGGTAATGAAACCACATTAATTAATAATTTGCCATCAGATTCAGGGGATATTCGTATTACAGGAAGAGTAGATGCCTCCTTATATCCTTACTTAAAATTGCATGTTAATTTATCTGATGATTCTTTATTGTCAGCTCCGCAGTTGAATGGATGGGATGTTACTTATGAAGGGGTTCCTGAGGCAGCATTGGACCCAAGCATTTATTTTTCTATACAAAATGATACTGTAGATGAGGGGGTTGATATCACAGTTTCTATGGCGGTTAAAAACATTAGTCCATATGATATGGATAGTTTATTAATCTCGTTTGCTGTACTAGATAAGTACAATAACATTCAATTTTTACCCTATGATAGACAAGCACCATTATTGTCAGATAGTGTTATGATAGCTACTATAACTTTTTCTACGGTTGGCCTTGGAGGTTTAAATAGCTTTTTAATAGATGTAAACCCTAACAATGATCAATTAGAACAATATCATTTTAACAATGTTGCTCAGATTCCATTCTTTGTTAGTTCAGATAGAATTAACCCTATACTTGATGTAACTTTTGATGGAATTCACATATTGGATGGAGATATTGTTTCCCCTAAAGCCAATATTGTTATAGAGTTAACAGATGAAAATCAATATTTACTGTTGAATGATACGTCAGCCTATACCGTTTATTTAACAAACCCAAGTGGGGTTGAAAGAAGAATCCACTTTTATTCTCAAGGGTTAGAACAAATGCAGTTTATTCCGGCATCATTACCTAGAAATAATTCAAAAATTATATGGCAAGGAGATTTTCCTGAAGATGGACTTTATAAATTAAGAGTACAAGCAAGTGATAGGACACAAAATAATTCAGGCGAATTGGATTATATCATAGGTTTTGAAGTGATCAATAGGTCGACCATTACCAACATATTAAACTATCCAAATCCGTTTTCAACATCAACTCGATTTGTTTTTACGTTAACAGGAAGTGAAATTCCAGAAACATTTAAGATTCAAATTATGACAATTACAGGCAAAGTTGTTAGAGAAATAGATAAAGATGAGTTAGGAGCAATTAATATTGGAAGAAATATCTCTGATTTTGCTTGGGATGGTACAGATACTTATGGAGATAGATTGGCTAATGGTCTTTACTTGTATAGAGTTATAACTAAAATCCAATCAGAAAATATAGAACATAGAGAAACCACTTCAGATAATTACTTTAAAAAAGGTTTTGGTAAGATGTATTTATTTAAATAGTAGTGAAGCATGAGAGGTTTTAGTGTTGTTATTTTTCTTTTTCTTTTTCTTTCAGTTTACTTAAATGCTCAGGTAGATGCAAGTGTTAACATTAGCAGTAATAAAGATTCAAGTAAGGTTGAGAATAAGTATTACACTGATCTTACCAATAAATTGTTGCTGAAGTTTACAAATAATATTAAGTATACAGGGTTACAAATCACCAATAAAAACACGAAAAAGACGGTTAAACTTGCACCAGCAGGAGGGCTTGATTTAGGTTTTGGATTCAATTATAAATGGTTAGGATTGGGCTTTACGTATGGACTACCTACTGGTGTTCAGTCAGATTCTACCAAAGGAAAAACAAAGAAATTTGATTTACAACTGAATATCTACAGTAAAAGAGTTGTTGTTGATGCTTTATATCAGAAATATAGAGGTTTTCATATGGCTAATCCAGGTGATTTTGCCAATTGGGATAGCACAACAGTTTTTCCTCAGTTGCCTGATATGGAGAATTATTCGATAGGTGCTTCGGCTTATTATATATTTAATCACAAAAGATTTTCATATCGAGCAGCTTATGTAAGAAACGAAGTTCAGAATAAAAGTGCTGGAAGTTTATTGGTAGGACCTTTCTTTAACGCGGATGCAGCAACTACAAATGATGGATTTGTTTCAAGTGATTTGCCTTTAGAAGTGCAAGATACTTTTGATATAAGTAGTTTTTCATCAATTTCTTATGGTTTGGCTGTTGGGTATACCTATTCTCTTGTAATTAAAAAGAAAATTTTTATGAATTTCTCATTGGTTCCAGGAATTGGAGTTAAAGATTTGAAGACAAGTATGCAAGGGGTTGAAAGAGCTTCTAAACAGGGAGTGGCAGCTAGAGTTACTTATAGATTTGCGATGGGGTATGAACATCGATGGTTTCTTCTTGGTTTAACAGTTTATAGTACTCAAGGAAATGTTGAAATTGATAATTTTCAATTTAAACCTGGAGCCGGAATCTTAAAGCTTTTTGTTGCCAAACGATTTGATTTTAAGTGGAAAAAGTAACCTACCTATTTCTATTAACACAATAAAAGCTAACATCTTCTTGTTTACAATTAGGATATAATTCTAAAAAGTTAAGTGTACGATAATTGTATTTTAGCTTAGTATTGATCTAAACTTGAAAGAATGTTAAAGAATTTTTTATTACAAATGACTGTTGGAGATACTCCTGTTACGGAGGTTGCTGAAGCAATGGTTCCAGAAGAAAAAACATTGACCGTATGGCAATTAGTAAGCTCTGGAGGAACAGGGGGGGCAATTATTATGCTTACCTTACTTGTTCTTTCAATTTTAGCAGTTTATATAATTATTGAACGTTTTTTAGTAATTAAAAAGGCTAGTAAAGAAGATTCAACTTTCATGAATCAGATAAAGGATAATATTTTAGATGGGAAAATAGACGCTGCTAAGGCATTATGTAACGCTAATGCATCTCCAATTGCTAAAATGATAGAGAAAGGTGTAACAAGAATAGGAAAACCACTTAACGATATTGGTGTTGCAGTTGAAACTACGGGAAAGTTAGAACTTAATAAATTAGAAAAAAACCTATCAACTTTAGCCACAATTTCTGGAGCAGCTCCAATGATTGGGTTCTTAGGAACAGTAATAGGAATGATTTTAGTTTTCCATAAAATGTCTTCCGGAGGAGGAGGAGTTGATTTACAAACCTTGTCTGATGGTATTTTCACAGCTATGGTAACGACAGTTGCCGGATTAATAGTTGGAATTATCGCTTATGTTGGATACAATATTTTAGTGGCAAGAGTAGAAAAAATTGTTTTTGTGATGGAAGCTAGAACAGTAGAGTTTTTAGATATTTTACATGAACCTGCAGTATAATGGCAATTAGATCCAAAAATAAAGTAACTACTAATTTTAACATGTCGAGTATGACCGACATTGTTTTTCTATTATTAATATTCTTTATAATAGCTTCAACTTTGGTTAGTCCAAAATCGTTAGATGTTTTATTGCCAAAAGCAAGTCCAAACAATGGTCCTAGACCTCAAACTGTAAGTGTTAGTATTGCATCTGATTTGACTTATCATGTTAATGAAAACCAAGTTGCAGAACAAGATGTTGAAAAGCAATTGTTAGCTTTAGTAGAAGGGGAGGAGGATGCAGGTATTATATTAAAAGCAGATAAATCTGTTCCAATAGAAAATGTAGTTGTGATAATGGATATTGCAAATAGAAACCAATTGAAGTTGGTCTTAGCAACTTCACCAAAATAAATTATGGAAAAGCTTTTTTTAAAGCATCTATAGAGAAATGGAAATTATAAAAGAAAAAAATAGTAGATCAGGAGTAATCGGAACTGTAGTAGTTCATTTGCTGCTATTGCTTTTATTTATTTCTGCGGGAATGCCTTATCAAGATCCTCCACCTGAAAACGAAGGAGCGATGATGATAAATTTTGGAACAACTGATACAGGGTCTGGTGATGAAACTCCTACTGAGCCAGCTAGCTCAGCCTCAGAAAATGTTACGCCAAATGAAAGTAGTGCGGCTGAAGATGTTTTAACTCAAAATAATGCTGAAGCTCCTGTTGTAAATTCATCACCAACACAAGAACAAACAGATTTAAAACCTGCTGAAGAAAAGCCTGTAGTTAGTGAGAATTTATCTAATGCTATGGATGCATTAACTAATTCAGAAAAAGCAAAAAGTGAGGGTGAAAAAGAAGGGGAAGGGGATCAAGGAGACGTTAATGGAGATCCTAATAGTAAAGGAACGAGTACCGTTGGAGGAAGTGGAATAGGGTTTGATTTAGGAGGAAGAGGTAAGATGAGTTTTAAAAAACCCGAGAACCCAACCCAAGAAGATGGTAAAGTAGTGGTTGAAATTTGGGTAAATAGAGATGGTAAAGTGCTAAAAGCTAAGACTGGAGCAAGAGGTTCTACAACTACGAATCCAATTTTACAGCAGAAGGCAAAAGAAGCAGCATTAAAAGCAAAATTTAAAAGAGATGAGAATGCTCCTTTCGAGCAGAAAGGGACCATGACCTTCGTTTTTATTCTAAATTAATGAAATTCTATTTTGTTTTCCAAAATAGTAAATTGAATTATCCCGCATCAAGTGCGGGATCTTTATATTTATAAAGGATGATTTACCAAGATACCTTAACTTATTTATTTGCTCAATTACCCATGTATCAAAGGGTAGGTGATGCAGCTTATAAAGTAGACTTATCGAATACCCATTTACTGTGTGATTTATTGGATCATCCGGAAAATAAATTTAAATCTATTCATATAGCAGGAACTAATGGAAAGGGTTCTACCTCTCATATGCTGGCTTCAATTTTACAAGAGGCAGGTTACAAAGTTGGACTTTATACTTCTCCACATTTAAAAGATTTTAGGGAGCGCATTAAAATTAATGGAGCTATGATAGCAGAGGAGAGTGTTGTTGCCTTTGTGCAGGATCATAAGTTGAAATTTGAGCAAATAAACCTTTCTTTTTTTGAGTGGACAGTAGGGTTGGCTTTTGATTACTTTGCTCAAGAGGAAGTAGATATTGCAGTTGTTGAAACTGGTTTAGGGGGAAGGTTGGATTCTACCAATGTTATTAAGCCAGAACTTTCTGTAATTACGAATATCGGTATTGATCATACCCAGTTTTTGGGAGATACATTACCAAAAATTTCAAAAGAAAAAGCTGGAATTATTAAGGAAGGAGTACCAGTTGTTATCGGGGAAACTCATGAAGAAACAAAGCCAGTTTTTATTGAACAATCTTCAATAATGAAAGCTCCAATATATTTTGCTGATATAGAAATAGATGAGGTTTATGAAACGGATTTGAAAGGAGACTATCAGCAAAAAAATGTAAAGACGTGTATAAAAACGATTCAACTTCTTCAAGAGAAGGGGTGGAAGATTTCTGAAAGAGATGTTGAGGTTGGACTCATGTCTGTTGTGAAAAACACAGGTTTATTAGGGCGGTGGCAAGTTTTAGAAACTACACCAACAGTTGTTTGTGATACTGGTCATAATAAGGAAGGTGTTCAAGAGATTGTAAAACAATTGGATAAAATGGTTTACAATAAACTTCATATTGTATTTGGAGCAGTTAATGATAAGTCAGTAGATAACATACTTGACTTACTTCCAAAGCATGCAACTTATTATTTTTGCCAAGCAAATATTCCTAGGGCTTTAGATGTAGATGAATTAATCGAAGTAGCGAATCAAAAAGGAATGAAAGGTATTCGATGTGATTCTGTTAAAGAGGCTTTAAAGAAAGCTAAAGAGAATGCCAATAAAGAGGATTTAATTTTTGTTGGAGGAAGTACTTTTGTTGTTGCGGAGGTAGTTTAAAAATAATAGGCATAAAAAAAAGGTTCAACTTAGTTGAACCTTTTTTTATTCTTGAAATTCAAGATTAGTGAGCAGCTTCTTCAGTAGCAGCCTCTTCAGTAGCTTCTTCAGCAGCAGCTTCTTCAGTAGCTTCACCTTCAGCAGCAACCTCTTCAGTAGCTTCTTCAGCAACTTCTTCAGTAGCTTCTTCCATTTCTTCTTCTAATCCTTCGAACATTTCTTCTACCATTGCAGCAGCTTCAGCTTCTGCAGCAGCTTGTTCTTCTTCTGATGGTCCACAAGCAACTAAACTAAAGATACTTGCAACCATTAACATAGATAATAATTTTTTCATGTTGTTAATTGTTATAGGTTATTGATTATTGATTTACTTTTTTAGTGTGAGTGATCATGCTCTTCTCCTTCAGCATGCTCATGATCGTGCTCTTCTCCTTCAGCGTGCTCATGCTCTTCTCCTTCAACAGCAACTTCTTCAGTAGCTTCTTCAGCAGCAACCTCTTCAGTAGCAGCTTCTTCTTCCATAGCTTCTTCTAATCCACCCATCATTTCTTCTACCATTGCAGCAGCTTCAGCTTCAGCAGCAGCTTTTTCTTCTTCTGACGGTCCACAAGCAACTAAACTGAACATACTTGCTACCATCAATAATGTAAATATCTTTTTCATCTTTATTAAAATTAAGTTAGTTAGGTTACAAATATATTATAATATATTAGAAGTAATCACTTTTCTTGATAAATTGTGTATAACAATACTTCTCCAACTATAGAGAGACTTGTTTTGTCAATAACATCCATGTTATCATTATGCGTATGCCAGGTAGAATGAAAGCTTCCAGATCCTCTTTCATAGTGAATGATATCTATGCTTGGGATTCCCGCAATTTCATTCACAAACTGATGGTCATCGGTTCCTACAAAACCAGTTTTTTGGTTGACAAAATGCTTATTATATCCTAATAGTTTTCCATTGTTCCAAACTTTTTTTATAATTTGAGGGGCATACCTCATAGAGATACTTTCTTGAGTGAAATATGGATTTGAGTTGCCCACCATGTCTAATAAAATTCCATATTCGGCCGTATATCCTTTTTTGTGAAGATTTTTAGCCCAATATTGAGAGCCTAAACAATATGTTTCTGAGATGTTGTTACTCATTCCTGAAGGTTGACCATAATCTTCCGCATCAAAAAATATAATATCTACCCCAATCTCAGGTTTTTCTATTGTTAACTGCCTGGCAACTTCTAATAAAATTCCAACTCCACTTGCACCATCATTAGCGCCTAAAATGGGTTGTGTCATATTTTTGGAATCTTGATCTGCAAAAGGACGACTATCCCAGTGCGCAAAAAGAAGTATTCTTTTTTTTGCCTCTGGATTATACTCTCCAATAATATTTTTGATAGTTATTTTTTTATTGTTAAAGGTTGTTGCTTCTCCAATCTGTGTAATCGTATTTAATCCAAATGAAATAAGTTTGTTTTCTAAGAATTTAGCACACTTTCCATGTGCCTCATTGTTGGGGAACCTTGGGCCAAAATCCACTTGTTGTTTTACATATAAATAGGCTGAATCAGCATCAAATGCTGGTCTTTCAATTTTTGGTTGAGCTATAGCTTTTTCTTTAGCAACTACAGGCTTTTTTTCTTTAATGGGATCATTCCCACAGCTAACAATAACAAGAGTTAAGAGTAGGTAAACTAATTTATTTTTCATAATTCCAGGTAGATGAATCTTTAGTGTCTTTAATTGATATGTTTAGTTTTTTTAATTCATCTCGAATTAAATCAGCTGTTCCCCAATCTTTATTCTCTTTTGATTGATTCCTAAGATCAATTATGATATCCATCAATTCATTTGACAGTTCATTATCAGAGGAATTATCTTTTTCATTAACCAATCCTAAAATGTCAAAAACGAACCCTTTGTAGTGTTGCTGAAGACTTGTTAAGTCTGATTGATTTATAGTTTCTTTATTGTCGTTAATAGCATTGATAGTTTTTACTCCATCAAATAAATGAGCTATAGTAGTGGGAGTATTAAAATCGTCATTTAAGCTTTCAGTAGATTTTGAAATAATAGCGTTTACATCAACACTTGATACTTCAGATGGAGTTAGTTTATTTAACGTTTCTACTCCAGCCATTAGTCTGTTGAATCCTTTTTCAGCAGCTTGTAATGCTTCGTTAGAAAAGTCTACGGTACTTTTATAATTTGCTTGTAAAAAGAAAAAACGGACAGTCATTGGCGTGTACCCCTTATCTAATAATGGATGATCACCAGAAATTAATTCATGAGGTAAAAACGAATTACCTAAAGATTTACTCATTTTAGTACCATTAACAGTAAGCATATTTCCATGCATCCAATATTTTACTGGATTTACTCCATCAGCACCAACAGATTGAGCTATTTCACATTCATGATGAGGGAATTTCAAATCCATTCCTCCTCCGTGTATATCAAATGCTTGCCCTAAGTATTTAGTACTCATTACTGAACATTCTAAATGCCACCCCGGCACACCAGTTCCCCAAGGAGAATCCCATTTCATAATGGTTTCTGGAGAGGCATTTTTCCAGATGGCGAAATCAGCAAAGAACTTTTTTTCATTTCCTCCTTCAAGACTTTCACGTGTTTGTTCTAATTGATCTTCGATTTTCCTTCCTGAAAGTTCTCCATAGTTATGCTTTTCAGAATATTTTTTCACGTCAAAATAAACTGAGCCATTTACTTCATAAGCAAATCCATTTTTAATAATGCGCTGAATCATTTCTATTTGTTCAACGATATGACCAGTAGCTGTAGGTTCAATGCTTGGAGGGATTAGATTAAATTGTGTAACGGTATCGTGAAAACCATTTGTATATTTTTGAACGATTTCCATGGGCTCAATTTTTTCTAATCGAGCACGCTTCTCAATTTTATCATCACCTTCATCACTATCGTCTATCAGGTGGCCAACATCTGTTATGTTTCTCACATACCTTACATTGTATCCTAGATATGTTAAGTAGCGATAAACAACATCGAAAGTTAAAAATGAACGAACATTTCCTAAATGGACATCACTGTATACTGTAGGTCCACATACATATAATCCTACAAATGGTGGGTTAAGAGGTTCGAATACTTCTTTTTTTCTGCTTAAACTATTGTAAATGTATAATGGATTTGATACTGACATTTTATTTAACTAAATGGGCTATAAAAGTAATATTTTAATTAAAAATAAAAACCCAGTTCTGATTTTTCAAAACTGGGCTTCTTTATTTTTGTACTATTTTTAGTCTTTAGGAAGTGGAGTATCTCCAATGTACCTTCCTTCTTTAAATAATTTTACTTTTATTAAAATACCATTGTTATTGTATAGGTATTGT
>CAJQOH010000020.1 GCA_905479915.1 uncultured Flavobacteriales bacterium
TGGGGACTAATTCCGCCACATAGGTCTGTAGAACCTGGCTATTTTGATAGTTCACCCCAGTTATCTTGGTTAATTTTAATACGTAAATCTAATTCCTATTTTTTTATTGATTAGCTGTGTGCAAGTCTAAAGGCTATTTTACTGTTTAGTAATAGTATAGAAATTCCCAAAACAACTCCAGAAAATTGAGAGATTGCTGTTGCCATTGCAGCTCCATTTAATCCCATATCTAACTTTGCAATAAAGAGCGCATCTAAACCAATGTTTAAAAATGCCGGTAAGCCTAAAACCAACATTGCTGCTCTGGCTTTTCCTTCTGCTCTTAAAACATTGTTAAGCATCATTTGCCCCATAAAAAACGGAAGCCCCAAAAGGGTGAAATAGAAATATTCCTGAGATGCAACAAGGGATACACCATGCGCTCCAAAGCTTTTTAAAATTCCATCGTAAAAAAGAAAGCCCAATAATAGAATGGTAACACTAAAAAATAACACCAATAAACTCTGGTTTCCTACAATCTTTCTTGATTGATCGAAGTCATTTTCTCCCAATCGAATTGATATAAGTGAGCTCCCTCCCATTCCTATTCCTGAACCAATGGAAGACACCAAAAATGTAATGGGAGAAACAATCGTAATAGCCGCAATACCTACCCCTCCAATATATTGTCCAATAAAAATAGTATCTACTAAACTGTAAACCGACAACACTAAAATACCTAGTGCTGCAGGTATTGCTTGTTGAAGTAAAAGCCGACTAATCTTTTCTGTTCCGAAACTTAAATCTTTACTCATGGCTTAAACTTTACCAAATAATCCGTTGTTATAATCAGTATAAGCTTGCTCTATTTCTTCTTGTGTATTCATTACAAAAGGACCTCCCATTACTACAGGTTCGTTAATAGGCTCTCCAGATACTATTAGTAACTCTCCTACTCCTTCTAGTTCAATAGATTCTCCATCATTATTGAGTTGAACGGTTTGAAATTCATTGATTGCTCGTCCATCAATTTCAAATTCGCCTTTCAAAACATAAACTAAAGCTATATGGTTAGTAGGTAAATCATTAATCGTTACAACTCCTAGATCTTTATTAATGGTATGAACAATAGTTGTGCTAACAACCGTTTCAACAAGGCCTTTAACTCCCATCATAGTTCCTGCGATAACTCTAAGTTGAGTATTATTTTGATCAATTACAGGGATTTTTTTACTACTTACATTGTGAATATTAGGTTCACTTATTTTTTCTGACGCAGGTAAATTCACCCAAAGTTGTACTTCATGAAATACTCCTGTGTCTTTATCTGCTAAGAAATCACCTCCGTGTATGATTCCACTACCCGCATTCATTCGCTGTACTGAACCTGAGCTTAACGTTTCTTTGTTCCCTAGTGAGTCTAAATGATTCATAGCACCCTCAAACATAAAGGTTATTGTTTCAAACCCTCTATGTGGATGAGCTCCGTTTTCTCCGTCTACAAAATAAGCTGTACCAACGTTTTGTGGACCAATATGATCTAACATCACAAAAGGATTCATTGTTTTAAGCTCATTATTTGGAAAGGCTCTCTGTCCTTTAATTCCAGGAATAACACCGTCTATTCGAGAATGTTTGGTAATACTTTTAATCGTTCTATTCATAACTTTAAGTTTATACAACAAAGTTATTTTTGAACGATCAACCCTAAAAGGTTAAAAAAGGATAAGGGATGGTAAATTTTGGAGGACTAATCTGTATGTATTTAATCTGTAGCTACAAGCTACAGATAGCAAACTCAGGTGCCATTTGGAACAAGAGGTCATAAACGACTTATTTTAAAGTATTCTAAGAATACTTTCTCATATTCAAATGAATTTGAAGTCCATTTTACAATATCTTTTACAAAAAGATAAATCACTGATAATCAACAATAAAAACTTGAAAAATCATCAAAAGTGCCATTTGGAATGTGACCGATTTGTAGCTACAAGCGTTATTACTTATCTGTAGCTACAAGCTATAACTTAAAGAAAACTTATAAAATAATTCTTACCGAGCTTTAAGAATAATTATCTTCGCATTCTAAAACACAATAAGATGATTAAATACAATCCTAAAAACTGGTTTGGCCTGATTTTTCAATTTCACAAGAGTGATACTTTTAGAAAAATGGGCTGGGTTTTACTCTCATTTACGGCCTACACTACGCTAATCGTTTATTTAGAATTGCACTTTAAAGATGTATTGCAATTTAAAAGTACCATGCAGGTACACTCATTGTTAGGTTTTGTATTGGCATTACTACTTGTTTTTAGAACAAACTCTGCATACGACAGATGGTGGGAAGGTAGAAAACTGTGGGGAGCTTTAGTGAACAACTCTAGGAATCTTGCTATAAAAATTAATGCTGTAACAACCAATACGAAAGAAAAGGAGTTTTGGAGAGTTATGATTGCGAACTATGTTTTTGCAATGAAAGAACACTTAAGAGAAGGTACAAAATTAGAAGAGTTAGAATTAAGCAATGATTTAGAGCATATTACTAAGGTTAAACACGTTCCAAATGCGATTGCTGGAGAAATGTATAAAAGGCTTCATCAGCTATACAAAAGCAATGAAATTAGTGGTGATCAATTAATAACAATAGACAAAGAAGTAAAGTCTTTTACCGACATTATTGGAGCTTGTGAAAGAATTAAAAAAACACCTATACCCTATTCTTACAGTCTGTTTTTAAAGAAATTTATCTTTTTATATGTAATTACCATTCCTTTTGGAATGGCTTACGATTTTAATTATTGGACCATTCCTATAGCCACTGTTATACTTTACGTTTTAGGAAGTATAGAGTTAATTGCAGAAGAGATTGAAGATCCTTTTGGTACAGATGCAAATGATTTACCAACCGATACTTTAGCTACAACCATTCAAGAAAACGTATCTGAAATATTGTCTTAAAATTAATAGCCTGTAGTCTTTAACGAAAAGTTGTAGACAACAGAATACAGAGATCATCACTTAAATTTTGAACATAAAAAAAAGCCTCTCAGTAATGAGAGGCTTTTGGTCTTAAAAAATTATATCGTTCGGCTTATACAACTTTTACATTTACCGCGTTTAATCCTTTTTTTCCTTCTTCAAGTTCAAACTCTACTTCGTCACCTTCGTTAATTTCATCAATTAATCCTGTAACGTGTACAAAATGATCTTTTTCTGTTCCTTCTTCTGAAATGAATCCAAATCCTTTAGTTTCATTGAAAAATTTTACTGTTCCTTTATTCATTGTATTTTTTTATTGTGTAACATTATTGTTACAGTTAAGTTGCAAAAATACAACCATATTCTTAAATATCAGACTATATTGCTTTTTAATATTCTATTGCATCGCCACAATCATCTTTTGTTGGATCAATTCCACACGTAAAACTATCATCTTTATAATGCATTTTAAAGTGATTGTACTTTGTTTGATTGACCTTCTTTATCAATTCCATTTTAAGTTTAATGTTACTTATCTCAGCATCTTTAAAGTTTTCATGAAAGTTTGGCAAAGAAAAAGTATGGAGTATTTGACTGCTATCTCTAGAAAATCTAGATTGTGCTGTTTCTAAAACACCCCTTCCTCCTCTTGCTCCTGGAGATGTTGCCATCAATAAAATGGGCTTTTCCTGAAAAACTTTTTGATTTGGAATTCTTGACAACCAATCATAAACATTTTTAAAGGCTACCGTATAGCTTCCGTTGTGCTCTGCTAAAGAAACAATCAATAAATCAACTCTATTGATTAATCCTGCCAATTCTATTATCTTTTTTGGAATACCTTTCTCTAGTTCTAAATCGATACTGTAGATTTCTACTGCAAAATCATTCAAATCTATCAGGTTCACTTGTGCTCCTTCAAATAAAGAGGAAGCATAGTGAACTAAACTTTTATTGATTGATTTTTTACTGTTACTCCCTGCAAAACCTAGTATCTTCATCATTAAATCTCTTTATCGCAAGTGGTACAAATGTATTTGTCTTCATGCTTATGGGTAGATTTTATGTGTTTATCTACCACTTTACTAATAAAGTTTTCATAGTGATCATTACCGGGTTTTAAGTGCTTGTCCTTTTTTAACTCATAATAATGACCATCCCACTCACTATGCCCCCAGCATATAGCGCATACACCTGCTGGGGTTGACATTGTTTTTTCTCCTAGATCTTTTTTAGAAAAATAGCTTTTAATGTTTTCTATTATTGTTTCCATAACTATAAATTTAGGTTATTTATTATTAACTGCATTTCAACTTAATGCGCCTTTACTGATGAGTATTGATGAATTTTATCGTCCAACTCTTTTTCTGTTCTTAAGCCGTTTAAGCTTTCTTTTACTTCTCCATCTTTAATAAAGAAAAGTGCAGGAATACTTCTTACTTGAAATTTTTGAGACAACTCAGGATTCTTATCTACATTTACTTTTACAATAGTAAAATCAGATTCATGTTTGTTGGCTAATTTTTCTACTATTGGCAATAACGTTTGACAAGGTCCACACCAATCTGCATAAAAATCTAATAATACTGGCTTGTTTCCTTTTACAATTTCATTAAAGTCGTTTACGTTTTGTATTTCTCTCATTGTATTCAATTTTGGTTTATAATTAATTTACAATGCAAAGATGGGCCGTAAATAGAGGCAAGTGTTAGACGGTAATTCCTAATGTGTTAGCAATACTTCCCTTTTTAGCTAGAATGTTTAAAATCATTAGGAGAAACTCCTTCTTGATTTTTAAAAAAACGACTAAACGACTGTACATCATTAAACCCCAATTCATATCCGATTTCTGATACTGATTTATCAGAATATTTTAATAAGCGGTGTGCCTCAAGCAATAACCTATCTTGTATAAACTGAAGTGGTGTTTTATTTCCTAGTTTCTTAAATAAGTTAGAAAGTGTTTTAGGGGCTTTATTTAATAAGCTTGCATAGTCTACTACGCTATGTTTTTCTTTAAAGTGGGTTTCAACAAGAAAGTTAAATTCTCGAATAATATCAGCATTGGTATCTAGTACCTCAAAATTCAATTGACTCTTATAGATTCTTGTACAGAGTATCAAAATCCGTTTCAACATCATTTGCAACATTTCTAATTGTAAACTATCTGAAGATTGAAGCTCCATATAAAGTACTTTCCAAACTGCTTCTAATGTTTCTATATCTTGCTCTGGTACTTTAAACATTGGTAAATTGTAAGAGCCGTAATACAATATTCCTTTACATCCAACTTCACTATCATGGTCTAAAACACAATAAAAAGGCTTGTTGAAACGCAAAAGTTTTAAGCTATTTATATGCTCTATTTCTATATGATGAAACTCGGTAGAACAAACAATATCATTGGTATTGAAAGTGTAAGCTTTAGAATCTATTGTTAAACGATTGTTATCCGAAAGAAACCAGATTAAAGAAAGTTCATTCTCTTTTGACGCTTTTAAAATTTCGCAGTTATCGTTTGTAATATCAACAACTTCAAAACATTCCTTATTCTTTCCGATAAACTTCATTTTTTAACGCTTATTTTTCTTCATCAAAATACACCTTGTAGTATTTTCTCCCATCTGCTTCCACTCCTTTCTCTATCTTATTTGGATCACCATGAATGTAGATGTGAAAGTTCTTATCCAACTTTAAAATTTTCTTAAACATTCTAGCCTGTTTCTTAACAGCTTGGTTAGAGATTTCGAAACTATCGTCCAACTTAATGTCATGGGTTTCTCTATAGCTATCATCAAAGCCTCTAAATGATTCTATTACTTCTTCATCTCCAAATACTTCTTGTTCAAATTCTTCTTTAGAGAATTCATCGTTAGATTTAAAATATTCTACAGATTTATTGAGCAAATCAATCTTATCGGTTTTAGAGACTTCAAACTCATTGTCGATTTGTTTAGAGATAAACTCTTTGGTCATCCCTAAAAACTCATTGGTCTGCTGGTACTCGTTCGCATTGGGTTTAAGGCCTAAAAAGTCTTGAATCCAATATTGAGCATCTGCACCTCTATTCTGATTATCAAACACTCTTACAGCATAACCTTGCTCTGGAATGGTATTGTATATGATGCATCCTTTTTCTATCTTCTTTAAATCAACTCCTTGTTTGTGAAAAACATTAAAGTTTCCATTTTCTGAATGAACTTCTAAAAAATCATTTTTAAGTTCTGTTTTAAAAATTCCTACAGCATCTACATAAGCACCATCATATTCTGCATTGGAGAAAAGTCCAACATACAGTTCTCCATCTTTAATGTTGGGATGATTGGTTTGTTGAAAAAGCTCTTGTGCAATTTTTTTAGATGAATTGTGTAGTTCATTATTGTTCTCAAAAATTGCTTTAGCAAAGTTATAGACTTCATTAAAATCTAAAGAAGATGCATGTGTAAAAGAATACTCTTCATAAGAGGTAGAAAAGCGTTCAAAGAAAGCATTGGTAATCAAATCAGCCAATTCATCATCAATACTTAATAAATCTTCAGAAAGGTGTAATAAATGATCTAAAGTTTTGTTCCCAACAAAATGAAGGGCTAATTCGTTCAAGTTTGCATCCATGCAGCGAAAGTAAGAAAGAATTTAACCTACTTATTTATAAATTATTAACAAAATCAAGTATTTGCAATGTATACGAAAGGAGTACCTTTGATGTCTAACTATTAGATCTTAATGTATGAGTATTTTCAGAGTAATATTGGCAATTATATTCCCTCCTTTGGCTGTTATAGGAAAAGGTTGTGGATCTATAATTATAGTGTTTTTATTAACATTATGTGGCTGGGTTCCTGGGGTTATTGCGGCATTAATTATTTTGAATAAAAACAATTGAACACTTATCCATTATCATTGATAATTCTAATAACTTTACGCTTCAAAAATTACAACATTGGGAAAATTTAAAATATACTCTAAATTAATGCTGGTACAGCTTAAAACAAAATTTAAGAAACCAGTAGAATATGAAATTCCAAGGTGCGGAGTTTCATTTACTAAAATGAGTAGACTGGCTGAAGAGGTAAAAGGAATCAAGATAATAAAAGATCAAGATACCAAAGCCACTACTTTTAAAGTGACTACTAAAGCTCCAGAAATTGTTTTTTCTTATGTTTCTCAAATGGCAGAATTAGTGGTTCCAAACATTGCTTCTCCTAGTAAAAAAGACCAAAAGAAATTGAACGAACTTGGTGCTTACATTAGAAAATTACAACCATTAATGAAAGACTTAGAGTTGTATCAACAAGCATCAGCTCATTTACAATAAGTAAAGCCTTTCATCCTGGTGCAATTACTTTGTACGAGACCTTAATACTTCTTCAATATCGCTTAAGGTAAATCCTTTGGCTTTAAGCAGAATTAGATAGTGGTACATTAAATCTGCCGCTTCATCTTTGAAGAGCTTAGCATCATTGTCTTTTGCTTCAATAACTAATTCTACTGCTTCCTCTCCTACTTTTTGAGCTACTTTATTGATTCCTCTCTTAAACAATTGATTGGTATAGGAATTCTCATCATCTTCATCTATACGTTGATTAATAGTTGATTCCAGTTCATAAACAAATCCTTTTGCTGTTTCTTCTTTAAAACAAGAGGTTGAACCTGTGTGACATGTTGGGCCTGAAGGTATCGCTTTAATTAAAACAGTATCATTGTCACAATCTATTTGTATGTCTTTTACCGTTAAAAAGTTACCTGACTCTTCTCCTTTTGTCCATAAACGGTTTTTACTTCTACTAAAAAACGTAACCTTTTGCTCTTTTTGAGTTTTTGTAAAAGCTTCTTCATTCATATAACCCAACATTAAAACTTGTAGGGTATTGTTGTTTTGAATAACTACTGGTACTAGACCATTCTCATCTTTATTAAAATCTATTGTCATCATCTTTATTTTTATTATCCGTTATTGCTAGCTGCGAAGTAATCTCGCTTTAAACTAGAAGATTGCTTCACTTCATTACATTGCGTTCGCAATGACGGACGTTATCTTATTGCTAATTTTTGTTCTTTTAAATATTCTTTTAAATCTGGAATTGGTATTTCTCCATAGTGAAAAATACTTGCTGCTAATCCTCCTGTGGCTTGTGTTTGTTCAAAAACATTTTTAAAGTGTTCTTTTGAGCCTGCTCCTCCAGAAGCAATAACAGGGATGTTTACAGCAGCACTTACCTCATTGGTAATATCGATAGCAAACCCAGCTTTTGTACCATCATTATTCATTGAGGTTAACAGTATTTCTCCTGCTCCTAATTGCTCAACCTGCTTGGCCCATTCAACCGTTTTTAAGGGAGTTAATGTTCTACCGCCTTGCACAAAAACCTTCCATTCTTCATTTATACATTTAGTATCAATAGCCACCACAACACACTGAGAGCCAAACTGATTAGAAATTTCAGTAATTAATTCAGGTCGTTTTACTGCAGAGGAGTTTACGCTCACTTTATCTGCTCCCGCTTCTATCAATTTGGCCACATCTTCTACCGAATTAATTCCGCCACCAACGGTAAATGGGATGTTGATTTCTTTGGCTATTCTTTGAACCAATTCAATAAGCGTTGATCTATTTTCTATTGTAGCAGTAATGTCCAAAAAAACCAATTCATCAGCTCCTTGTTCTACATAGTTTTTAGCCAATTCAATCGGATCTCCAGCATCTTTGATGTCTACAAAGTTAATCCCTTTAACCGTTCTTCCATCTTTGATATCCAAACAGGGTATTATTCTCTTTTTTAACATAATTCTTGTAGTTCTTTTAATTTAATGTTCCCTTCATATATGGCTTTTCCAAGAATAGCTCCTTCACATCCCAATTCAATCAACTGGTAAAGATCATCCATATTAGATACTCCTCCACTAGCTATTAAATTAATGTTTGATTGACTCATTATCTCTTGATACAATTCATTAGAGGTTCCTGCCAACATTCCGTCTTTAGCAATATCTGTACAGATTACATTTTTAATTCCTTTCACCTCATAGTCTTTAATAAAATCAACCACATCAATATCAGATTTATCTAACCATCCATTGGTCGAGATTTTACGTTCGCTGCAGTCTGCCCCCAAAATTATCTTTTCAGCACCATATTTATTTAACCATTCTAAAAACTGAATCGGATTATTAGCCGCTATACTTCCTCCAGTAATTTGTGAAGCACCGCTATTAAAGGCTATATCTACATCTTCATTTGTTTTTATTCCTCCACCAAAATCTATGGTTAGCTTCGTTTTAGAAGCAATGCTTTCAAGTACTTTGTAATTTACAATGTGTTTAGATTTTGCTCCATCTAAATCAACAACGTGTAGGTATTTGATGCCATTATCTTCAAATTCTCTGGCTACTTCTAAAGGGTTTTCATTGTATATCTTTTTGGTATTGTAATCTCCTTTAGAGAGTCTTACACACTTGCCGTCTATTATATCTATTGCTGGTATTATTCTCATTTTATTTTTTATTTAAAAACTGCCTGTTCGAGTGATTTTTGATTTTTGTTCTCGATACATTTCGATTCTATCGAAACACTCGAACTGACAAAATCAAAAAGTGTATCGAGAACAATTTTTGGATTTAAATTCATAGTTCTAAAAAATTCTTTAAAATTTGCTCTCCAATATCTGCCGATTTCTCAGGGTGAAATTGGGTGGCGTAAAAATTACCCTTTTGAATTGCTGCACTAAAAGGTTGTATATAATCACAAACTGCGGTTGTTTGCTCATTTATATCGGCATAGTAACTGTGCACAAAGTAAACATCATTCGTATTTTCAAGTCCTTTAAAAAGAACGCCATTTATAGCTGTAAAGTTATTCCAACCCATGTGTGGTACAATGGCCGTATTGGGAAACTTCTTTACCTGTGTATTGAATATTCCTAAGCAAGTTGTATTTCCTTCTTCGGAATATTCACACATCAATTGTTGCCCCAAACAAATTCCAAGCATAGGCTTTTTGATGGATAAAATTGTTTGATCCAGTTTCTTTTCAATCAAATACTTCATAGCAGAACTCGCCTCTCCTACACCCGGAAATATTACTTTTTCTGCACGTAATATTTCATCGGCATCATCTGTAATAATACTCTGATAGCCTAAACGGCTTAAAGCATTTTGAACAGAGCTAATGTTACCTGCATTGTATTTTATTATTGCAATCATAATGTTCCCTTTGTACTTGGTATTGAATAATTAGTTGTTTTTGTTTTGGCCATTTTAATTGCTTTAGCAAAAGCTTTAAAAATGGCCTCTATCTTGTGGTGTTCATTATCTCCTTCGGCTTTAATGTTTAAATTACACTTTGCAGTATCTGTAAATGATTTAAAAAAGTGCATGAACATTTCTGTAGGCATTTCTCCTATCATTTCTCTTTTAAAATCTGCCTCCCACACCAACCATGGTCTTCCCCCAAAATCAATTCCTACTTGAGCCAAACATTCATCCATTGGCAATAAAAATCCATAACGTTCTATTCCCTTCTTAGAACCTAAAGCCTTTAAAAATGCTTCACCTAAAGTAAGTGCTACATCTTCTATGGTGTGGTGCTCATCAATTTCTAAATCTCCTTTAACAGCTACATTTAAATCAATATTTCCGTGTTTAGCAATCTGCTCCAGCATGTGATCAAAGAAACCTAAACCTGTATCAAAAGAGCCTTTACCACTTCCATCAAGATTCAATTCAATAGTGATATCCGTCTCTTTTGTTTTTCTGCTGATTTTAACAGCTCTAGGCTTCTCTTTTAAATATTGATAAATCTCACTCCAATTGGTACTTGAAAGCGTTGCATCCTCATTATTTTCTCCAATAAAAATGCTCTTGCTTTTTAAATTTTGTGCCAATTCAATATCTGTTGGTCTATCGCCAATTACATAAGAATTCTCTAAATCATAATCCCCATAAATATATTTATTAAGCAAACCTGTTCTTGGTTTCCGTGTGGGAGCATTGTCTTCTGGAAAGCTCTTATCAATAAGGATCTCATCAAATTCAACTCCTTCATTTTTAAATGCTTGAAGCATCTTATTGTGCGCTGGCCAAAAAGTATCTTCAGGAAATGAGGCTGTACCCAACCCATCTTGATTGGTAACCATAACCAATTCATAATCCAATTCGTTTGCAATTTTTGATAACCCTTGAAATACTCCAGGATAAAATTCTAGTTTTTCTAAACTATCCAATTGATAATCAACAGGAGGTTCAATTACTAAGGTTCCATCTCTATCTATAAATAGTACTTTTTTCATAACTTAATTTTCTTTAATGCTTTTAATAATTGATTGTTCTCTTCTATTGTTCCTATTGATATTCTAATACAATTTGGAATTATTTTGTTTCGATTTCTTACGATAACTCCTTCTGCAATTAAATCTTTATAAACTTGATTGGCATTGTACACTTCTATTAGAATAAAATTTGCATCTGAAGGATATACTTTTTTAACTGCTTCAAATCCTTTTAGATTAGTCATTAAACGTTTTCTCTCCTCAAGAATGATGTTGATGTAATTGTCAAATTCTACAGCATTTTCTAGAGCTTCTAAAGCTTGTTGTTGATTTGGTTGACTCACATTGTAAGGTGGCTTTACTTTGTTAAACAACTTTATAATTGATTTGTTTGTGTAAGCCAGTCCTACTCTTACAGCTGCCATTCCCCATGCTTTACTCAGTGTTTGGCAGACAATTAAATTAGGATACTGGTCAATCATCTCAATGTAAGAAGTATCATCTGTAAAATCAATGTAAGCTTCATCTATAACTACTATGCCTTTAAAGCCTATCAAAAGAGATCTGATCGCTTTTTTATTGATCACATTTCCTGTAGGGTTATTTGGTGAACAGATAAAGATGAGTTTTACTTTATCATCCTTCAAATAAGGGGCTGTAGTTTGAAAATCAATTTGAAAATTTTCATCCAACGGAACATCAATCAATTCAACATTGTTAATGCTTGCCGATACATTATACATCCCATAGGTCGGTGAAAAAACAATTGCTTTATCTTCTCCAGGTTCACAAAATATTCTAAACGCCAAATCAATTACTTCATCACTCCCATTGCCAACAAAAATATTATTCTTGGAAATGGCTTTCAATCTAGCGAGCTTCTTTTTTAGTGCATTTTGGTAAGGATCTGGATAACGGTTTAACGTTCCAAAAGGGTTTTCATTGGCATCCAAAAATATACCATCATCGCTCTTAAATTCATCTCTTGCAGATGAGTAAGCTACTAAATTTAAAATATTAGGTCTTACTATTTTCTTTAAATCAATCATTGTTAATGTCTTTTAATCTTACTGTTACAGCATTTTTGTGCGCATACAATTCTTCTGCTTCTGCCATTATTTCTATTGAAGGGCCTATAGCCTGAATCCCTTCTTTACTTAATTTTTGAAATGTGATTTTCTTCTGAAAACTATCTAAAGAAACACCACTATAATTTCTTGCATAGCCATTGGTTGGCAAGGTGTGATTTGTTCCACTAGCGTAATCACCAGCACTTTCACAACTGTAATTCCCTAGAAAAACAGATCCAGCATTTACAATATCATCAACATAATTTGAAGCAAATTCGGATGCTATGATTAAATGTTCTGGTGCATATAAATTACTAAAGGCAATACATTCATCCATATCTTTTAAAAGAACTGCTTTACTATTAAGCAAGGCCTTTTTAGCTGTTACCGCTCTAGGCAACTCTTCTACTTGTAATTTCAATTCTTGTAGTGTCTCAGCAATAATGGTTTCATTATTTGACAATAAGATAGCTTGGCTATCTGCTCCGTGTTCTGCTTGCGATAATAAATCTGCAGCAATGTATTTAGGATTACCCGTTTTATCTGCTATCACTAAAACCTCACTCGGGCCTGCAGGCATATCAATGGCAACACCATTTTGTTGTACCAATTCTTTGGCTTTTGTTACATATTGATTTCCTGGCCCGAATATTTTATAGGTTTGAGCAATACTTTCTGTACCAAAAGCCATTGCTGCAATTGCTTGAGCTCCCCCAACTTTATAAATTTTGTCTACACCTATTAGATTTGCTGCATACAATATTGCAGGGCTTACTTCACCTTGAGCATTAGAGGGAGTACACAATACCACCTCTTTACAATTGGCTATTTTAGCTGGAATTCCTAGCATCAACACCGTAGAAAACAAAGGAGCCGAACCTCCAGGAATGTACAATCCTACTTTTTCTATACCAACAGATTTTCTCCAACATTCAACTCCTCTAGATGTTTCTACAAGCTCTTCTTTTACAGCTTGAGAATTGTGAAATTTTTCAATGTTCTCTTTCGCTACATTAATTGCTTGTTTAAGTGCTTCAGGAACTTGGTTATTAGCAGTTGCTATTTCTGTTTCAGCAACTAAAAAATCACTCAAATCAACCTTATCAAATTGTAAAGCATACTCCTTAATTGCTTGATCTCCTTTCTGTTTAACCCTATTCAAAATAGTTTGAACTGTTTGATTAAGGTCTTGACTATCTAATGTAGGTCGGCTTATTAAGCTGGTCCACTTGTCTTTATTTACATTTTTAAATAACTGCATTACAATACCATTTTATCTATAGGAATAATTAAAATACCTTCTGCTCCAGCATTCTTTAACTCATCTATTACATCCCAAAATTTACTTTCATCAATTACACTGTGTAATGAACTCCATCCTTCTTCTGCTAAAGGAAGTACTGTAGGACTCTTTAATACTGGCAATATCTTACTTACTTCATCAATTTTAGAATTGGGTAAATTCATTAAAACGTACTTCGTATTTTTTGCTCTCAATACTGCTTTAATTCTAAAAAGTAATTTATCCAGTACTTGTTCTTGGGTAGCTCCAATCTTTGGTGACTTTGCCAATACAGCTTCAGATTTTAACATTACCTGAGTTTCTCTTAATCCATTTTTAAACAAGGTGCTTCCTGAACTTACAATATCACATACGCCATCGGCCAAACCTATGTTTGGAGCGATCTCTACCGATCCGGAAATGGTGTGGATTTCAGCATTAATGTTATTCTTCTGTAAAAAACTATTTAATGTGTTTGGATAAGAAGTAGCTATTCTCTTTCCTTCAAAATAGTTCAACGAATCATCTTCAACTTCTTTAGGAACGGCTAGAGATACCTTACATTTAGAAAATCCTAAACGCTCTATTATTTCGATATCCTTTTGTTTTTCTATTAAAAGATTCTCTCCAATAATAGCAACATCAACCACTCCATCTTCTAAGTATTGTGGGATATCAGAGTTTCTTAAGTAGAAAATTTCTAAAGGAAAATTAGGCGCTGTTACTTTTAATTGGTCTTTACCATTATCAATAGAAATACCACAAGACTTTAATAGTTTTAAAGAGTCTTCATTTAACCTTCCGCTTTTTTGTACTGCAATTTTTAGTTTACTCATTTTTTAAATTATAAATCTGAGTAAACTTTAGGGCTATAAAACAAAAAACCCGTCTGATTTACTCAGACGGGTTTTGAAATATTATTAAGTTATACATATATCATCTCCTGCTCGCCTGAGGGCCAGTATGAAAATGATGATGATGTAATTGTATAAAATTCATTTGTTTTTATTCTGGGACAAATCTACAGATTTATTTTGATTAAAAAAATAAGTTTAAATTTGGGAAGCATGAAACTAAAAAATATAGTAGGAATTCTTTTGGGAATTGTTTTAATAAACTCCTGCTCTACTAGTAAAAACAATACTCAAGTAAATAACACTTGGGAACTTACTTTTGAAAAAAATGGTTGTTTAGATGTTTGTAAAGCTTATACAATTACGATAACCGAAAAAGGTAATTTTAATTACAAAGGCAATTTTAAGGTAAAACATCTTGGTGTTAAAACCGGTGTTTTAAAACCAAAAGAATTAGTAGAAGTCAATAGATTAAGAGAGATGATTAACTGGCCAAACATAGCAACCAATTATGGAAATAATGCTAATGGTGCGCAGTTAAAAGTTTTAGAATATACTACTAGTACGTTTAAAAAGAAAGCAACATATTACAATTCAGAACCTCAATCCATTAAGGATTTAGAGCATTATATAGACATAATTATTGACCAAGATGAACTATAGAAAACTAATTACCCTTTCTCTTATTTCCATTCTATTGATGAATGGTTACGCACAAGAAAATTCATCATTTACTAAAACAGAGCAACAAATTGAGCGCAGTGTAAACCGCTCAGAAATGGAGACTACTAAAGGCTGGAAGTACCAACACCGTTGGCTTGATGAATACAAAAAAAGAGTTAATCCGGAAGGCGAATTCTATGATGGGTCAGTATTTTTTAAAGAAGCAGAAAGAGTTGCTGCCGAAAAACAATCAAATCAAGGAAAAAAAGCTGCTGGATGGATTCCTGTTGGACCAACTCAACGAGCTACATCATCATTAACCAAAGGAATGGGTAGAATAAATTGTATTGCCTTCCATCCTACTGATGCCAATACTTTTTGGGTAGGTGTTGCACAAGGTGGCGTTTGGAAAACTACTGATAGCGGAGCCAATTGGACGCCTTTGACTGACGATTTACCCATTTTGAGAATTAGTGACATTGCTGTGGATCCAACCAATACAGACAATATTTATATCTGTGTTGGTGATTACGCATATATGGATGTTGCTTTAAATTTAGATGATAGAAAAAGACATTCTCATTATGGTCTTGGTGTCTATAAATCTACTGATGGAGGAGCAACTTGGGCCCCTACAGGGTTAACGTATCAAATGGCACAATTAGACGGCTCTTTAATGAGAAGAGTAATTATAAATCCTAACAACCCTGATAGTTTAGTTGCCGCAGGAGTAAGTGGTATATGGTTGTCTAAAAATGGTGGAACCACTTGGACACAAAAACACGATAGCTTAATTTGGGATATTGAGTCAGATCCAAATGACCCTTACACCCTTTATTCAACAACAGGTTATCTAAAAAATTCGAATCAAGGTACCGCAGGAATTATGAAGTCTACCGATTTTGGTGATACATGGACTACCTTAAATACAGGAATCCCAGCAAGAGACACTGTGCTAAGAATAGAAGTTGCTGTAGCTCCAACCAATTCAAATCATATTTATGCTTTAGCTTGTAATTATGATAGAGGGTTTTATGGTGTCTATTCTTCTTTAGATGGAGGTCTTAATTGGAATTATAGTAATGCTGCAGGCCTTAATATTTTAGAGTGGTTTGATGGAACAGGAACTGGAGGCCAAGGAACTTACGACCTATCATTATTAGTAGATCCTTTAGATGAAAACAAAATTTATACTGGAGGTGTAAATGTTTGGGGATCTATTGATGGTGGAAACACTTTTGATGGTGTCTCATTATGGTATGATGGAGCCGGACCAGGATTGCATGCAGATCAACATCAATTTAAATACAATCCTTTAGACAATAAATTCTATGTATGTAATGACGGTGGTTTGGTGCGTACAAGTAATATCCAAATAGGTTCTTGGTTTGATGCCAACAATACACCAGGGTATACTTGGCCTACAAATTGGGAATACATTAGTGATGGAATGCAAACGAGCTCATTTTACAGCATTGGAGTTAGTGAAGGAAATTCTGGAAACTTTTCTGCTGGTGCCCAAGACAATGCGACCTATTTTAACAACAATAACAATTGGTCTAATCTTTTTGGTGGAGACGGAATGCATACTGCCCTCCATCCTACTAATCCGAATATAATTTTAGGTTCTAGTCAATATGGTAGAATTTTATATTCTTGGGACGGAGGCTCTACTTCTGTTCAAATGAACAAACCTGCCAATGAAGATGGTGAATGGGTTACTCCTTTTATGTACGAACCCGGAAATACCAATCTAGTTTATGGTGGATTCGGAAACTTATATAGTGCAGCACCAGGAAATGATTTTTTAACTCCACTTTCTAACTTTTCTATTATGCCAGGAGCTACAGTTCCTGCTCCAATTTCTCATTTTAATGTAGCGCAATCAAACACTTCTAACATTTATGTTGCCAAAAGGATTTATCACTCTTACAACCAGTTAAGTGAATTTTGGGCTACTAGTAATGGCGGTGCAACTTGGACCAATAGAACATCAGGGTTGCCTGATAAATTGTATTTTACAAATGTAGAAGTAGACAATAATGATCCGCTAAGTGTTTGGGTTACCACAGCTGGTTTTGAAGCAGGAAACCATGTCTACCACACAACTGATGGTGGTGTTAATTGGAGTAATATTACGTATGATTTACCCAACTTACCAACACACTGTATTGCTCATCAAGATGATTCTTATTACAATACCGTTTATGTTGGAACAGATATAGGTGTTTATTATAGTAATGATACTTTAACATCATGGTTGCCTTACAATACCAATCTACCAAACGTTATCGTATCTGATTTAAACATCAATTATACTGATAGTGTTATTTACGCTGCAACTTTTGGCAGAGGTGTTTGGAAAACTGAATTAGTGATAGACACACTATCAACTGTTGATGTAAACGGATTAAACTTTGAATCTCTAAATTTAGGCGTATATCCTAACCCGAATAATGGAATTTTCAATCTCTTTATTCACAATTATGAATATGGAAGTTTAACGCTAGAGATTATTGATATCATGGGAAAATCATTAGTGTCAGAAAACATCTATATCAATAAAAAGAACTACCAACAAGAATTAAATTATAAGTTAGCAAATGGCATGTACTTTCTTAAAGTATCTAATGGGAATAGAATGCGAACAATAAGGTTTGTTGTTCAATAATATTTAAAAGTTAGTCTATTATTATTTTCTCATAAGCTAATCGTTCTGCACCACTATCTAAGATTATTACTCCACAGTACTCATACCCTCTTTTCTTAAGCATATATTGCATCCCTTTATTGCCTCTATGAGTATCTATTCTTAAACTCTTAATTTGATTGTCTTTAACCCTTTTTTCACATTCATCGAATACATATTTTGCTAAGCCTACACCTCTATAGTTGTCATCAACAGCAAGTCTATGAATAACTCCATAGATTGAATCTTCTGCAGTAATCCACTCTCCTTCAATTTGATTGTAAGTTGGTTCTTCTTTAAAGGTAAAAACTGTTGTTCCAATAATTTTTTCCGATTCATCTAACACTAAATAACTATCTTCATTAGCAATATCAAGTTCTATCTGCTTAGTATCTGGGTAGCCATCTTGCCATTGATCTATATTTAAGCTTGCTAAATAGTTTTGAGCATCTTTTATGATTTCCATTATTCTAGGAATATCATTTAATGTTGATGGTATTAATTTCATAAGTCAAATGTTCTACATGACAAAGTAACGCAATAAAAAACAGTTATTTAGCGTTGATTTTCTATTCAAAGGCATTACTTACTTAAACTTCCTATTCCATGAAACAGTTACTTTCAATTATTTCGGCTATCCTTTTTTTTAATTCTATTTCTGCTCAAAGCTCAAACAAATCAACTTTAACTTTTAACCCAACTAAAGGATTAGGAGCTAAAAACATGATAGATTTAAATGATGTCTATCATGATATGAATGATTTAAAATACCATTGTTTTCATTTAGTTAGCGAACAAGAACAATCTCGTTTTCAACCACAAAAACTAGCTAGATTAGTTAGAGAAAAATCTATTAAAGTAATGGACTATTACAAAGAAAATCATCAAGTTAAAACAGAACATATGTTTTTGAAATACAATGCTAAATATCCTATTCTTTGGCTGCATAAACCAACATCTATACTTGCTGCAAGTGGAGAGATTACTTTAGATGAAGAAAGTAAACAATGTTTTAGTTTTAATCCTTCTATCGATGAGGCTATAATTACGGCAAAAGGAAATACTTTTTACTTCCCTCCTAACGCTTTTGAAACTACAACTGGTGTCTCTATTCAAAATAAAAACATCAACATTTGTATTTGGGAATTCACAGATAAAAAATCTTTGGTTTATTCAGGTTTAACTACCGAAGCAAATGGTAAAATGTTAGAAACTGGAGGTTCATTTTACATTACAGCTTTTTATGATGATAAAGAATTAAGATTGAAAAAAGGAGAACTCTATACTGTAGAAATGCCTTTTGAGAAATCTTACGATGATATGTTTACCTATTACGGAAGTAAAAAGGATGGAATTATTGATTGGATTGTCAATAAAAATGAACCCGCTATGGTAGTAGGAGGAAATAATTTAGCCAACTATCAATTGGATGAAACTGTTGAAATAAAAATAGAAGAAAAAGATTCAGAAATTACTTTTAGCTCTGAAAACTACAACGAATGGAAAGGAGAAGAGGGAGAAGCAATTCTTGATGGTTCTTGGTCAGAAAATGAAGAGGCTGTTAACTTCTATGAGCTTTCTGCTGGTAAATTAGGTTGGATTAATTGTGATCGTTTTTACGAAACAAAAAACACTTCACCTTTAATAGTTCGAGTTAATTCTGCTGATGAGATGGTTGTGCGCTTAGTATTTAGAAACATAAACTCTGTGCTGCCAGTTTATGCCAACTCTAATCATAAAGATCAATACGAAGCCGCTGGTATACCAACTGGAGAAAAAGTATTGTTATTGGCTTATTCTGTAAAAGATAACAACGCTATTCTTGGTTACAAGGAGATTGTTATTGGAGAAAATAAAGTTGAAAACATTGCTTTAAACACATTGACTAAAGCCAGATTTAAAGGAGCAGTTTCTGAATTGTTAAGCTATTAAACTGATTATATTTCTGCCAATTCAAATGATAAAAATAGACTACAACAAAAGCCTAAAACCAAAATTGTAATAATCGAGACCAGTATCTTTTCTGTAAATGTAACCTCGTTACTACTCAAATATAAAGTTTCATAAAGTGTGTTAACTATCTTTTTCATTAATCTGATTTTAATTGCGGAATAGATTTAATTGTTAAACGAGCATTTTCTTTAATGTACCACTCTTTCACCTTTAGTAGCTGTTCTTTGCTAAAGTCAGTAATTGGCTTTAGCTGCCCATTTACATTGATAAATATTTCGATTCTATTTAACATTTGAATTCAAAAATTAATCTTTCACTATTTTGATTGTCCCTTTACTAGTTTTTAGAATATAAGATCCAACAGCAACAGTTGTCATGTCTATTGTTACTTTATTTAAATTGGATATTGGTGATATATTAACTTCTCTACCAGCTAGGTCAAACAATTGTATCTCTTTATGATCTTCTAGATTAATTACTGTTAAACTATTTTTAACAGGGTTTGGGTAATAACCAATTTCAGTAACAGAAGTATTTATAAAAACAGATTTTATTTCTGAATACGTATAGTTCCCATCAAAATCAGTTTGCTTTAAACGGTAATAAGATATTCCATTAAAAGGGGTCAAGTCTATATCTAAGTAAGAAATTAGTTGTTGACTGTTTCCAGCTCCAGTAACAGTCAATAATGTTTCCCAATCTATCCCATTCTGAGACCTTTCAACTGTAAAAAAATCATTATTTATCTCTGTTAAAGTTATCCAAGCTAAATCAACCGTTTTATTATCTTCTGTTGAAGCAGTAAAAATTGACAATTCTACTGGTAAAATTGATGGTGCTTCAAAAGCGCCTCTCCAAGGAGTTACATCCCTTGTAACATTATCTTTATCATCAATTACCGTAGCCCCCGTAAATAAATCCATACCAGCATCCTCTACATGCAAATTAGGATCATTAGTTACATAACCATTAGCATCAATTGTTATAGTTCCTACAGCTGCTGTATTACTCAAACTACTAGTTCCATTTGTATTCCCTCCTTCATAATAATTATATGTTAATGTTCCTGCTGTTCTATAAAACGAGTACTCATTCCCAGGTCCTGTCCTATCATTTTTAAACACATTATTATAATTAATTGACGAAGAATTGGCTTGTCTTAAACCAACAGACCAACTACTTGTTGATCCTCCAGTATGTGTTCCAGATACATACATAGTATTATGATACCACGTATTTGCAGCCGAACCATTATCTCTCATACAGTAGAAATAATATGCTTGTCCGTCAACATTATCATTATCCCAGAGAATTACATTGTTATGAAAATCCCATAAACCATCATCTTCATTATAAACACCATAAAACCCTTTAGAAGAGGTTGCATTCCCTGCAAAAGAGCAATTTCCAATGTAATTCTTTTTAAAATTCCCTCCACCATCTACATCATCTATATGTACAGCATAGAACTCACATTGAGTACTCGCTGCATTTGTAAAATGAATGTCTTTTATAGTATTCCCAATAAAATTATTTGAACCAGACACATCATTACTATTCCAGTATACCCCACTTGTTACATAACCAGATAAAATATTTAAATCAATTTCTCTAACCGTATTATTATTTACATCCAATATTCCAGGATAATAAAGAAATATCCCATAAAACCCTGCGGTTCCTGTTGTGTTTTGATTTTCGAACTCCTGAATAGTATTATTACTTATGGAACCAGCTCCACCATAGTGAAATATTCCAAACATTTCATCATCACCACCAAGACTCGTAATATTATTATCATCTGTAGACCCAATAATATTGTCTTCAATTGTTGTTTGACCAACAGTTGAATTTCGTATGCCAAAAAAGTGGCTATTCACATCAATATCTGATATTGTATTACCTATTATTTCGATTTGAGTGTCGTTATTTGATCTACCTGACAAATTACCATCGTGAGAATATGATACGTTTATACAAGCCAAACCAACTGCTGTATATGATGGTGTTGATGTAGTTACACTATTGCCATAATTAACTCCAGTATAACTAATGTTTTTAAAAATATTATTGTTGATTTGATTTGTAAACCTATGTCTATCTTGTAAGTTAATAATGTAACCACCTAAAGTACCTGCATTTGGGTAAGTAATGTTTTGAAAAGTGTTTCCATTACAATAAACAGTTACCCCTGTGTTGGTATTACCAATATCAGCATCTCTCCCTATAAATCTAAATATCATTGGTTCTTCACGTGCTCTGTCATTATCAGATGTTGAGTAAGTGGCAGCGTAATCAGCAACAATACTATTAGCACTTGTACCTCCAATTGTATTATTTTCAACATACATAGTTCCATTATAATCTTCTCCATAAAAAGCAGTAAATAAACCTGTAGAAGAAACATTTTCTACAGTATTGTTAGAGAAATACCTACCCCCATCTTCATAATATGCGATATATGCAACATATTGCCATCCTCCTGTATTGGTAAAATTGATATTCTTAAAAGTGTTATAGGTTGCTGAAAGACTATTGCCAACATCATCATTCCAAAGCATTTTAACTCTTGAATAAGCATTAGAGAAATCCCAGTTTTGGACGTTATTGTTATTTATGTTGTATGAACCTGACCCGTAACAATAAAATACTGAATTATCATACCTTCTATCAAAATCCATATTTCCTGCATTGGCATTCCCAATGGTGTTGTTAACTACAGTATGTGTTCCACTCCCCCCTAATCCAATCATGTAGTTTTCACCAGTGCTGTATGAAGCTGATGTAATTAAATCAGTTATATTTTGAAAAGTATTGTTACTGATATTACCAGCAGTATTACTTGAATTTGTTATCAAGTTATAATAGGTATTTCCTGTTCCATATGTAACACTGTTTTGAATTACAATGTTTGCTGCAGAATTTGCATGACCAATTGTATTGTAAGCTATTGTAGTATTTCCATTGGTATTGTTAATTGCTTTAAAATCTGCTGCAGCACTACTACCACCAGATTGAATTAAAATATCACCAAACGTATTGTAGGCAATTGAGCTTGTTCCAGAAGATGAATGTGTTATTCCTTCAAAATTTCTTTTCGCGCCATTACTATTCGTTTCTATATCAATACTTGCTGTACCTACACTAGATCCAAAAACATTTCCATTTCCAGAAGAGCCAATAGTGTAGTTAGCAGAACCTCCTGCATAAATACACTCCAAAACATCTCCTGTAGTTGCTGTTCCTGCATTTGAAGTCATGCTTATATCCCAATTAGAAAAAGTATTACTAGAAATTATATTGCTTCCATTTACTCCTGAATCAAAATAAATCCCTTTTATAGAGTAATTGTTTAAAACATAAGCTGTGCTTCCACAATTTGCTGCTTTTCCTCCAAAATAATTATTTGTAACTGTATAACCTCCCCCATCACTAACATAAAGCATATACAAATGTCTTTTAGAACCTCCACCCGCAACTGTAGCTCCTTGATAAAAACTGTTGCCTAAAAATGACCAACTATCATTATTATCTTCTAATCTAATGTAATAATATCTTGACTCAAAAAACTCACAATTACTAACGGTATTATCTTGATTTTCTGCACCAACAGTTCCACTAGAATACAGTAGGCAATCCGGTATAGAGGCATCTTGAGTAATTTTACAGTTATCTATTGTATTGTTACTGTTTCCTGTTGTTACTCCAGTTCTAAATTGTACCACTCCACCTAAAGCAACATTTGTACCAGTAGAAGCATCAGCCTCTCCTTTTAAATTACAATATTTAACAACATTGTTTGTAGCATCATTAATAAATACAATAGCTGCTGGCTCTTCAGGTGCAAAAGAAGAATACATTCCTGTAGCAGAATGTGTAATTGTTAGGTCTGTTGCAGATCCAACCCCTCCTGGTCTACCATCAATAGTAACATAATCTGCTCCATCAAAATAAAAAACGGCTAGATCAAAAGTAAAAGATGTAAATATTGTTAATCCCGTATTTCCGGTTTCTGGCCTTATAATTATTGTATTGGTTGAACTCGCACCATTTACTGCTGTTAAATTAATTGGAATACTTTCTTGAACGTAATCTGTTTTTATTTCCAAAACGTAATCATCAGTAATTGGTGATGGAAAAGCTGCCCAAGCAGCTGCTATGGATGAGTAGGTTCCTGTCGCACCAATTGTGTAAGTAGTTGTTGAATATGAAATATCAACTAAAAATAATAAGAAGGATAATAGTGTTAATTTAAAATAGTTCATACGTATAGATTTTTCGTTATACAAAGATGAACCAGATCTAAATTGTTTAGAGCGATTTAATCTCCACAAGTACTCACGGACATCTGAACAAGATCTCAACAATCGACATTAAAACACTGTAAATCAGAAGACTTAAAGCTATCAAGCTATCTAAACTAATCTGAACAGTCCTAACCAGTTTTTCTATATCTTTGGGAGATGATGTTTAGATTAAGGTTGTTATTTATACTACTACTACCGGTATGTTTCCTACATGCTCAATTGAATATTGATAGTCTTGAGATTTTAGTCTTAGAGAAAAACAAAATCCCTAAAGAAGAACTAACAACCATTTATCATCAACTTTCTCAACACTATGCTTTCGTTAATCCAACACTTAGTTTAAAGTATGCAAAGGAACTTAAAGAGAATGCGAAGGTTATCCAAAACCTGAATGTTCAAGGAACTGCTTTTAGAACTATGGGGGTTGCCCACGTAAACTTAAGAGACTACGACAAGTCACTTAGCTGCTATATAAATGCCCTCACCTTTTTTGAGCAAGTTAATAACGAAAAAAATATAGGTTTAATTTATTCTGATATCGCTGAACTGTATCTAATTAAAGGAGATTTCACACAAGCTGAAGAATATTTTGACAAATCAATCCCCATATTTAAAAAAATTAATGAAACACAATATCTATCTAGATGTTTAATGGGACTAGCTCACTTATATAGTTCAAGTGACAAACTAGTTGAAAGTAGAGAGATGTATCATGAAGCATTAGCAATAATTCAGCAAAATGGTAGTAAAAAAATGCTTAGCTCTGCTTTCGCTAACCTTGCTCAAACTTATAATGATGAAGATGAAGCAACAACTTATAGATTAATGGATTCAGCCTTGTTCTACGCCAACAATACTGGTCTAATTATAAAAGCAGAAATATACCAAGCTTATGGTGATGCAAAAATTAAATTTAAAGACTATAAAGAGGCCCTTGAACTATTAAAAAAATGTGAAACAACTGCAGAAGGAAAACTGGTTGGAGACTTGCTACTACGAAATATAGAATCAAAATCTAGATGCTATAAAAATTTAGGTGATTTTACTAAAACAATAGAGCTAATGGAATTACAACTGCTCTTAACTGATTCCATTTACAATGACAAGAGTGAAGAAAAGTATAAGAAATTCCAAGCTCTATTTGAAACGCAACAAAAAGAAAACCAGATACTGGCCTATCAAGAAGAGGAGCTATCCTACAGAAACAAATTGATTTTATTAATCGCTATTGTTATCATACTTCTTCTCGGAGGATTAATTGTCTATTTAAACCACAAAAGAAAAGTAGAACGATTAAACTATCAAATCCATCAAAGAGATAGTGAGTTAACAGGTTTTGCGATAGACATTATTGAGAAAAACAAAATTCTTAAGAATGTTAAGAAACAACTAAAAGACAATAAGGATGTAGATCAATTAAATCCTTTTGTACTATCTGAGAACATTGAATTGGATGAGAAACTTATTGAATTAGAACAATCTTTTCAATTTAATTTATCCAATAAACACCCTAGTCTTTCTAACCGTGAAAAGAAAGTCTGTTCTCTTTTAAAGTTAAACTTTTCTTCTAAAGATATTGCTGAACTACTAAATGTATCTTCAGGAAGTGTAGATACTTACAGGTACCGTATTAGAAAGAAAATGGGGATCAATAAAAGCGAAACCTTATTAGATGCTTTAAACAAAGTCTAATCCTTGTTATTAATCATTTCTAACGCCTTTTCAACTTGAATTTTACCGTATTCATTTACTTTTTGATGAGTTGGCATCCATCCCATTAAAAAACGGGTAAAATCTGCCCAAGCAACAGGATAAAGAGATTGCCACTCCTTTTCTAATTCCTTAAAAATAGTATCCTTACCATTTTTACTTAAAACACTTTTTATGGTACTAAAGTAAAACGCTAAAAGTTCTTGTTCGTAGATCTTACATTCGTTACTCGTTAAACAACTCCCTAATAAATAAGCAACATCCTTCATTCCACAACCACCACCAATATATTGGAAATCTACAGCAGCTACTTTAGTTCCATCTTCAGAAAAACAAAAATTAGCAACCTTCGCATCTCCATGAACAAAGGTTTTATATTGACAATTATTTAAAATCTCATCTATCATGGGTGCCGCTTGTTTTAAAGGTGTTTCATTCATCTCTTTCAGTTCATCCGGACGAGTAGCTAAATGCCAATATGTTCCTACATTCCACAAATCTTGAGGCTCTACATTTAAAAAAGTAGCATGAAAATTAGCGAGCCATTTTAAACAAACTTTTACTTCATTTTTGGTTAATGTCGACTTTCTAATAGGAAACCCAGCAGCATCTAAATCTTCTAAAACAATAACTTGCTCTTCTCCAGAATTTTGAATCCCATAACATTTAGGAACTCTACATTCAGGAGTACATAAATTTGAAAAATGTTTATACCATTCTGTTTCTACTTGGTAAGATTTTATTTTACGTTGATGTGAGGTTTTTGTATTCCAACCTCTTGGATGATTTGTTTCATTGGGCAAAATAATGTTTTTAACAACAACAGTTTTAAGGTCGCTTTCTGTTAACTCATATCTTGATATCATTCCATAGCCACTCCATAAAGATTGAATTTGCTCAACCTCTTGAGAAGTTGTAGCATTCGTGATTTCTGATATTATTTGGTTGATTGAAGTGATAAAACTTATTCTAATAAATTCTTAAAAGCTTCAGAATTTATCCAGTCTTGTTCATCCGCAGTTTTTACAACCTTAGCAATACGAAATTGAAAATCTGGTTGCATACCATTACTTTCAATATAACTGATGGCTTCAGTGAAGCTTTTATGCATACTGGCATAAAATGAATCTTGTTTAATCAGTTTTTCGGCAGTATATTTTTGAGCCACTTCAATGTTAAACAGCATAACATCTGCAAGTACAAAAGGATCAACACCAAGTTGTATATAGTGTTTAATAATTTTATGCGCTACAGACCTCCTTGTTTTGGGTTTACGTGTATTTACAGGGAAATATTCTTTTGAAATTTTAAATTTAGCATCTTCCAAAAGCTTTTCTTCTTTTGGATTAAATACAAAATTGTAATAGGTTTTAACAGGTTTAAATCGAGTGTACAAATCTAACACCTGCTCTTGCAGTTGTTTTTTAGTGAGTTCACCTAAATATGATTTTAACGCCCTTTTACTCAAATTTATCTTCTTTTCTTGCCTCTATTAACATTCTTATCCCCTCTAGTCTTGGGCTTTTTAAACTTTGTTTTTATTTCTCTCTTGTAAGAACCACCTAAATTAACTTTACTATTCTTAGCACTCTTCTCATGAAAACTAGCTCCTCTCTCTTCTTTCTTGTTGTTTCTGTTATAGTTTTTAGTCTCTCCTTCTTCAGGTCTTTCTTCTGGAGTTAATTCTGCAGATTTTTCTACAGCTGTTGGAAAAGGAAGTTGTTTTATTTTCAAATCCATCAACTTTTCAATCCCTTCTTTAAACGCTCTTTCTTCTTTTGTGAAAAATAAAATCGTTTTCCCTTCCTCTTCTGCTCTACCCGTTCTACCGATACGGTGCATATAATTTTCTGGAAAGTTAGGAGTATCAAAGTTTATTACATGCGATATTTTGTCTAAATCCAATCCACGAGACATTACATCAGTAGAAACCAAGACTCTATTCTTACCATTATCAAACTGTTCTATAGAGCGGTTTCTATAATTCTGAGATTTATTTGAGTGTATCACTCCCATTTCATCACTAAACTCTTCCTCTAACACCTTAAACAACCTATCAGCACTCTTTTTATTGGCAACAAACACCAAAACCTTATTAAACTCTTCTTTATCTCTTAAAAGGTGTCCTAACAAGTTTACTTTAGTGTAAAAGTTTTTTACCTGATAACAGGTTTGAGCAATATTATCTAAAGGAGTTCCACTTAAGGCAATGGCAACTTTTTCAGGTTGAAAAAAGAAATCATCAATCAAGATATCGATCTCATCAGTCATGGTAGCAGAAAACATAATGTTCTGTCTACGCTCTGGTAGTAATTCAAAAATATTGGTGAGTTGAAATCTAAAACCAAGATCAAGCATCACATCAACTTCATCAATCACTAATTTTTTAATACCCTTAAGTTTTAATGCCCTACTTAAAGTCAGGTCATAAAGTCTTCCTGGAGTGGCTACAACAATATCACAACCTTGTAAAATAGCTTGCTTTTGAGTATTAATATTGGCACCTCCATAAACACCAACAACTCTAACATTCATATAACTGGCATAACTATTTATATTTTCTACAACCTGAATAACCAATTCTCTTGTTGGAACTAAAACCAAAATTCTTGGATTCATCTGTTTAGAAAACTTTAGTTCCTGTAATATTGGTAACATAAAAGCAAAAGTCTTCCCTGTACCAGTTTGCGCAATACCAACAACATCTTTACCTGAAAGAATAACATTAAATGTTTCTGATTGAATTGGTGTAGGTTGTTTAAAACCTAGATCTTTAATCGCAAAGTTAAGTTGCTTAGATAAACCAAATTGTTCGAAAGTACTCATAGTTATGGTTTTGTTATAAGCGAGAAGTCCGAAGATAGAAGATTTTTCTTCCAGCTTCGGACTTCCAGCTTCAAGCAGTCACAATAAACTCCTCAATTATATTTTTTGCACCTTTACAGCGTTCATTCCTTTTAAACCTTGTTCTAATTCAAAAGTAACTTTATTCCCTTCTTCAATAGAATCAATCAATTGACTAACGTGAACAAAATATTTCTCTTGATTTCTTGTGTTGATAATGAATCCAAAACCTTTAGATGTATCAAAGAAATCAACTCTACCCTCTAATGGTCCGTTGTATTCTTCTGAAGCTTCTTTCTTAGGAATTCCTATTTCAATATCACTTGCTTTAATCTTGGTCTTTTTAACCGTTGGATCTGGCGGAGTATCCGTAATGTTTCCAAACTCATCAACATACGCCATCATATTATCCAATCCTCCACCTGCAGAATTCTCTCTTCTTTCTTCTGCTTTTTTCTTCTTATCCTCACGTTTTTTTAAACGTTTTTTCTCTTTTTCTTTCTTGTTGAATGATTGTTGTGACTTAGCCATTTTATTGAAATGATTTTTAAAATTTGATACAAAGATAATATTACTTAGGCTGTTAACGAAATCTCTTTCAATTAATTTCAATAGTCAATTGTTAAAAACCTCAATAAGTTATTCCTTTATTCTATTGTAGAATCTCGTATTTTGCTTCGTAATTAAAGATAAAATGAAAGTCTGTATAGCCGAGAAACCAAGTGTTGCTAGAGAAATTGCTTCTATTTTAGGAGCAAGTACTAAGCGTGATGGCTATTTTGAAGGAAATGGTTATGCAGTTACATACACCTTCGGACATCTTTGTACGCTATTAGAACCACATGATTATAAACCACAATGGAAAAGTTGGAACTTAAACAACTTACCAATGTTGCCTGATAAATTTAAAACTAAAGTGACCAAAAATGGTGGAATTCAAAAACAATTTAAGATTGTAAAAGGATTGTTTGATAAGGCTAGCTTGGTGATCAATTGTGGGGATGCTGGGACTGAAGGAGAATTGATACAACGCTGGGTTATAGATCAAGCAGGATACAAAGGTGAAGTTCAACGTTTATGGATTTCATCCTTAACATCAGAAGCAATTACAGAAGGTTTTAAAAACTTAAAACCGGCAGCAGATTATGACAATTTATACTATGCCGGTTTTTCTAGAGCGATTGGCGATTGGCTATTAGGAATGAATGCTACCCGTTTATATACCTTAAAACATGGAGGGTATAAACAAATGCTTTCTATCGGAAGGGTTCAAACCCCTACTTTAGCAATGGTGGTTAATCGCTTTAAGGAGATCGAGAATTTTAAACCAAAACCTTTCTGGGAATTACAAACACTCTATCGTGAAACGCTTTTTAATTGTGAGGAAGGTCGTTTTTTAAATAAAGATGAAGGACAATCTTTAGCGGACAAAGTAAAAGAAAGTGATTTCGAAATTGTTTCAGTAACAAAGAAAGATGGTAAAGAATATGCCCCTAAATTATTTGATTTAACGGGCTTACAAGTTTATTGCAATACCAAGTTTGGATATTCTGCCGATGATACATTAAAAACGGTTCAAAAGCTTTATGAACAAAAAGTAGTGACTTACCCTAGGGTTGATACTACGTTTTTACCTACAGACATTTACCCTAAAGTTCATGGGATACTACAAAACTTAACCAACTACGCTACGCTTACACAACCTTTACTGGGTAAAAAGATTAGAAAATCTACCAAAGTTTTTAACGATAAAAAAGTAACGGATCACCACGCTATAATTCCAACGGGAGTCCAAAACCATATGGGAGAATACGAGCGTAAGGTTTATGATATTATTGTTAAGCGCTTTATCGCTGTATTTTATGATGATTGTAAAGTAAGTAATACTGCAGTTATCGGTAAAGCTGATGAAGTAACTTTTAGAACTACAGGAAAAGAAATACTAGAGAAAGGTTGGAAAGTTGTATTTGAGGCTTCGTCCAGCTCAGAGGCTGATGATAATAAAGATGCCGACCTACTCCCTAGCTTTGCCAAAGGAGAAAAAGGACCACACCAACCTTCCTTTTTAGAAAAGGAAACGAAACCTCCTAAGATGTTTACTGAAGCAACCTTACTTAGGGCAATGGAAACTGCAGGTAAACAGGTGGATGATGAAGAGCTAAGAGATTTAATGAAAGACAATGGTATTGGACGACCTTCTACCCGAGCAAACATTATAGAAACACTGTTTAGGCGAAAATACATTGCAAGGAAAAAGAAATTGTTGGTTCCAACATCTACAGGTATAGCATTGATTGATACAATACAAAACAAAATGTTAACTTCTGCTGAACTTACTGGTACATGGGAGAAACAGCTAAAAGACATAGAACAAGGAAACTATAAAGCCGGTACGTTTATCAAAAACATGAAGCACATGGTAGATGCTTTGGTTTATGAAGTAAGAATGGAGCAAAGAGCTAACATTACTTACACAGACACTGCAAAAACTCCTACAAAGAAAAAAACGGCTAAAAAAAGTACTGACATTACTACTCAACAATGCCCTAAATGTAAACAAGGAACTATTCTAAAAGGTAAGAATCTATATGGTTGTAGCCAATTTAAAGAGGGTTGTAACTTTAGGATGCCTTTTGCTTTTATGGGTAAAAAAATATCCGAAAAACAACTGGTACGACTAATAACTAAAGGAAGTACGGTTAAGCTTAAAGGATTTAAAGGCGATACTGGAAAGGTAGATGGTACAGTAGTCTTTAACGACCAATATGAATTTGCTTTAAAAGGAGCAGCATCTAAAACTGCTTCTACTGATGTTATGGTTTGTCCGAAATGTAAGAAGGGAAACATAATAAAAGGAAAAACTGCTTACGGCTGTAGTGCTTATAAAACAGGTTGCGATTTTAAATTTTTGTTTGAAGATATCAGAACTAAATCTGCCGGACAAAAAATGACTAAAGAATTGGTTTACAAAATTATAAGTGGAAATACCTAAAGAAAAACATCATCATTATAAAATTTACAAACCTTATGGTTATTTAAGCCAATTTGTAAACAATGGACCTAAAAAGAATTCCAAAAAACTATTGGGAGAATTGGGTGATTTCCCGGAAGGAATAATGGCTATTGGTAGATTGGATGAAAAATCTGAAGGACTTCTTTTATTAACAACAGACGGAAAACTAAGCAATCATATCTGTAGTAGTAAAATAGAAAAAGAATACTACGCCCAGGTAGATGGAGCAATAACTGAAGAAGCTATTGAACATTTGAAAAACGGTGTAGAAATTGGTTTTGAAGGCAAAAAGTACACCACTCAACCTTGTAAAGTAAGTCTACTGGCTTCCGCTCCAGATTTCCCCGAAAGAAGTAAAAAGATAAGAGATGAACGGCATGGACCTACATCTTGGGTTAGTATTACTTTACGTGAAGGTAAATTTAGACAAGTACGCAAAATGACTTCTGCAGTCAGTTTCCCTACACTACGACTAGTAAGAATTCGAATTGGGAATATCCTTCTGGAAGATATGCCTATTGGAAAAGTAAATAAGTCAGAAGATCTACTGATTCAATTGTAAGTCTTCAATATAGTATGATGTTCCATCAAGTTTTACATGAACTTTTGAAACAGTATTGGTATTAATAGACCAAGCAGGCATATTGTCAAACTTAAATACCTTCCCCATAATTGCAACTAATTCTGTTGAAGTAGTATCTTCATAACAATTAACGCCATTGTGTACTTGCAAAAACTCCATAGAATAACTAGAAGCAAAGGTTCCAGACAAATTAACAAACTCAATGGCAATAGAATTGTTTATTCCAGAATTTGCTACCGCAATATATTTAATTGAATTGTGAGTAATTGTATCTTGTGACACAACTGGAGTGCATTGTAGTTTCGCTGCTGTACCAGTACCAAGAGTTTCTTCATCTTTAGAACATCCATAAAAAGTAAAAGAAAAAATAAGAAAGCTTAATGTTAACCATTTGAAATAAACCATAAATTATATAATTAATTATTCTGTAAATTTTGTATCCTATTGATTAAAAGTAAAATCTTCTAAATAATAAGAAACACCATCTAATTTAATATGAACCTTTACGACTACACTAGAGTTATTAGACCATGTTGGTAAATTACTAAATTGATAAAATTTACCAAAAGTAGGTGTAAGCTCAGACGAACTTGAGCTCTGGTGACAAGTATTACCATTAAAAACCTGAATAAACTCCATAGAGTAATTAGCTGGAAAAGGATCTCCTGAAAGGTTTACCCATTCTACACCAACAACAGTATTGCTAGAACCAGAAAGTGCATTAATCTTATAAGTAATTCCATTATGCGTAATTGTACCCAAAGCAACTATTGTAGTACAATTATTTGAATTTGATCCTCCAGTATTACCAGTATTAACAGTTGAATATGAACCAGGAACATAGGGATTAACCTTCTCTTCTTCTTTAGAACATCCTAGAGATAGAAGTAATATAAAAAGGAGTATAAATACTTTATTAAAATAGCGCATAGTTTTGTTTTCTTATTTTTTAAAAATAGAAAAAATATATTACTTAATCTATTTCAAAAGTTTAAAGCAAAGATTATTTTCTATTTTTGATATTTAAGAAATTATGGCGTTTAATATTGTTTTAATAGAACCAGAGATCCCCAACAATACAGGGAATATAGGCCGTTTGAGTTTGGCTTCAGGTAGCAATCTACACTTAGTAAAACCTTTTGGTTTTGAAATTACAGATGCTCGATTAAAACGTGCAGGATTAGATTATTGGCAACACGTTAACATATTCGAATACGAAAGTATTGCAGCGTTTTATGAAAAAAATCCAGAGGCAAAAATGGCTTATTTTTCTAGTCATGGAGAAAAATCACATTGGGATATCAATTTTGAAGACAATATGTTTTTCGTTTTTGGAAAAGAGTCTGTAGGTTTACCTAAAGAACTTACAGAAAAAAATAAAGAACATACATATAAAATACCTTTGTACAGTAATCACATTAGAAGTTTAAATTTAGCAAATGCTGTAAGCGTAGTCGTATACGAAGGTTTAAGAAGCTTAAATAAAAAATAGATATGGAAATCAAAGGAGCAAACGTATTAATTACTGGAGGAAATTCAGGTATAGGAAAAGAAACAGCCAAACAATTAATTGAGCAAGGTGCCAATGTTGTAATTACTGGTAGAGATGAAGAAAAACTAAATAGAGTTGCTAAAGAAATTGGGGCAATCCCCCTACTCTTTGATATTAGTGACTTAAAGTCTATTCCTGCAAAATCTAGAGAAGCTTTTATTTTACTTGAAGGGAAAATGGATGCCTTAATTAACAATGCCGGAATTGGTGTTTTCCCTAGATTAGGAGAGATTACAATTGAAGATCTTGAAACAGTTTATGCTACCAATGTTTTTGGATTAACCATGCTTACGCAAGAAATTATAAAACCATTTATTACTCAAGGTTACGGTAACATTATAAACATTGGGTCAACTGCAGCTTTAAAAGGTTTTGATAGAGGAACAGTTTACGCAGCTTCTAAGTTTGCCGTTAGAGGACTTACACAATCTTGGCAAGCCGAACTTAGAAAATACAATATTAGAGTTTCTTTGGTTAATCCAAGTGAGGTTACTACAGCTTTTGCGGCTGAAGATAGAGTTGAACGAGAAGAGGTTGATAAGAAATTAGGAACAGAAGAAATCGCTCACACAATCATCTCTACACTAAAAATGCGAGATAAAGGTTTTGTACCAGAAGTTACTGTTTGGGCTACCAACCCTTTTTAAAGTATACTCAATGAATAAAATGTTCGTTCGAGTTAAATCCTGTAAGGATTTTGTATCGAAAGCACGTTTTATCTAAACCCTTGGTTCTCGATACATTCCGATAAAAAATTGAAATACTGGAACTGACAATGATTACTTTTACATTAAATGAAAACTCCAAAAACACATCCTGCAGTAAAATCTAACCTGCACCCAAAAAGTAAACATAGAGGGCGTTACAATTTTGAAGAACTCATTAAAAGTCACGCAGACTTAGCTCAATTTGTTAAAAAGAATGACTACGGAGATGAATCTATAGACTTCTTTAATCCAGAAGCTGTAAGAGCTTTAAACACAGCTTTATTAAAACATTTTTATACGATTGATTTTTGGGAGATACCTGAAGACTACTTGTGCCCTCCTATTCCGGGAAGAGCTGATTACATTCATCATATTGCTCAATTATTAGGAGAGAGTAACTACGGCAAAACTCCTACCGGTAGCCACATTACATGTTTAGATGTTGGTGTTGGTGCAAACTGTATTTATCCAATTATCGGGACAAAAGAGTACGGGTGGTCCTTTATTGGAAGTGATATTGATGAAAAAGCTATTGAGAATGCTCAAAGTATAATTGATAAGAATTTCTCTTGTCATCCTGAGCCTGTTGAAGGAAAAAGAAAAATTGAATTAAGACATCAACCAAAAGCAAATGATTTGTTTTACAATGTAATTTCTAAAGAAGAACAAATAGATATAACAGTTTGCAACCCTCCTTTTCATTCTTCAGCAGAAGATGCTGCTCAAGGAACTCAACGAAAGATTAAAAATTTAAAAGGAGGAAAACCCACTAAAGCAGTTAAAAACTTTGGAGGAAAAAGTAACGAGCTTTGGTGTACAGGGGGAGAAAACAAGTTCGTTAGAAATATGATTAAAGAGAGTAAGAAGTTTGGTAAATCTTGTTTTTGGTTTACCACTTTAGTCTCTAAACAAAGTAATTTAAAAAGCATCTACAAATCTTTAGAAAACGAAAAAGCTGTTGAGGTAAAAACGATAGCTATGGGACAAGGCAATAAAACAAGTAGAGTTGTTGCTTGGACCTTTTTAACGCCTACAGAACAAAAGAACTGGCGTGATAGTAAGTGGAAAAAAGATTAACACTCAGAAACGGCAACTGAAATATTCACAGCCAACCCACCCTCTGAGGTTTCTTTAAACTTATCGCTCATTGCTTCTGCTGTTTCTTTCATTGTTTTAATGACTTCATCCAACGTTACCTTAGCTGATTCTGGGTTTCCTGCTAAAGCGATTTGTGAAGCAGTAATGGCTTTCATTGCCCCCATAGTATTTCTCTCGATACAAGGAACTTGGACCAATCCCATAATCGGATCACAAGTTAAGCCTAAATGATGTTCCATTGCAATTTCTGCTGCTTGCAGTACTTGCTGAGACGATCCTCCCATACAATACGTTAATCCTGCTGCAGCCATTGCTGAAGATACTCCAATTTCTGCCTGGCACCCTCCCATTGCTGCAGATATTGTTGATCCTTTTTTGAACAAAGAACCTATCTCTCCAGCTACCAATATAAATTTCTTAATAGCCACTGATGGAGTCTCACAAAAGCACAACATATACAACAATACTGCTGGAATAACACCTGCAGCACCATTTGTTGGCGCAGTTACAATCCTACCAAAAGAAGCATTTTCTTCATTTACCGCTAAAGCAAAACAACTTACCCACTTCGTTACGCTAGAAAATGAATTGTTACAGGTCTTTATAGCAGCTATCCACTCATCTTCTGAAGTGTATTGTTTATCTGCTATTAAATCTACATTAATATTAAAAGCACGCCTAACAACATTTAGACCTCCTGGTAAAATGCCATTTTTATGGCAACCGTTATAAATTGAAGCTTTCATTGCAGACCACAATTCAATAACCTCTGAATCAATTTCTTCCTCAGATTTTAAGGCTAGCTCATTCTGATAAACAACGTCATAAATATCAAGATCAGAATTTTTCATGTGTTTTAACAAATCGTTTTCACTTGCTATTGGATAAGGAAAGACTTTAGTATTCTTAACCTGTTCCTCATTTTGACCTTCTTGAACTACAAATCCTCCACCAATTGAATAGTAAGTCTCCTCAATTTTTAACCCATCCTTAAATTTAGCTATCAAAGTCATCCCATTTGGATGGTATGGCAATTTTTCTTGAAGAAATTCAATATCCACAGAAGGATCAAAATCTATTGACTGCGCTCCATTAACATTCAATCTTTTATTAACGTTTATCTCCTCAATGTATCTGTCAATCTTATTTACAGCAATTGTTTTTACATCATAACCTGAAAGGCCAAGTAGAATAGCCACATCTGTTCCATGGCCTTTACCAGTTTTAGATAAAGATCCATATAATTTAACCTTAACAGATGTAAGCGCTTTATCTTCAACTTTATTTAAAAATTGTTGTGCAGCAACCCAAGGTCCCATAGTATGAGAACTTGAAGGACCTACTCCAATTTTAAAAATATCAAAAACACTTATCTGTTCCATTTCCTATCAAAAATTACGATTGCAAATATCAAGTTTTAAATGGATTATCCTATTTCTATCAGGTTAAATATCAATACTAAAAAAATAAAGTTGTTAAAAATACAATACCAATTTTATTGACTCGTTATATCTGAAAACTTAACCAAAAACGCTAAAAAAAATGAATAAGAAAACCATTTCTATCATCAGCCTTACAATACTCTACAGTGTTTTATTTTACGAACAATATGTTGGCGTTAATTTCCTACTATTTACCATAGCTACACTTGCATTATTCTTTTTCCAAGATAAAGAAGCTTTAAAAAATAAAAGTGTTTTAATATTCAGTTTAGGAGCAATTTTTAGCGCGTCATTTGCTGCAGTACATGGATCATACCTCTCCCTTTGGGCAACTATTGTTTCATTAATGGTTATTCCTGGAGTTATGATTAATAAACGTTCTAATGTCTTTCTAGACTTTTTTACCACACTAGTAAACATTGCTATATCTACTACATTCATGATTATTGAAATGATTGATTCTGTAAAAAAAGGTCAAGGCAAAGGTTTTTTACAAATCCTTAAATATTTAGTTCCTTTAGTATTCATTGTTATCTTCTTCTTTATCTACAGAGCAATGAATCCTTTATTTGAAAAACTTACGCAAGAAATTGCCGAAATCATTAGCTTAAGCTTTGTGTTCTTTACTCTAGGAGGATTCACCTTAGTTTATGCAATCTACAAACAAAAACGATCTAAAGAAGTTGATGAATGGGAAAAAAGCCGACCATTTATCATCGATAAAGAAAATACTATTCTTCCTAAATGGAATGAAGGCATTGCTTTCTCACTACTTTTTGTAGCGTTAAACCTCATGCTAATTGCTGTAAACTTTATGGACATTAATTACCTTTATTTAGGCGATGGAATGCCTGATGGAATTACCCACAAAGAGTTTGTACATAAGGGCGTTGGAATGCTTATCCTTTCCATTATTTTAGGAATATCCATCCTCTTATTCTTTTTTAGAGGATCTCTCAATTTTGGAAAAAACAAAAATCTGGTAAAGACCTTAGCATTTTTGTGGGTTGCTCAGAACCTCTTCATGGTTTTTTCTACAGGGATAAGAAACACCATGTATATTGATGCTGCTTTATTGACGTATAAAAGAATTGGTGTTTACTTTTGGTTGTTTTTCGCACTAATAGGACTAATAACACTTCTAGTTAAACTCTATAAAAACAAAACGGTTTATTACCTCGCTAAATACAATTTTAATGCACTATTTCTAGTACTAATAGCTAGTTCTGCTCTAGATTGGGACATGACAATTTCTAACTTCAATTTAAATAGAGCGAATCAAATGGATGAAATCTCATCGCTTGATAAAAACTATATGCTTAGCCTTTCTGAAGGGAACATCAATGCATTATTTAAAATTAAAGAATTAAAAGGTTTTGAAATTGATTCTGTTTATTCCTATAGAGACTATTACGGGAGTAATACAGGATGGTTAGATTATAAAGTTTATGAGTTTTTATTAAATGACTTAGAGGGCGATTGGAGATCTTACTCCATCAGAAGAAATAAAGTAAGAAATGATATTGCTAAACTTAATGATAATGGAACATTAAGCGCTATAAATTTAAATGGCACCTACATTGATTCTTTAAAACCCTTAACTAAATTAACTCAACTTAAAGATTTAGATATCTCTAATAGTTACATTAATGATTGGAAGTACATCAATCATTTTAAACAGTTAGAAAAGCTCTCAGTATCTAATCTTAATGAAGAAGATCTAGAACATTTTAAATTATTAAAAGCATTAAAAAAACTTCACATTACCAATACCGATTATAAAGTGAAAAATCAATTTATTGAAGAATTACCAGAAGTAGATGTTTATTAATCTAGCCTTTTAATAGTTATATTTGAAAAAAACATTTTATGAAACTATTACTATCAAGCAACTCAACACTACACGGAGAACCTTATTTACAATTCTGTAAAAATGAAATCAATTCTTTTTTAGCCAACAACAATGCTAAAAAGGTTGTTTTTATTCCTTTTGCTGCTGTTACGTTTTCTTATGAAGAATACCTAGAAAAAGTACAATTAGGTCTTGATAACAATAACATTGAGCTAACTAGCATTCATGCTTATGACAATAAAATAGAAGCAATAAAAACTGCTAATGCTATTATGGTTGGAGGTGGGAATTCATTTAAATTGTTAAACGAAGTATACGAAAACAACCTTGTTAATTGTATCCAAGAAGCAGTTAAAGGTGGTACAGCATACATTGGATGGAGCGCAGGATCTAACTTAGCTTGCCCTACCATAAAAACAACCAATGACATGCCAATTGTTTGTCCCCCATCATTCAGTGCTTTAAATTTCATTCCTTTTCAAATCAATCCACACTATATCCATGGAAACCCTCCAGGACATAATGGCGAAACTAGAGAACAACGTTTATTAGAGTTTTTAGAAGTAAACCCTACTATTGTAGTAATTGGCCTTAGAGAAGGTACAATGTTAAAAATTGATGGTAATAACATTAAGCTTATCGGAGATCGAACTGCCCGAATTTTTAAATACCAATCAGACTTTTATGAGCTAAATTCAGAAGATGATTTTAGCTCTTTTCTAAACTAAGATTAGTTAGCATCTAGATATTGCTGCATTTCAATGATTAAAATATCTTTTAATTCGGTAAAAGATACCTTATTAAGAGAGTGATCTATCTCTGAAGCAACTAAGTTCATGAAGTCTTCATGAAATTTATTTGCTCTTTCATCTCCTTTATAAATAATAGCCTTAATAATGTCTCTATCCGACTTACTAATTAAGTCTTTGTATTTATAGATTTCATTTAATTCAAAAATTACTGCTCGCTTATCTACCGTTTTCATTACAATATTTTAATAATTAATACCCGAATTTAAGGAAATTTTAAAAGTCTACCTATTTTAAATCTTAATTTTGAATGGATAGAATTTCATGATTTAAAACAGATTCAATGCCTCATTTTGTAATTGATTGTTCTCAGAACATAACAAAACTAGTTGCTCCATCTAAAATAATGGAAACCGTACATGCAAAAGCAGTTTCTTCTGGTTTGTTTGCTGAAAAAAATATTAAAGTTAGAGTTAATCCTTTCGAAAATTATTTAACTTACAATACGCAAGATGACTTCATTCACGTATTCGCAAACATTATGGAAGGAAGAACTTCAGCTCAAAAAAAAGACCTGTCAAAAAGTATTGTAAAAGCATTAAACGATTTATTTCCTGAAACACCTGTTATCTCTATTAACGTTAGAGATTTTGAAAAAGCTACCTACTGCAATAAATCAATGATATAACTCGAGTATATGACACCAGAGATTGTTAGCTGTTCTACTTCAGAACACTTTAATTTAGCTAAAAAACTAACTAAAGATTACATGCTTTGGTTGGGAGAAGATCTTTTTTATCAAGGTGTTGAAAAGGAATTTAGCATTTTTCATGAAATGTATAATAAACCCAATGGTTGCTTTATTTATGCAACAATCAATGGAACAATTGCAGGTGGAGTTGGAGTCCGGTATTTAGAAAAAGACATTTGTGAAATGAAACGACTATTCGTTTATGACGCTTTTAGAGGACATCAACTAGGGAAAATTTTAAGTGATGAACTGATTAAAGTCAGTAAAAATTTAGGGTATAAAAAAATGCGACTTGATACTATTCCACGACTTAAAAATGCTATGGAATTGTATCAAAATTTAGGATTTTATGAAATACCTAAATACTATGATAATCCAGACGAAAGCGTTGTTTATTTCGAATTAGAATTGGATTAAATTTCTTATACATATCCACAAAAGGATATTAAAAACTATGTTCTCCTTCTATTTAGAGCGTAATATTTCTTTCTAATTTTGCTGGCAATGAGATTGATTTTAATACTACTGTGTTTACTAACATTGAATGTTAGCGCTTTTGAACATAAAGAAGATACTGTTGCTAATCAAAAAGGAGACAAACTGTTTATCAAAAAAAAACCAGAAGGACCTTTAATGGTAAGTAGTCTCAATGCTTTTGTAGATTCTGTAAGTAACACCATTCCGGATAGCATGCCTTTTCATGATTGGATTACAGATGACATTCATCAAAAAAAATTCAATTTTGGAAATATTCAGGACACAATGACCATAGTTCTAAATGATAGCACCGATCATTACACACCTCCTGTAGAAGGTAGAATAACCTCTGAATTTGGAAAGAGAAGATGGCGCTACCACTATGGTACTGACATTGATTTAAATACGGGTGATACCGTTCGGTCTGCTTTTAATGGAAGGGTTAGAATTTCTACTTACAGCAAAACCTATGGACATGTAGTAGTTGTTCGTCACAACAATGGTTTAGAAACTCTTTATGCTCACCTATCAAAACGAAAAGTAGAAGTAGATTCCATACTAACTTCGGGAACACCCGTTGGTTTAGGAGGTAATACTGGACGTTCTTACGGAAGTCATCTACATTTTGAGGTGCGCTATTATGATGAAGCAATAGATACAAGAGATCTAATTTCTTTCGAAAGCAATTGTACACATTCAGATACTTTAGCAATATCACAGTGTAATTTTATATACCGTGAAGAACTCAAACTAATGAGCGCAATCAAATACCATAGAGTTCGTAGCGGCAATACTTTAGGTCACATTGCACGAAAATATGGTAGTTCTGTAAGTAAACTTTGTCGTTTAAACGGTATATCACGCAATTCTATATTGCGCATTGGGCAGCGGATAAGAGTACGATAATTCTCTTTGTGCTATTTTGGTTTTCTAATCATAAACCACAAAGAATCTTTATCACTGTAGTTTTCCCAAGTATGGTAAATTTCAAATCCATAACGCTGATAAACCAAGGCATTACGCTCAACTGATGTTTCTAAAATTATAGGCAACTCATTTTTTTCTGACAATTCATACAAGTGGTTTTTCAACTCAAACCCAGCTTTATCTCCTCCTTTTTCTACACCAAAAAACCAAAAGTAAAAATGGTCTCCTTGGTAGCGGCATTTCTTTAAATAGCTTTGACGCTTTAATGTCTCCAACACCTTTAATAAAGGTATTGAAAGAGCAAATCGAACTTCATAATAAAGCTCTTTGAAACTAAATACTTTAACATTAGATTGGTAAAAAAATGCCACTCCCATCCTATTCTTAGAAAGAAAAACACCGTTACGATTCAATGATTTTACAAATGCAAAATCAGCCATTCGCTCAACTTTCTTTTTCCGATTGCCTTTATTACCAATAATACTATTAACACTTGGATTGGTATTAAATGTTTCTGTAATAATACGTACTGAATCGACCTTGTCTTTTGCTGTTGCCAAATACATCATGCGAATATAATTGAATATTCTATTTCAACTTATATGCCCTTAATTAAATTCAAATATTTTAGCACGTTTTTTTTGATTACATTTACTTATACCATCAAAAAGCTATTCATGCATAACAAAATGACTTTATCTAAACTTTTAAACATAAAACATCCCATTATAATGGCACCTATGTTTTTGGTTAGTAATGTTAAAATGCTTGTAGAAGCTAGCAAATCTGGCATAACAGGATGTGTTCCTGCGCTCAACTATAGAACTATAGAAGAGTTTGAAAAGGCATTAAAAGAATTGAAAGATAAATGTGTAGGCCCTTTTGGTGTTAACCTTATCGTAAACAAATCTAATATCCTTTATAAAAAACAATTAAAAGCGTGCTGCGATTACAAAGTAGATTACATCATCACCTCTCTAGGTTCTCCTGAAGAAACCATTCAAATGGCGAAGAAAGCTGGAGTATTGGTGTTTTGCGATGTTGTCAACTTAGAATATGCTAAAAAAGTAGAGGGTTTAGGTGCAGATGCTTTAATTGCTGTAAACAAAGAAGCCGGAGGACATTTTGGACCAATGAGCTACCAAGAATTAATCCCCTTATTAACCAAAAACTGCAGCATTCCTGTAATTTCTGCTGGAGGAGTTGGAAATAAAGAAGAGCTGGATAACATGTTAGCTCTTGGAGCTGCTGGAGCATCCATTGGAAGTATATTTATTGCAACCACAGAAAGTGATGTCTCTCAAGACTACAAAGAAGCTTGTGTAAATTATGGAGCCAAAGACATTACAGTTACAAACAAGCTTTCTGGAACGAATTGCACCATTATAAATACGTCTTATGTTCAAGAGGTTGGAACTCAACAAAATGGATTGGAACGATTTTTAAGTAAGCACAAACGTTTTAAAAAATGGTTTAAGGCTTTCTCTTTTTATAAGGGCATGAAAAAAATGGAAAAAGCTGCTTTCGGAGCGACCTATAAAACCTTATGGTGTGCAGGTCCTTCTATAGAACATGTTAAAGCAATTAGACCTGTTGCGGAAATCGTTAAAACGCTGGTTAATGGATAGACAGAAACTATTAAAAAAAGTAAAATGGCAGCTATTTCTTTTAGGAAGGTTTAAAATTCCTATGCTTGGCTATACAGGTCTTAAATTGATTGAGCTTAATGACACATCAGCAAAAACTAAAATCAGATTAAAGAGAAGAACAAAAAACCATTTAAACTCCATGTATTTTGGCGCCTTAGCGGTTGGCGCTGATGTTGCTGCAGGTCTTCATGCTTTTTACTTTGCTACACTCCACGGCAAAAAAGTATCCTTTGCATTTAAAGGAATGAGCTGCGAATTTATTAAACGAGCAGAATCAGATTGCACCTTCATTTCTGAAGATGGTAAAAAGGTTGAAGATGCTATTTTAGAATCTATTTCTACAGGAGAAAGAATAAATACAGCAACAGAAGTAAAAGTTTATGATGAGGAAAACGAATTAGTTGCTACTTTTGAAATGATTGTTTCTGTAAAATGTAAATAGTTAATGCGTTATTTCTTACTAACCATATTCATAATAGGTCTTACCAAATTACCTGCTCAAAGTGTAGCAGGAAAAATGAAGCTAGAAATTACTAGAGCAAAAATTGGAGTTAATGTTGGCCCTTACAGAGGTAGAACTCAAGAAACAAATGGACCTTTTGATCAAGGGGTATCTGGTTTCTCACAAATATACTTCCCTTTTCAATTGGCGGTAGATTACCGTAAAAACTTCAATGATTCTATTGTAACCAACGAGTACAACAATAGAGTTTTTTTAATTAGGCCTTCTGCCCTTTTCCACTATGTAGATAATGGCAGTATGGCTTTTGGACTAGGAACTCAATTTAGTTTTTTAATCTGGAAAGAATTCTATTTTGAATACCAGATTTCTGGGGTTTATTTAGAAGCCAATAAAAGTGGAGCGCCCGATTTGTATGATGGTTTTAATCTACACCACATTGTGTCTTTGTCAAAACCAATTAGCAGACATTTTTCTTTAGCAACAAGCTTAGTTCATTTGTCTGGTGCTGGATTAAGTGGAACAGTATCCAATCAAGATGTAATTACGCTTGGTCTCAAGTGGAATCTGTAGCTTAATATCGTACTTTTCTTTAAGTCCTAAAAAACAATAAAACAACGTCATTGCAATGAATGGAGTGCAACAAAGTGAAGAAGCAATCTTAATTTAATTGTGAGATTGCTTCAAATTATAGCACTAACGTTTATAATTTTCGCAATGACGACTTTAAATAAAACAGGGACATTAACTAGAACTTGTAGCTTTTTTCAACTTAACATATTTAGCAGATACCCATCCAGAGTATTTAGAAGTTTTAATCTGATACCACCCTTTCTCTTCACTTATTATCTTAATCTTTTTACTGTTTTTTAACTGTCCAACCACCTTAGCATCTTTAGAGGGCTTATTCCTTACATTCAACAGCGTTTTAACTGCTACAACACCCTTTTTACTCTTCTTTTTACTGGCTGCTTCCTCTACAACTTCTTCCTCAATACTTATTCCTTTTTCAATAATTTGATAAACAGGCTTTCCATCCTTAACGGCTTTTAACACTTGTTTTCTATTTGTTCTATTTGCAGTATAAGACACATGAACCCAATCAGGTTCTTTATCGGTTCCAAACTCCCAAATTAGCTGATCAAACTCTAAATTATCTTGAATATAATCGAACAATTGCTTATTTGTAATTCCATTGGTCGCATCAATATCTATGGCTTCACCACTGCAATGCTGAGATGTTCTACTACCTCCTATCGCTTTGTTTAAAGCAGCACTTCTAAAAAAGGAATTGACACGGATTGGTTGATCAAAGTGAACTCTTAATGGTTCAAATACTTTTTTAGATAATAATTTCATCGCAGCTAACTGCGTTTCATCTGGTTCATTCCTCATCCTTCTGCGAACAGCAGTATTACTATGAGTTCCTTCCTTATAACTAATGTGCTTACTTATCTTTGTTACTGCCATATCCTAATTTCTAAAACCTAAAAATAATAATCAATTCAAGAATTTCGTATCTCATCGTCTTTATTATTTTTGTACCATGTTTAAAAACTGTTGTTACCTCCTTATTTTACTAACGCTATTTTCCTGTAAAGAAGAAAAAGCAAAACCGGTAATACATAAAGGCGTAAAAAAAGCAAAACCAGTAGTTGAACAAAAAAAAGTATACTTCAAAAAAATAACCAACGATAATGTTGTAGAACGTTTAACTGCTTATGGCAAAGAAAACCCTGAAACACTTGTAGATATCTACACTACAAAAGGAAAAATGAGTGTTCGATTATTTAAAGATACTCCTCTTCATCGCGCAAATTTTATCCTCTTGGTTAAAAGTGGGTATTTTAATCATGCATTATTTTCTAGGGTAGCCAAAAAATTTATGGCTCAAGGCGGTGGTGCTTACGATGATTTACAAAAAGCCATTCAAGATACTATAGGAACTTATACCATCCCTTCTGAAATGAGTCATCATCATTTTCATAAAAAAGGAGCAGTTGCGGCTGCAAGAGGCTATCACAATAATCCTGAAAAAAGATCTTCTTGTGATGAGCTTTATTTTGTTGAGGGGTTAAGGTTTAGTGACATATCCCTAGATCATTATGAAGGTGAAAACAATTATAAATACACTGAAACTCAGCGAAACTACTATAAAAAAAATCCTGGAGCTGCACATATTGATGGTGAACATACTGTTTTTGGTCAAATCATTAAAGGGTACAGTGTTGTTCCAAAACTTACCCACGTTGAAACCGATTCTCAAGATTGGCCAAATACAGACATTTATATTGATTCTGTTATCATTATAAAATAATTCAATAAAAAAACCCTAAAACTGATTGCTGATAGATTTTGAAGAGTTTAAGGTAACTAGTATATTTGCAAAAAATAGATTAAAATGAGATTAGGTCAATTAGCAAGACAATTAGAAATTAAACCAGAGAAAATTATTACTTTTTTAGAGAAAGAAAAGAGTATCACCATTAAATCTCACCCTAATTCTAAAGTTGAAGACGACTTAATTGAAGTGATATCTTCTCACTTTAAACCTGCTGTAGAAGAAGAGGTTGTTGAAGTAAAAGAAGAAAAAACAGTTGCAAAAAAAGAAGAAGTTGTTGCAGAAGAATCTCCTGCTCCAGTAGAACATATAGAAACAGTTAAAGCTGCTCCTGCTCAAGAATTAAAAATTCTTGGAAAAATTGACCTTCCAAATAAAAAAGACATTCAAGTTGAAGTGGACGGTGTTGTATACGACCAAGAAACATTAGACGAGAAAAAGAAGGAAGAACAAAAGGCTGAAAGAGAAAGAAAAGCAATTGAAAAAGAAGCCAAGAAAAAAGAAGACGAAGAGAAAAGAAAATTAGCTAGAGAAAAAAGAGAGGTTGAAGCAGAACGTCAGGCAATGCTTAAAACAGAAAAGCACAATCTTTTATCAAAAGAAGAAGAAAAGAAGAAATCTATTATTCTAAAAGCTCAAAAAGAAAGAGAAGAAAAACTTGAAGCTAAAAGAAAAGAGAGACAAAAAGAACATTATGCACAGCAAGTTTCTACTAAATCTCCAACCAAAAAGAAAAAGAAAACGACTACTAAAGTAACTTCCGAAGTAACAGAGAAAGCTGTAAACAAAACAGAGACTACTACAGAAGTAAAAACAGTAGAAGCAAAAGAAACTAGTATCTATAAAAGGTTTATTAAGTGGTTAAACACTTAATTTATTGAACACATTTACTTTCTTTATTAATTCTAAATTTTAAACCCTACATTTATCGTATGGCTAGAAATTTAGTAGATCTTTTATTGATCCTTACAGGATCATTTGTTTTTTTATACTGGCTAGTACGCCAAATATTAGATTTAATAGCTCTTCCCACATCTGAATTCTTTACTATAAAGAGATTTAAATATCCAATACTATTATTACTCTTAATTGGTACTCCTATCCTATTTGTAAATCAGCGTTTTATCAATTTTGATTTTTCTGGAGATTTAGAATTGATTTCTGACTCCACCTTTACCATTTATTGTTGGATTGTTGCATTGGCCATCTCTTTGGTTTGGTTAAATTATATCTTAAAACTTGATATTTTTGAAAAAGAGAAATGGAAACACATTATTAGTGTATTTGTAATGTCCTTCATCACCAGTTTTGGATGTGAAATTTTATATCCTTTATTCTCATTTTTAGGTTTTGATCTTAACGGAAACATAATCAATGATTTTATCTATTGCATTTTTGGTATTGGACTAATAGAAGAAGTGGTTAAAATTATTCCTTTTTTAATACTCTTAAAATATACCAAAGCGATTAACGAACCTTATGACTATTTGTTATATGCTTCTATCTCTGCCCTTGGTTTTGCTTTTGCAGAAAACATTCTTTACCTAAATAATTATGGAATTCATATTGCTGCGGGTAGAGCATTTTACGCTGCTGTTGCTCACATGACCTTTTGCTCTACTGCAATATATGGGCTTCTCCTAAAAAAATATAGATTAAGTAAATACCCAAGAGTGCTTGTCTTCCTATTTTTCTTTTTTATCGCCATGTTTATTCATGGGTTTTATGATTTTTGGTTAATCAACAAGAAGGTATCCAACTTTAGTGGTATAACTACCCTTTTCTTTTTAATTACCATTCACCTCTGGTTTACAATGAAAAATAACGCCATTAACAAATCTCCTTTTTACAAAGATCACATCACTTTAGATAACGATAAATTAAAAAAGTATTTAGTTATCAGTTTGATTAGTATTTTTATGTTCTCATATCTCTATGTGGCATTTTTCTTTGGAAAAACAGTAGCAAATAGCTTTTTCTGGACGAATGGATTGACTTACGGATATGTAGTTTTTTATTTAATAATAAGTTTTAGTAACTACAATATAGTAAGAGGAAAATTATCCAAACTAAATATCCCCTTCACCTTTATAGTCCCTTCATTAAAAAAACGAAAATAATATGGCAGCAATAACAAAAGACAATTTCAATTTTTTAAGTCAGTTAAAAAAGAACAATAATCGGGATTGGTTTAATGATCATAAAGACATTTACCTTAAACAACACGAGAATACAATTGAATTTGCCAATCAAGTGCTACTAGAGCTTAGCAAACATGACAATATAGAAACTCCTACAGGTAAAAAGAGTTTATTTCGTATTTATAGAGATGTTCGTTTTGGTAAAGATAAATCACCATACAAAACACATTGGGCAGGAGGGTTTAAGAGAGCTACCAAACAACTTAGAGGTGGTTACTATTTTCATATAGAAAAGGGAAACTCTATGGTTGGTGGAGGTTTTTGGGCACCTAACAAAGATGATCTTTTACGTTTTAGAGAAGATATTGCTTTTGATGCCAAACCTTTAAGAAAAATAATTAATAGCAAGTCTTTTAAAGACACTTTTGGAACACTTGATGGAGAACAACTCAAAACTTCTCCTAAAGGATTTGATAAAGATCATCCAGATGTAGACCTATTGAGATACAAACAGTTTATTATCTCCAAAAAGTTTTCTGATGAAGAAGTATTAAGTCCTGACTTTGCTAAAGTAGTAAGCGATACATTTAAAAAAATGCGTCCGTTTTTCGATTATATGAGCGAAAGTGTTACTACGGATGCCAATGGTGAATCTATCGTTTAATGTCTGACATTACCATTCATAAAATTGATTCTCCTTTAGGTATCTTAACTGCTGGAGCATCTAATGATGGTATCTGTATGTTAGAATTTGATAACCAAAAGAGAATCGAAACACATCAAAAAGAATTTGAGAAAAACCATTCCATTTCTAAAAACAAGTCAAATGAACACATCCAATCTTTAACAACTCAATTAAATCAATATTTCAATAAGGATTTAAAATCATTTGATCTTGCATTAGATATTATCGGAACACCATTTCAAACTAAAGTTTGGGCAGCACTTCAAACCATCCCATTTGGAGCAACAAGATCTTACAAAGAACAAGCTATTGCTGTAGGAGATTTAAAAGCAATACGTGCCGTAGCAACTGCTAATGGTGCCAATCGAATTTCAATCATTATTCCTTGCCACAGAGTTATTGGTTCTAATGGTAGTTTAACCGGTTTTGGAGGTGGATTATGGAGAAAGAAATTTCTACTAGATTTAGAAAGCGAGCAGATGAATTTATTTTAATACAACCTTAGCCATCTTTCCTCCTCTTCCCGTCAACCATCCTGAATTTCCATTCATTACACAACTGTAATAAGCATCATCTGTAACATGCTTCCAATTATTTCCTTTGTCGTAAGAAACGTCAACACCATTTCGCCCTGTACATACTAGCACTCCTTCATTATTATGCGTAACACATGACATATATCCTTTCGGAAGTGTTGAAGGAAGTCCCCATGAGATCCCTCCATCTAGAGTAATCGCACAATTTCCTTCTACACTCGCTGAATCTAAATAGTTTCCCCCAACCAAAACACCATTTTTATCATCTAAAAATGTAAGTGAGTAAATCCCTGAAGCCTCCCCTTTTCTCATTGGTGTACTCATCACTTCCCAGTTTTTCCCTCTGTTACGAGAAACGTATATCCTAGCCTCTTTACTACCTCCAGTTCCTATATAAACAGTACTATCTCCAACACATTGAATACTTGTTCCACTAGCAGCAAAACCAGCTTCATGTCGTATCATTTTTGGGAAATCAACAGCTTCCAGTTTCTTCCAAGAACTTCCTCCATCACTTGTTGTTATAACAAGCAAATGATTGTTGATAGGGTCACTAAAAGCTATTCCGTTTTTATCATCCCAAAAGTCCATTCCATCAAAAAATATCCCTAGAGATGTATTTTCATAAACCAAATCCCAAGTTTTATTTCCATCAATGGTTTTATATATTTCACACCTATTCCCTCCTGAGCTCATAATAATAGCTTCTTTGCTATTAAAAGCATGAATGTCCCTAAAGTCTAAGTTTGACCATGAGGTATCTTGATACGTATTCCAATCCTTATTATTACTAGTATTTAAAACAACTCCATTGGTTCCACTTACCCAAGTTACTTGCTCATCAACACTGTACAACCCTCTCATTGAAGATTCTACATCTATTTCTATTGGGGTTACTAGAAGCTCTTTCTCTGAACAAGAAGAGAACACTAAAACAATAAGGGCAATTGTGAGTTTTGATTTCATACCATAAATTTAAAAACTTCGTTAAAAATAAGTTTATTTTGCAGTAATAAATCCTTAATGGAAAAAGAACTATTTCATACAGCAATAAAAAAAGTGACCAATCCTTTACCTGGGAGCACTCCAGAACCGGTAACCTATAGTTTAGCTGTAAAAAAGAAATTTGAAAACTTAAGTATTGTTGATTTTTTTTCTAAAGCAGTACCCCGTTCTACTCCAGATATTTGGATAGAAAAAGTAAATTCTGGGAACCTAACAATCAACGGAAAAACAATAACCACTTCCTATAAAGTGCAAGGTGGTGATGTGGCAATACATCAATCTGCACCAAAAACAGAACCACCAATAAATGCTCAAATTGATTTAATCCATAATGATGATCAAATTATAGTATTAAATAAACCTTCCCCTCTTCCTGTGCACGCATCCGGAAGATTTGTTCGCAATACGTTAATAAATATACTTTCTTTGACTTTTCCTGAAGAAGATTTAAAACTCTTGCACCGCATAGATGCCAATACCACGGGTGCAATTGTATTGGCTAAGAACAGGATTTCCGCAAACTTTATTCAACAGCAGTTTGAAAATAAAACCATTAAAAAAGTCTATACTGCTTTAGTAGAGGGTATTATTCAAGAAGATTACCTCAATTTACAACAATCTATAGGTACAGAAGTTTTAGTTGGTGGAGCGAGAAAGGTTGATATCAATGGTAAACTTTCGCAAACAGAAGTTAAAGTTTTAGAAAGAAGGGAAAATGAAACATTACTTCAAGTAACTCCTTTAACAGGAAGAACAAATCAAATACGATTGCATCTAGCAGAATTAGGGCATCCAATTGTTGGTGATTTGGGTCACAAAGACATCAATTACTTTAAAACAAACCCTTTTACTTATGATTCTGACAGCCTTTTCTTACACGCTCATCAAATAACAATAGTTCACCCTAGTTCTAAAGAAGGGATCACTTTTACTGCTCCTATTCCTAAAAAATTTAATGCTTAGCATGTCATTCTGAATGACGAGTTTATCTAAAAGCTAAGTTTATTTAGATGGAATTAAGCGTACAATGTTTCTTTTTGAGCTAGCACTTTATCATTCGATAAATACTCATCGTAAGTCATTTCTTTATCAATACACCCATTTGGTGTTAACTCTACTATTCTATTGGCAACAGTATTCACAAACTCATGATCATGAGAAGTAAATAGAATTGTTCCTTTAAAGTCTTTTAATGCATTGTTAAATGCAGTAATTGATTCTAAGTCTAAGTGATTGGTAGGTTCATCTAGGATCAAAAGGTTTCCTTCTGCCAACATTGCTTTAGAAACCATACACCTTACTTTTTCCCCTCCAGAAAGTACATTAGACATTTTGAAAACTTCCTCTCCAGAAAACAACATTTTCCCTAAGAAACCTCTAATGAATACTTCATCTTTTTCATCATCAGAAAATTGTCTTAACCAATCTATCAAGTTATTTTCCCCATCAAAAAAGTGATCATTTTCATTTGGCAAATAAGAAGTAGTAATGGTTTGTCCGTAATTAAACTCACCAGCATCTGCCTTAATTTCGTTTTCTAAAACTTGAAAGAAAGAAGTCATTGCAACACTATTCTTAGAAACAAAAGCAATTTTATCTCCACGTCTAACATTCAAATCTAAATTCTTAAACAAACCGTTTTTTGTTAAACCAGTAGTGTGTAAAATCTGATCCCCTGCTTCTCGAGCTTGATCAAATATGATTGCAGGATACCTTCTTGTAGAAGCTGTAATCTCCTCAAAATTAAGCTTTTCCAGCATTTTCTTTCTTCCGGTAGCTTGTTTCGATTTAGAAGCGTTTGCACTAAAACGCATAATAAAGTCTTGCAATTCTTTTTTCTTCTCTTCCGCTTTTTTGTTCGCAGATTGCTTTTGTCTTAAAGCCAATTGACTAGATTGATACCAGAAAGAATAATTACCTGAATAAGACTTTATTTTTCCAAAATCGATATCTGTAATGTGTGTACACACAGAATCTAAAAAGTGTCTATCGTGAGAAACAACTATTACGGTGTTTTTAAAATCACATAAAAAATTCTCTAACCATTTAATGGTTTGGATATCCAAATCATTGGTAGGCTCATCTAAAATTAAAATATCTGGATTTCCAAAAATAGCTTGTGCCAATAGTACCCTTACTTTCTGACTACCAGCTAAATCGCTCATCAAACTTGTATGCAACTCTTCTTTAACCCCTAATCCACTCAGCATATTCGCAGCATCAGATTCAGCATTCCATCCATCCATCTCAGCAAATTCGGCTTCTAATTCTGAAGCTTTAATTCCATCTGCATCAGAAAAATCTTCTTTCATATAGATGGCATTCTTTTCTTGCATTACCTCCCAAAGCTTTGTATGTCCCATCATAACAGTATCTAATACTGTCTGATCATCAAACTTAAAGTGATCTTGACTTAAAACAGCCATTCTCTTACCTGGTTCAATAGTAATACTCCCAGAATTTGGAGATATCTCATCAGATAAAATCTTTAAAAAAGTAGATTTACCCGCACCGTTAGCACCTATTACACCATAACAATTGCCTTGGGTAAATTTTACATTTACTTCATCAAATAAAACTCTTTTTCCGTATTGTAACGAAATGTTGTGTGCTGCTATCATTCCTCTAAATTTTTAAGGCTGCAAATGTAAGGATTTACTTTAAAGGTGTTAAATTCTTTTTTTGCTATTGACTTTCTATTAAAATCAACTAGCTTCATTGATCGTATGCTAAATGTTATTGAAACAACATTTAGCCTAAACGATAAGCGAACTCTTTAAATTATAATCATTAACAACAAAAAAAACACTTTTCGCCTCCCTCCCAACTAAAGTTATATCTTTGCCGGCTTCAAACAGAAATTAAGTCATGAAAAAGATCATTAAAAATATTACCGAAAACCCTAAAAATGATATTTTATCAGGTCTAACAGTAGCCTTAGCACTAGTTCCTGAAGCTGTTGCCTTTGCTTTTGTTGCTGGTGTAGATCCATTAGTTGGTTTATATGGTGCTTTTATGATGGGTATTGTAACTGCTATTTTTGGCGGTAGACCAGGAATGATTTCTGGAGCAACTGGAGCCATGGCAGTTGTTATGGTACATATGATTCAAAAAGGAAACGAAGTTGGTTTAGCATTAGATATTCCAATTGAGAATCTTGGTCTACAATGGTTATTTATTACGCTTCTGTTTGTTGGTGGAATTCAAATTGCAGCAGGTTTATTAAAATTAGGAAAGTTTGTACGATTAATTCCACACCCTGTTATGATGGGGTTTGTGAATGGTTTAGCAATAGTTATCTTCTTATCTCAATTAGGCCTATTTAAGGAAACTACAGCTACTGGAGAAGTTCAATGGATACAAGGACTTGAACTTTATACCATGTTAGGTTTAATAGCTTTAACCATGGGAATGATGTTTGTTTTACCGAAACTAACCAAAAAGATTCCTGCAGCATTAACAGCTATTATTGCAGTTACTTGTATTGCTATTTTTGGTGATTTAGATGTTGGAACAGTTGGTTCATTTATTACTGAAGGTGGAGGGTCTGGTTTAAAAGGTTCTTTACCAACATTTCAAACTCAAATTTTTGGATTATTCAGTACAATCAATGGTCATTGGGGATTAATACTATCTACAGCATTTATATTGGCTGCTATTGGTTTAATTGAATCATTAATGACACTAAACCTAATTGACGAGATTACAGAAACTAGAGGAAGTGGAAACAAGGAATGTGTTGCCCAAGGTGGAGCCAATATCTTAAATGGTTTATTTGGTGGTATGGGAGGATGTGCTATGATTGGTCAATCTTTAATTAATGTTGATTCTGGAGGAAGAGGAAGATTGTCAGGAATAATTGCAGCATTAGCCCTATTGGCTTTCGTGCTGTTTGGTGCCCCTCTTATTGAGCAAGTCCCATTATCTGCATTGGTTGGTGTAATGTTTATGGTTGTTATTGGAACATTTGCTTGGAGTAGCTTTAGAATTTTACACAAAATACCTATTGCTGATGCCATTGTTTTAATTGCTGTTTCTTCAATTACTGTATGGCAAGATCTTGCAGTTGCCGTAATTGCTGGGGTAATTATTTCTGCATTAGTATTTGCATGGAAAAATGCAACAATGATTAGAGCGAGAAAAAGAACCAAAGAAGACGGAACAAAAGTGTATGAAATTTGGGGCCCTTTATTCTTTGGATCTACTCAAAACTTCAATGCAAAATTTGATGCAAAGAATGATCCTGACAGCATTGAAATTGATTTTATTGAATCTAAAGTTAATGATCACTCAGGTATTGAAGCCATTAAAAACATTACCAACAAGTATTTAGATTTAGGGAAAGAAATTAAATTGACACACTTAAGTCCTGAATGTAAAACCTTATTACTAAAAGCAGAACCAGAATTGGCTCAGCTTATTGAATCTTCTATTGAAGACCCTAGATATCACGTGGTAACTGATCTAATGGATAGTGAAGTTTAACTTACTTCAAGTTTTCTACTATTGATTTAACAGATGCTCTTTCTGAGTAATTATAATTAAAGTGCCTCCACTTTATCATCCCATCTTTACCTATAATATAGGTTGCTGGAACAGGTAGTTTAGCTTCTTCTTGATTATTGTTTTCAGCAATATCAGTTCTTAAGAATGTTTTAATCTTTCCTTGATACTTCTCTGTAACACTAAACAAAACATCATAGTCCTTTAATATTTTAGAAGAAGTATCAGGAATTAATGTAAATGTTGCTTTAGTATTGTCAGCTATTTTTTCAGAATTCTCAAAAGTCTCAGGCCCTACAACTAAAACAACAGCATCTTTATCCATAATGTACTGTAATGAATCATTTAAATTCCCTAAATACTTATTGCATACAGGACACCATTCTCCTCTATAAAAAATAACTACAATTTCTTTTTCCTTTATAATTTCGTTTGAATTAATTTGTTCACCGGCAATAGAAACACCTTCTATTTTGGGTGCTTTATCTCCTACCCTAAGTCCTAAGGGAATATATTTAGAAGTATCCATTCCTTTTTTCAACATTGCTTTTGTTCCATCTTGAGCAGAAACAATAATTGGTACACACAATAAAATAATTAACAGCTTTCTCATAGTCGTAAATTTAAATCAAAAATAGTTCCATTTCTCAACTGATTCTGTCGCGTTAATGACCTAAGATAAATAGTTGATAATTCTTTATAAATAAAGGCGTTTATTTAAACAACAATTTGTTTTTATAACTAATTTTACTCGCTTGAAAAGAAGATTATACCATACAAACCTAAACCTATTGATCAGCAAAAAAGGCTTTTTCTTCGGCTTATTGGCCTTACTTTTTGTTGTAAATGTCAATGCCCAAAGCGTAACAAAGGTTAAAGGAGTTGTATTGGATGCTCAAACCAAAGAGCCTCTACCCTTTGTTAATGTTGCTTTTAAAGGTGCTAACATAGGTACTACAACTGATTTTGACGGTAAATATGAATTACATACGCAATGGGCAAAACCTACATTAGGAGCTTCTTTTGTTGGATACAATTCTTCATTTAAAAAGGTAGAAATCGGTAAATCTCAAACCATTAATTTTTTATTAAAAAATGATGCCATTGAAATGGAAACCTTTGTTGTTAAAGCTGACAAAAAAAGGTACAAAAACAAAGGAAATCCAGCAGTAGCTCTAATTAAAAAAGTAATAGAACATAAAAATGACAACAGAAAAGAGTCACTTGATTTTTACGAATACGATAAGTATGAAAAAATCGAACTTGACTTAAACAACATTACAGATGAATTTCTGAATAAAAAATGGTTGAAAAAGAAATTTCAGGTTGTTATTGATTATGTAGATACTTCTGAAGTGAATGGTAAACCCTACCTACCGGTTTTCTTAATGGAAACATCTTCAAAAATGTATTACCGTAAAAAACCTAAGGCTCTTAAAGAGTTTCAGAAAGGTACAAAAATGACTGGATTGGATGGGTATATTGATGCTGATGGTCTTTCGTTTATGATGGACAAATTATATCAAGACATTGATATTTATGACAATAACATCAATCTATTGTCAAACCAATTTACAAGCCCAATTTCTCCTTTAGGTTCTACCATTTATAAGTATTTTATTATCGATACACTAGATGTAAATGGAAGAGAGTGTATCAACCTAGCTTTTACACCAAGAAATAAAGCAGACTTTGCATTTAAAGGAAACATGTACATTCTTAATGATTCTACTTATGCCATAACTAAAGTAGAAATGACTGTTGCTGATGAGATTAATCTAAATTTTGTACAAGATTTAAAACTAGATCAAGAGTTTACACTTTATAACGATAGTATTTGGATGCTATCTAAAGATAAATTGATTATTGATTACAACCTCTCTAAAAAAGGTAGAGGAATCTTTGGTAAAAAAGTAATTCACTATGACGATTTTGTTTTCAATAAACCAGCCGATGATAAAATATATAGCAGGGTTGAAAAGATTATTAAAGAAGAAGATATTTCTAATAAAACAGACTCTTTTTGGTTAGAAAACAGACCTGATACGCTTACCGCACAAGAGGAAGGTGTCTATGACATGATTGATAGTATCCAAAAAATACCTGCTTTTAAAAGAGCTATGGATATTGCTTTCTTACTAATTAGTGGCTGGAAAACTATTGGTCCTATAGAAATTGGTCCTCTCCCTGCTATGTACAGTTTTAACGATGTTGAAGGTTTTCGTTTAAGAGCAGGATTTAGAACAAACCAACAATTTAGTAAAAGAAATATGTTTGAAGCTTATGGGGCATATGGATTTAGAGATAAACAATGGAAATACATGTTTGGAGCCACCCACTCCTTCAATAAAGATTTCCTCTCCAACCCCCAAAACCGGATAAAAATCTCCTATCAACATGAAACCATTTTCCCTGGTCAAGATTTACAATTCTTAAATGACGATAACTTTTTATTATCCTTTAAAAGAGGGAATTCTGATCAAATGATATTTTTTGATGCTTATACAATCGACTACAATAAAGAAAGTCATAGTGGATTTGCATACAACATTATCGTAGAAAATAGAGAGCAACGCCCGATAGGAAGATTAGAATTCGAAACCAACGATATTATTCCTGTCATATCTAACTCTATACGTACTGATGCTTTTGATATCAATTTAAGGTTTGCTCCTAACGAGCAATTTTATCAAGGAAAGAACTTTAGATTACCTATCCCTAACAAATACCCTATCCTCAAATTAAATTATAGACAAGGACTAAAAGGAGTGATCAATGGAGAGTATCAATTCTCTAGAGTAGCAGGACAAGTATTTAAACGTTTTTATTTAGCTCAATTAGGTTTTAGTGATATGGAATTAGAAGGTGGAAAAGTTTTTGGAAGTGTTCCCTATCCTCTATTAAATTTACCACAAGCCAATCAATCCTTCTTTTTACAAGAAACATCTTACAACATGATGAACTTTATGGAGTTTATCAGTGATGAATTTGCTAGTGTAAAACTTACCCACTACTTCAATGGTTTTATCTTTAATAAAGTACCTCTTTTCAAAAAACTTAAATGGAGAGAAGTATTGTCTATAAAAGCACTGTATGGTAATTTAACGGATGAAAACAATCCCAACATTAGAACAGATTTATACAAGTTCCCTGTAGATGTGAATGGAGACCCTTCAACTTTTGCTTTTCAAAACGGTGTTCCGTATGTTGAGGCTAGTGTTGGTATTATGAATTTCTTTAAAGTATTTCGTTTAGAATTTTTACAACGTCTTACCTATCTAGAAAATCCTGGAGTTCCAACCATGTTTGGAGTAAAAGGTTTAGGAATAAGAGCTAAAGGTAAAGTTGATTTTTAAATCCATGACAAAAGCAATAGTCCTTTTATTTAGTATTGTTAGCCTATTATCATTGGCTTTTGGCCTAATGTATATTGTTGGTGCTATTAGAACTAAAGACAGACCCCCTGCGTACATTGGTGTAGGTTTAATCTGTGTCTGTATTGTATGTTTATACTTTTTGGCTTTTAGGTAAGAGTATTCTTAATATCAATTAATTCATTCATGAAAATTATATTTTTATTATTATTCAGCTTTGCATACTTATTTAGCTATTCTCAGGAGAGTTTAAAAATAAACAGAACTTACAGTGATACTATTCCAAATAGATTGAGAATTAATTCATCAATTATAAGAGATCATGTTTACTCTCAAATACCAAGTTATTCTAAAAAAGGGAAGTACGAAACAATGACTTATACCTTTGCAGATAAAGTTGGCTCTCAGGTTTCTAATCTTTTAACTCAGGGTAAAGTTTATACAGATTGGGCAGAACTAGAACTTTATGTAAATAGAATCTTGTTACAAATCATGCCTGAAGAGTTAAAAAAAGATACTTCTATTCATGCCTATATCTATAAAGATGGCGCTGTTAATGCCTTTATGACACCTTCTGGTCAGTTTATCGTAAATATTGGTCTCATTAGTCGTTGTAATGATGAAGCTACACTTGCTGCTGTTTTAGCTCATGAACTCGCTCATTATTACAAACAACACTCACTAAAATCATACATCCAATCAGAATTAGGAAACTTTGATACTGGCATAGCTACTAATGACAAGTTAAAAAACTCTATGTCAATTAAACAAGAAATTGAAGCTGATTCAATAGCTATGAATTGGATAAAGAATTCTAATTATAGTCTAATGGGGGTTCTTAAAACACATAAAATGTTAGAAAGAGATCAGCAAAGACAACTCTTAAGACTCGAAAATGAGTGGATTCTCAAACATAGTACTCATCCACTTTCAAAAGATAGAGTTACAAATTTTTATTCTTTTTATAAAAAGAATAAAAATTTAAATAACAATTTGTTTTTAATCAATGAGGAGTTGTTCAATAAATTTAAAGAATTAGCTAAAAAAGAATCTTTAAAATTTCTCTTAGACGATGTACAGTATTATGAATGTTTAGAATTAGCTTTTAAATTCCATTTAATGGACCCAGACAATCAGACGTACATCTATTTTTTAATGGAGTCTATTCGAAAAATATGCTATATTAATAATGATACTTGGGATCAGAATTTTATCACTAATAGATATTATGATACAGTAAGGGTTCAAGGTGTTAAAAGAAAACATAAAGTTAAAAAAGGGCTCTTTGATGACCTTGACTTTAATATTCTACCAATATCTCAAGAAGAAGCTAAGTACATAAAAGCAAGATTTTATTGGGAAGGTCAGAATAAATTTAAAACTTATAATGAAGCCTTTGAATTCTATAGTAGTGTGGGTAAAGCTTTAAATTGTAAAGAATGTATTTTAACTAATGCATTATCAATCACAGGAGATAAAAACGTTGAACTTAGAAACAAATATCTCAAAGAATACTTATCATATAAGGATATTGATAAACGAGATTTTGCTGAAAATTTAAAAGAAGACAAATGTGTTACAAACCTTCCGAAAAAAAAACTTTTAATATTTAGTGATTTTTTTGCTGGCATAAGACAAGGAAATAATCGGATTCCTATAAATAACTTATCTGAAGATACTACAAATACCCTAAACTATATTTTCGACAGTTTAAAAACTACTTATCCAGAACGTGATTTTATATTTCTTCCAGATATCAAATCATCTAATATTAGTGATTATAAACTTTTTGTTGCTTTAGAAAATTTAACATTTAATAATATGATATCACTGGCATCGGGTGCTGCTGGTGAAAAAAGAATATACGGAAAAATAAATAATGTGAAATTACATATATTGGAACCTAACTATTTGAACCTCTATAGAAAATACGGAGTGAATGAAATTGAATTTTTAAACTGTTTTTATACCGAATCGAGAAAGAAAGATCATAGTTTAGAGTTTTATAAAAACACTCGAGATATTAATTACCAAGATTTCTTCAAACGTGAAAAATGCACAAAATCAATTCATGTTATAATAACAAGTCTACGTATAATTAAAGGAAAACGTCTTAAGATTAGAGCTTTTGGAAAAGAAGAAAGTATGAAATTTAAAGAACCTAGCTATAATCAGATTATATCTGAATTAAGGTATAAAATTAGGTATAAAGAAAAGGTTGCAAGGGAAAATGATAATAGAGATGAGGAATATAAAAGAAGGTTATTAAAATAAAAAAAGGGAGTTCAAATAGTTGAACTCCCTTTTTTATTTGTTATCGTTTCTAATTATTGAAACTTAGCTTTAATTACTTTTGATTTTTCATACTCTCCAGTATGTGTATACAACTTAATCAACATGTTTCCAGTTCCTGCATCACCAGGCTTTAATTCATGAGCTTTTTCTACATAAGGCACAGCAATTACAAAATTAGTTTTAGCTTCCTCTTTTAATGCGGCATACTTCTTTGTCTCATTTAATGGCAAACCGTTAGACTCATTAATCTTATCAGCCCCCTTGTTAAAATAGTAAGCACCTAAATTAAAAGCCGCATCATAATAATCTGGCTTAATTTCTAATGCTTTTTTATAATCAGTAACAGCATTATCTTCTTGTTTTAAACTTTCATAAACTGTTCCTCTAGCAAAATACAACACTACATTGCTAGGGTCATTAGTGATTGCTGTATTTAGATTAGCTAAAGCTTCTTCATGCTTTCCTCCTTGTAAGAATCCTTCTAATTCATCAACAATTAAGTTATTGTTATCTGGGTAAGCTTTTCTTCCATTTTGAATGTACTCAGCAGCCTTTTCAGCATTTCCTTCATTTTTATAAATTCTTGACATTGATCTATATAAATCTGGACCAGCTCCATCAATATTGTACTTCATCATTATTAAAGCATCATAAGTCTGTTTTGCTGCTTCAAAATCTCCAGCATATTCAGATGCTAAGGCCGTATTGTACAAGACCATTGTATCCATTTTACCGCCCATTTGACCCAACAACATCGATTTTCCAAAACTCTCTTGAGCTCCTTTATAGTCTTTCTTTCCAAATTTTTCAATCCCTAAGTTTGCATACTCACCTGATAATCCAGGAAACTTACGTCCCATTATATCTGCAGTATACAATTCATCATCTACTTTAGGTTTGCTTTGCATTGCTGTAAAGAATTTCAGCATATCAGAACCATCTTCCTTTTGTAGATCTAACTTTTTCAATTCAGGATCATCAAAATTTAAAACCAAAGCCTTTAAATAAGAATCAGTACACTTATCTAATGCATTGGCATCAATTGCAGCACAAGCAGCATCTTTTTTAGATAAAATCACATTAAAATAAAGATTTCCTCTATAATACCATGTTTTTGCCCATGCTTTAGTTTGATCGTGTTCAATTGCTAAATTAATAGCTTCTATACCATCTGATAGTTCAGCACATTTACGTGATCTTTCAAATGCTTTATTGTAAGAAAAGGCACTTTGAACCTTACTCTTTTGTGAATAAACTCCTGTTGATGTTACAACAGCAGCTAATATTAAAATATATTTTTTCATATAATTTTTTTTAATTTAAGATGATAAAAGTATTAATCTTCATCGTTATTATCAACATCCTTGCCATTATCGGTATCATCTGTAGATCCTTCTTCATTATTAGCTGATGAATCCTCAGAAGCTTCAGATACTATTGGATTACCATCCTCATCTAAAACCACTGCATCTTCAACGTCTTCATCTTCTGTCTTTTCCACTTTAGCAACGGCTGCAATAGTATCATTTCCTTTCAAGTTAATTAAACGAACCCCTTGAGTGGCTCTTCCCATAACTCTTAAATCTTCTACAGCTAAACGAATAACAATCCCTGATTTATTAATAATCATTAAATCATCATTATCAGTAACATTCTTAATAGCAATTAACTTTCCAGTTTTTTCGGTAATACTAATGGTTTTAACACCTTTACCACCTCTATTCGTTACACGATAATCCTCTATATCAGATCTTTTACCATAACCATTTTCAGAAACAACCAATACATTCGCATTATCTGTATCTGGAATAGTAATCATACCAACAACTGCATCTTTTTCATCAGCTAAACGAATTCCTCTAACTCCAGAAGCATTTCTACCCATAGGTCTAGTTTTTCTTTCGTTAAATCGAATTGCTTTTCCTGATTCAAGTGCCATCAAGATCTCATCAGAACCAGTTGTTAATTTAGCTTCTAACAATTGATCTCCTCCCTTAATAGTAATTGCATTAATTCCATTTACTCTTGGTCTAGAATAAGCTTCTAAAGCTGTTTTCTTAACTGTACCATTTTTAGTACACATAATAATGTAGTACTGATCAACTAACTCATCTAATCCTTCTGCAAATCCATTGTCAATATCTTCTTGTGTTGCAGGACGTTTTAAGTATTCTTCATCCTTAATGTCTTTAACATTAATATATGCCAATACTTTATCGTCTGGCTCAATGTTAATTAAGTTCTGAATTGCTCTACCTTTAGCTTGTTTAGTCCCTTCAGGAATTTCAAACACTCTCATCCAGAAACATTTACCTTTTTCAGTAAATACCAACAAGTAATTGTGAGTGGTTGCAACAAATAACTGCTCTAAGAAATCAGCATCTCTGGTAGCTGTTCCTTTAGAACCTACTCCTCCTCTATTCTGTAACCTATATTCCGATAATGAAGTACGCTTCATGTAACCTAAGTGAGAAATTGTAACAACAACCTTTTCATCTGGAATCATGTCTTCAATACTAAAGTCTCCTCCAGCATATTCAATTACACTTCTTCTTTCATCTCCGTATTTATCTCTAATGTAAATTAATTCATCTTTAATAATTTGCATTCTGCGAGACTCATTTGCTAGAATATCTTGTAAATCTTTAATCGTTTCCATTAAAGCATCATATTCAGCTCTTAATTTATCTTGTTCAAGACCAGTTAATTGTCTTAATCTCATTTCAACGATAGCACGAGATTGAATATCACTTAATTTAAAGTGCTCCATTAACTTCTCTCTAGCCTCATCAGGACTCTTAGACGCTCTAATTAATTTAATTACTTCATCTATATTATCAGAAGCAATAATTAACCCTTCTAAAATATGTGCTCTTTCTTCAGCTTTTCTTAATTCATATTTTGTTCTTCTAACAATAACTTCATGTCTAAACTCAACAAACTCAGCAATAATATCTTTTAAGTTTAATACGACTGGTCTCCCTTTAACTAAAGCAATGTTATTAACACTAAAAGATGTTTGTAAAGCAGTTTGCTTAAATAAGTTATTTAAAACAACATTAGGAATCGCATCTCTCTTTAATTCATAAACGATACGCATCCCTGTTCTATCAGATTCATCTCTAATATCAGAAATACCTTCAATTTTACCATCATTAATAAGGTCCGCAGTTTTCTTAATCATATCTGCCTTATTTACTTGATAAGGAATTTCAGAAACGATTACTCTAAAACGTCCAGAATTAGTTTCTTCTAATTCTGTTTTTGCACGCATTACAATTCTTCCTTTACCAGTTTCAAAAGCGTCTTTTACTCCTTGGTAACCATATATAATACCTCCTGTTGGGAAATCTGGTGCTTTTACATGCTCCATTAATCCTGCAATATCAATATCTCTGTTATCAACGTAAGCGATAGTTCCATTAATAACCTCTGTAAGGTTATGTGGAGCCATGTTTGTTGCCATACCTACAGCAATACCAGAAGCTCCATTTAATAACAAAGCAGGTATCTTTGTTGGAAGCACTGTTGGCTCCTCTAAAGAATCATCAAAGTTCAAACTGAAATCAACAGTTTCCTTATCTAAATCACCCAACATCTCTTCAGCAATCTTTCTCAATCTTGCTTCAGTATAACGCATTGCAGCTGGACTATCTCCATCAACAGAACCAAAGTTTCCTTGTCCGTCTACTAACATATAACGTAATGACCACTCTTGCGCCATACGAACCATAGAATCATATACTGCTGTATCTCCATGTGGATGATACTTACCCAATACCTCTCCAACAATTCTTGCTGACTTCTTATAAGGACTACTTGCTCTAACCCCTAAATCTAACATTCCATACAAAATCCTTCTATGTACAGGCTTTAAACCATCTCTTACATCAGGAAGGGCTCTAGAAACAATTACCGACATCGAATAATCGATGTAAGCAGATTTCATTTCCTCTTCAATATTAATTTGTATTATTTTTTCTCCTTCAGCCATATTTTAAGTTATTTTTCTTCTAAATACTACACCTTTTTAAGGTTCATCGAAAATACATAAAATCGACTTCTAAATAAGGAAGAAATAACGCTTACTTACTAACAAAATTCTGTTGAAAAAGGTGTTTTTCACGACAATTGCACAAATACATATATTATTATTTTTGAGTTAGTTCAAATTATCCTAATTTTAAAGGTGGTTGACAGTAAAAGATAAACTATGGATGCAAATTTTTCAACAAAAGTAAAAGATGTTATAACCTTTAGTAAAGAAGAAGCTTTAAGGCTTGGACATGACTATATAGGTGTAGAGCATTTATTATTAGGAATAATTAGAGAAGGTGACGGTTTAGCAGTAAAGATTTTGGTCAACTTAGGTGTTGATTTAAAAGAACTAAGAATGAAAATTGAATCTTCAACTAAAGTTGGAAATGGATCTAGCAACATGCTATCTAACATACCTTTAGTAAAGCAGGCCGAAAAGGTTTTAAAGATAACTTACCTTGAAGCTAAAGTCTTAAAAAACAATATTATTGGTACTGAGCATTTATTACTTTCTATCTTAAAAGGAGAAGATAATATTGCAACAAATTCATTAAATACATTAAACATAAATTACGAATCAGTTAAAGAAGAAGTTATGATATTAAATATTGCCGAGGATGAAACTCCTAAAGCTGATTTCCCTAACACACCTCCTGAAGATGACGAAAATGAAGGTGAAGGTGGAAAAGGGTTTATGGGAAGCTCTAGTGGTCCGTCAAAAGGCGCATCAAAGTCTAAAACACCTGTATTAGACAATTTTGGAAGAGATTTAACTAAATATGCCGAAGATGGCAAGTTAGATCCTATAGTAGGTAGAGAAAAAGAAATAGAAAGAGTCTCTCAAATATTGAGTAGAAGAAAAAAGAACAACCCTATCTTATTGGGTGAACCTGGTGTTGGAAAATCTGCAATCGCAGAAGGTCTAGCATTAAGAATTGTTCAAAAGAAAGTTTCTCGAGTACTTTTTGGAAAAAGGATTGTTACGCTTGATTTAGCTTCTTTAGTTGCTGGAACAAAATATAGAGGACAGTTTGAAGAAAGAATGAAAGCTGTAATGAATGAGTTGGAAAAATCTCCAGACATCATTTTATTCATTGATGAAATCCATACCATTATTGGTGCAGGTGGAGCTTCTGGATCTATGGATGCATCCAACATGTTTAAACCAGCTTTAGCAAGAGGTGAAATTCAATGTATAGGTGCTACAACTTTAGATGAATACAGACAACACATTGAAAAAGATGGTGCCCTAGCACGTAGATTTCAAAAAGTAGTTGTTGATCCTACAAGCGTTGAAGAAACAATTGAGATTCTGAACAACATTAAAGAAAAATATGAAGATCATCACAATGTTTCTTACACAGCTGAAGCTATCGAAGCCTGTGCACAATTAACAGATCGATACATGACTGATAGATTCTTACCAGACAAAGCTATTGATGCTTTGGATGAAGCTGGATCTAGAGTTCACATTACTAACATTAAGGTTCCTAAGAACATTATTGAAATTGAGAAAAAGATTGAGGACATCAAAGATCAAAAAAATCATGTTGTTCGTAGCCAAAAATATGAAGAGGCAGCTCAATTACGAGATGACGAAAGAAATCTTTTAAAAGATTTAAATGTTGCAAAACAAGCCTGGGAAGACGAAACAAAAAACAACAGAGAAGAAGTAAGCGAAGATAATGTTGCTGAAGTTGTTGCTATGATGACTGGAATCCCTACCCAAAGAGTTGCACAAGCAGAAGGTGATCGCTTAGCAAGTATGGGAGAAGAAATAAATGACAAAGTAATTGGTCAAGATGAGGCTGTTAAAAAAGTTGTTAAAGCCATTCAAAGAAATAGAGCTGGTTTAAAAGACCCTAACAAACCTATCGGATCTTTTATTTTCTTAGGGCCAACAGGTGTTGGAAAAACTCAACTAGCAAAAGTTTTAGCTCGCTACCTATTTGATACAGATGAAGCTTTAATTAGAATTGATATGAGTGAATACATGGAGAAATTTGCTGTATCAAGATTAGTTGGAGCTCCACCTGGATATGTAGGTTATGAAGAAGGCGGTCAATTAACAGAGAAAGTTAGAAGAAAGCCCTATTCTATCGTTTTATTAGATGAAATTGAAAAAGCACATCCAGATGTTTTTAATTTATTACTACAAGCACTAGATGATGGACAAATGACTGATAGTGCAGGAAGAAAAATTAATTTTAAAAACACTATCATCATAATGACATCTAATATAGGTGCAAGACAATTAAAAGATTTTGGACAAGGTGTTGGTTTTGGAACTAAAGCCAAAAAAGATGGTGCTGATGATCATTCTGCAGGAATTATCCAGAATGCATTAAAAAAGGCTTTTGCCCCTGAATTCTTAAATAGAATTGATGATGTTATCATGTTTAATTCTTTAGAAAAAGAAGATATTCACCAAATTATAGATATCGAATTAAAGAGTCTTTATGGTAGAATTGAAGAGTTAGGTTATAGTATTAAACTATCTCAAGAAGCTAAAGATTATATTGCTGATAAAGGATATGATTCTGCTTATGGTGCAAGACCATTAAAAAGAGCTATTCAAAAGTATTTAGAAGATCCTTTAGCCGAAGAGATTATCCAATCTAAAGTTGTTGAAGGTAGCTCTATCAGCGTTAAGTTTGATGATGTTACCAAAGAACTTATTTTTTCAATAAGCAAGCCTAAGAAAAAGAAAAGTTCCGACTTAGAGAAAGGAAAAGAAGATTAAAAATAAAAGGCACAAATATTAAAGTTGTGCCTTTTTTATTAATGTTAATTCAAATAAAAAAAGCTTCTAACAAATGTTAGAAGCTTTTTTTATTGAAAGTTGTAAAAGATTAATCTCTTACCTCTCCCATAATTTCTTCTGTTAATCCCGTAGTAGAGAATCCACCATCATGAAATAAGTTCTGCATTGTAACATATCTTGTTAAATCAGAGAACATCATAATACAATAGTTCGCACAATCAAGTGCTGGTGCATTTCCTAATGGAGAGTTTTTATCTGCAAACCCATACAATTCTCCAAACCCTTTAATTCCACCACCTGCTGTAGTTTTTGTTGGAGATTGAGAAATAGTATTTACTCTTACTTTTTTATCTCTACCGTAATAGTAACCAAATGTTCTTGCTATAGATTCTAATAACGATTTAGCATCAGACATATCATTATAACCAGGAATAGCCATTTGAGCAGCAATAAATGAAAGACCTAAAATAGATCCCCACTCATTCATAATATCTTTTTGTTTGGCAATTTTCATTAATCTATGAAAAGAGATCGCTGAAATATCCATTGCCTTATGATAAAAATCATAATTACTTTCTGTATAATGAATTCCTTTTCTAACATTAATAGACATTCCTATTGAATGTAGAATAAAATCTATCTTACCAAATTTAGCTTCAGCAGCATCAAATAATTTTTCTAAATCATCTGCAGATGTAACGTCTGCAGATATAACATCAGAACCTGTAGCTTTTGCCAACTCATCCAACTGCCCCATTCTTAAAGCTACTGGAGCATTTGTTAAAATAAATTCAGCACCTTCTTCATGAGCTCTTTCAGCAACTTTCCATGCTATAGAGTCCTCATTAAGTGCTCCAAAAATGATTCCTTTTTTTCCTTTTAATAGATTATACGACATATAATTTTTTTATTTTTTCTATCTCTACAAATATAACAGAATATAAACGCTGTTATCAATTAATATCTACTTTTTCTCGCTCTTTTTGCTGAGGCAGGTTGAGAATGACGTTTCATACCTCTTTTTGCTCCAACCTGACCTGAAACAGCTCCACTTCTATGGGGGTCGCAACTAGTTAATGGTAGAATAAAAAAAAGAGTCATTACGGAAGTTAAAAGGAATATGTAGTACTTTTTTAGTTTGCTCATTTTCATACAATTAAAATCTTAACAAAATTAAGATATTTAGTTAAGAGTAAAAAAAACATTTCTACTTATGACGCTAATAAAGATCTTGCATTATCCCTTGCTGCAGTACTTAATTTTTCACCACTCAACATCTTAGCTAATTCTTCTATTCTTTCAAGTTCTCCAAGTGCTGAAATCGATGTTAATGTTTTCTCACCAATGCTTTCTTTATATATTTTATAATGCGCCCCACCTTTTGCAGCAACTTGTGGTAAATGAGTAATTGCTATTACCTGCATATTAGCACTAATTCCCTTCATTATATTGGCCATTTTATCGGCTATATCCCCAGAAACTCCCGTATCAATTTCATCAAAAATAATTGAGCTTAACTTATTACTTTCCGCTAATATTGATTTAATTGTTAGCATTAATCGAGATAACTCACCTCCAGATGCAGCCTTACTCAACTCTAATAGTTTTGATCCTTTATTTGAGGTAAATAAAAATTTAATTTGATCTAATCCGTTTTCATTTAATTTATCCAATACTGCATGCTCAACATAAAAGTTAGCTTCAGCCATCCCCAATTGAGTAAGCGTTCCGATTATCTTTTTAGTTAACTTCTCAAAATTATCACCTCTAATTTGAGATATTTTTTGAGCAGACTTAAACAATACAACTTCTTGAGCCTCTATTTGGTCTGTTAATTTCTTAATTTTTTCTTCATAAAAATTTGTATCCAACAATTTTAAATTGAATTCTTCCAAAAGAGTTAATATTTCTTCAGTTGACGATACATTGTGCTTTTGTTCTATGGAATATATTTTACTTAAGCGGTCATTTAAAAAAGAGAGATTTTCTGGATCAAATTGAAAATTGTTGTTGTTATTACCAACTTCTATTGCAACATCTTCAAGTTCAATAAGCACACTACTTAAACGTTCATAAATAGCACTGTATACTGGAGAACAGTTTTTAATTTTAAGATATGAATCAGTTATGTTTTTTAATTCATTCACTATATTTTTGTCTGAATTAGTCAAAGCTGTCTCTGAATAGTCTAATACTGTTTTTATTTCTTCAGAATTATTGATTATTTCTAATTCAGATTCAATCTTTTCCTTTTCATTTGCTTTTAAATTCAATTCAGCAATCTCATTTGCCTGAAATGAAATATAGTCTACGTCAGATTTTGACTTATTTGCTAATTCATGTAGTTCTTCTAACTGTTTTTTAGCCGTTAAATAATCTTGAAATTTTTTTCTATAGTCAAAAACTTGCTCTTCAAGGTTAGCAAAAACATCTATAACGCTCATTTGAAATCTATTATCCTGAATCTTTAGCGTTTGATGTTGAGAATGTATATCTATTAACTGAGAGGTTAAGGTCTTTAATATCGATAAACTTACAGGGGTATCATTAATAAATGCCCTACTCTTCCCTTTTGCATTTATCTCTCTTCTTATAATATTAGATGCTTCATAATCTAATTCATTTTCATTAAAAAAATCAAAATATTGTTTTTTATCGAACTCGAACTCCCCCTCAATAATGCACTTTTTCTCTTTATCGTTTAATACTGAAGTATCAGCTCTCTGACCTAAGATTAAAGAAAGTGCCCCTAATAAAATCGACTTACCTGCTCCGGTCTCTCCAGTAATAACCGTAAAACCATCATCTATCTTGATTTCAAGCTTTTCAATAATCGCATAATTGGTTATAGATAAATGTTTTAACATTTATTTCCCTTTAGTAATTTTATCGTACTTACTAATGTTTGTAGGATCTATCTTATTTAATAGGTTCGTTACTTCTGCTTTTTCTTTAGCCAATCCATCTACAAAAAGATCTACTATTTCATTAGATTTAGCATTAAAGAATACCTGCATTTGAAAGTTAGCTGGTTTTCGATCAAAAACTTTCTCTAACTTCCCTAATGATTTTAAAACCGTTGCTCTTCCAACTACTACATTTTTTGCCATCACATCAAAACCTAAACGATGGTATTCATAAAAGCATTCTCTTAACTCTGCATAATCGTTGTGTAACAAGTTTTCAGCCATCCAGTATCGATTACTCTGACTTTCAAATGCCTTCCATCCAGACTGCGCAGTTCCTTGAGCATTGCTAACAATAGCTTGAGCTTTCTGTAAATATCTCGTCCCTCCTTTAAGAGAAAAAGAATCATAATCTAAAGCAACTATAATATTAGCATAGAAAGATAAAACAGAAGTTAGGTTCGAGATAAAAGTTGTTTCAGAATATTCTAAAGGATCGAACTCATTAAATTTAAATTCAAATTCTTTATCAATATGGTTAAAGGTTGTTGAAAAGTAAGAAGTATTAAAAATTGGTCTTCTAGACTGTACCTGTATGGTTCCTTTAAATTCGTTTGTAGAAACCTGTTCAGTAATGTTAATCATTATTGTACATTCTATTCTCTCCGTATTTTTATAAACATTATTCGTCCATATTGTTGAATTCATATATTCAAAAATGGATTTTTGCATCGCATCAAAAACACTCTTATCAGAACCTTGAACTTGAGAGGAATTTATTTGAACATTACAATTAAGCTCTTGAGCAGTAACTGTAAACTTTAACAGAATTAAAATAAGGGTAAATAATATTTTAGTCAATTGAGTTTTCATTACGAATTAAGTAAAGATATGATTTTATTAAAAATATCAGTTGCTACTTCAGATTTAGATTTTAACTCGTATTTCTCTATTTTATTGCTTTTATCTATAATTGATATTTGATTTGTATCGTGTCCAAAACCTGCTCCTTGATCATTTAAAGAATTTAACACTATCATATCCAAATTCTTTCTTTTCAATTTACCTTTTGCATTTTCCAGTTCATTAGTAGTTTCTAAGGCAAACCCTATTAATAATTGATTGTCACTCTTCACTCCTCCTATATGCCTTAATATATCCTTAGTTGATGTCAACCTAATTTCTAGATGATCATCACTCTTTTTTATTTTATCTGATTCAACTTGTGCTGGAGTATAGTCAGCAACAGCAGCAGCCATGATAATAATATCCGACTCTTTGTAATTCTCTAAAACCTCAGTATACATTTCTTGTGCCGACCTTACCGATATTCTGTTTATAGTTTTATCAGCATTTAAATGAGTTGGCCCTGAAACTAGTGTTACAGAAGCTCCAAGCTTCATAGCTTTTTCTGCTAATTCGTAACCCATTTTTCCTGATGAATTGTTTCCAATAAATCGTACTGGATCAATTTGTTCATATGTTGGTCCTGCTGTAATCAAAACCCTTTTTCCTTGTAAGACAAGCCCCTCTTTTAAGTAATTATTAATGTACATTACTATCTCTTCAGGCTCTTCCATCCTACCTTTACCTACTAAACCACTAGCTAACTGACCAACTTGAGCATCTATAACTCTATTCCCGTTAATTATTAGTTTCTTAAGGTTTTCAGCAGTAGTTTCATGCTTATACATATCTAAATCCATTGCTGGAGCAACAAATACAGGACATTTTGCGGATAAATAAGTCGCCATTAATAAATTATCGCACAAACCATTGGCCATTTTACCAATAGTATTAGCAGTAGCTGGGGCAATAATAAAGATATCAGCCCACAATCCAAGTTCAACATGATTGGTCCATTCACCAGTATCCTCGTCAGAAAAAGCTGAATGTACTGGGTTTTCGGATAGTGTGGATAATGTTAAAGGAGTTACAAACTCTTTTGCATCAGGAGTCATTATCACTTGGACATTAGCTCCTGATTTTTTAATTAATCTTACAAGATTTGCGGTTTTATAAGCTGCAATACCTCCTGTTATTCCAAGAAGAATATTTTTACCGCTAAGCATTTTACTGGAAAAATTATTCTCCAGCTTCTTCTGCAGAGTCAGAAGCTTGTCTGAAATAAACTTTATCGTCTAAAAACTCTTTTAATGCCATTGCATTAGTCTTAGGAAGTCTTTCATAAAATCTAGAAATCTCTATTTGCTCTCTATTTTCAAAAACTTCTTCAAGGTTATCAGTAGAAGATGCAAATTCGTTTAATTTACCAATTAATTCTTCTTTTAAATCTACAGCAATCTGGTCTGATCTTTTAGATACAACCACACAAGATTCATAAATATTACCTGTTACTTCTTCAATCTCATCCATGTTTCTTGTAACAGTAGACGATTCAGCATTTGTGTTTTTAAAGTTCATCTTATGAATTTTTTATTTTAAAATCGTTTCTCATTTCGCTCGCCTTTGTAAAAATTAATTGAGCTTCTTTTAAGTACTTACTTTCCTTATATGAGTCTGCAAAGGTATAATAAGCTTCGATAGTATTGTTAATTCTTTCTAGTTTTTTTTCTTTAACACTATTTTCTGCCAATAAAAAATGAGATTTAAGTGTTAAAAAAGTAAGTTCCTCTCTATATTCTGTTTCGGGAAAGTCCAGTAAAGTATTGTTAATAGAGATTATAGCAGCCTTAAAATGAAATATTTTATAATACTGTTTCGAATTCAAATAAGACTTCTCTTCTAACTTATTTCTCAATTTATCCATCAATACATTACTAGAATCTACTAACTCATGCTCAGGATAGGTATTAATAAACAGTTGTAAAGAATTAATTCCTGATTGTGTTTCTGATGCATCTAATGTTGGTATAGGTGACAATAGATAGTTAGAGTAAGCATGCATAAACAACATTTGCTCTGCATGTTCACTTAAAGGATAAGTTACTGCAAACTTTTTAAAATGATAAGATGCTGAGTAAAGTAAATTTAATTGGTAATTACAATAAGTGTAACAGTAATATACCTTTTCAGCTCTTTCTGTACCTCTAAAAAGCGGAATTAACTCTTCGAATAAAGCCATTGCCTTTTCATACTTCTCATCATCATAATACTTAATGGCTTCAGTGTATTTCAAGTCCATATCAGAACTTTTTAATAACTGTTGATACCTACTACACCCCGTACTTAAAAGTGCAATTAAAGCAATTATAACCCCCCATTTTTTTAACATTTGGCAAATATAAGATTAACTTGTAATTATTGAGAAACTACAAACGTTAAAAGTTCCTAATTATTCTAATAAATATTAAATATAAGAACCCGTGGAAAGGATATGATAAATGTAAATAAATCCAGAAAGAACATGTAACCCAAGTACTATGGATAAAATTTTATCTCTTCTTGTAAACTTCTCTTTCTGAAATGCATATCTTAAAAACAGCGTAACACTGGTCATGAATAAAATATAACTTCCTACTATAGCTTGCCAGCTAAAATTACCATGATACTCTCTTGGTCCTGTTTCTGAAACTAAAATATACCAAAGTAGGCTTATAATGAAAATAAGAGATGCATAATGAAATACAACACTCTTTTTGATCTCTTTAAAATAGGCCAACACCAATAAAAAAGGAAATAAACAAGAAGCAAAAAGTGAAAGGTGAATTGTTTTTCCAGTAAAATAATTCCAAATGTGAAATGGAGCAAGTTTTAAACTACCAGAGCTGTATGCATTAGTTGTAGATTCAGAATAAATCACTTTTGCTTGGAAAATTAGCAAACCACATCCAACTATTATTGGCAACATTTGTATCCAAAAACTCTTATTCAACTTATTTTTAATTAGAGACATCAATGGAAAGGCTGCAACAAAACTTAGAAAGAAACTTGGTTTAATTGCTAAGTTTAAAGCAATTAAAATCGATATAAAAAATAAGTCTTTAATTTCTGTTTTTGATTTCATCAAGACCTCATACGACTTCCAAAATAAAAGAACCGCAACAGGCATTAAAAATATTGTTGTAGAATTATGCCATACATTTGGAGGAACATTACCTAAATACATATTTTTAGGAATAGCGAGTAAGTTATGCGCAAAAATGGATAATCCAGCGCCAACAATTACCAACAGTTCAAGCTTATTCATTTTCATAATACTTTCACTGAAAGCATCCTTATTAATAGCAAACATGAATTTTTTTGTGAAATAAAATTTAAATGCAACAGCAAATGCCAAAGCAAATGATGATGACAATATTAAAACTCCAGGGTTTTCAGATAAAAATCCTAAAGCTGCTACCACAAAATAATAAAGAAAATTACCAGGAACTCTAGCTCCATCGGCTAACAGGTTCTTAGTCAAGTTTGCGTGTTGTTGAATATCAGTTTTAACACCAAAAACAAAATTCATTAACAAAAATATGGCTAATGCTATTAAAAATATAATAACATTACTTTGTTTCGATATTATCTTTAAAAAATTGATTTCTTTTTCTTCTGACTCTTCTTTTTTCATACAATAGAATTATAGTAATACTGGTTTAATTATTCAATTACTGGGCTTTAGAAAAATATTCTAAAACTTTACTTGATATATAATCTATATCTTCAGTTGATAAATTATAATAAAGTGGCATTCTAACAAGTAGATTTTCAAACCTATCAACATTAATCAACTCTCGCCCATCGTGTTTATTTTCATAAAATGGACTACTATGCAGGCCAATATAATGAAATACAGCCATAATATCTTCAGACTTCAAATAACTTATAAGCCCTCTTCTTTCTTCTTCCGAATTACATATTAAATAGAAATTATGCGCATTGTTTGTTGCATAATCTGGAATGTTAGGGCAAAAAACATTATTTGTCTCTTCTAGTACTTTTAAATTTTTAAAGTACTGATCCAAATTCTTTTTTCTTTTTAATTGTATTTCTTCAATATGTTCTAATTGAGCAAACAAAAATGCAGCAGTCAATTCAGATGGTAAAAAAGACGAACCAATATCTACCCAATTATATTTTGCTACTTCTCCTCTAAAAAATGCAGAACGATTGGTTCCTTTTTCCCAGATAATTTCAGATCGCTCATACATTGTTGGGTCATTAACTCCTAAAAGCCCTCCTTCTCCACTAATAATATTTTTAGTCTCATGAAAAGAGAAAGTTGATAGATGTCCTATTGAACCTAATGGTTTTCCTTTATAATAAGAATCAATTGCCTGAGCAGCATCTTCAATTAAATATAAATTATGTTTATCTGTTAATTCTTTAATAGTATCCATTTCACAAGCAATACCGCCATAATGAACAACTACAATTGCTTTAGTCTTTTCTGTAATTAAAGCTTCTAGCTTTGTCTCATCTATATTAGGATGATCTGGCTTTGAATCGGCAAAGACAATTTTAGCACCTCTCAATGCAAAAGCATTTGCTGTACTTACAAAAGTATAGGAAGGCATAATAATTTCATCTCCTTCTTTCACATCAATTAATAAAGCACACATCTCTAAAGCATGGGTACATGAAGAGGTCAATAAAGCCTTACCTAATTTATGTTTTTTGACAAAATATGAATGACACTTTTTAGTAAATTCACCATTCCCTGCTAATTGACCTTTTGATATTGCTTCTTGAATATACTCAAGTTCATCACCTATAATAAAAGGTTTATTAAAAGGATATTTTAGTTTTTTCATACTTGTCATTTTAACCAATAGTGATATATATATTCCTTTTTATAAATAGAGTATCCATTTTTTGAATAATAATTTATTGCGTCAATATTCTCTTGTTGAGTAACTACTCGAATAAATTGTTTTCCATTTTCTTTAGTCAGTTCAAACGCTTTATTCATTAATTGAGAACCTACTCCCTTACCTTGAGTATCTTCTCTAACCGCTACAAGTCCAATTTGCGAATAAGTATTGTGCATTTTCAAAGTCATAAAACCTAAAACATTTTCTTCTTCCATTACAACTAAAACAAAGTCAGCTACAATTCCTTCTACAGATTTTAGAATCCACCTAGTATATAGCTCTTCAAATTTAAGATTCAGTTTTGAATCTTTTTTAAATCTCGAAGAACCTCCACTTAAAATTGCCAATCGTATTAAATCTTCAGTCAAATCTCCTTCCCAAAGACTTACATTCTCACTTAAATAAAGCCCTTCTGGATCAATTTCTTTTTCAAACTCTATCTTTTCATCAATACAGTTTAAATTATCTATTGGATTTTTTGAAAAAAGGTAAACTAGATCATAACCAGCTGTTGAATCAAAGTTTTCGAAATCCGCTGTAGATTCCAAAATTGATTTCCCAATGTTTAAATCGAAGAAATCAGAATCCCATGTTAATTTTTCAATTATCATGATTAATCATTTTCTCTACAACATAAACAGGCCTAGATTTTCCCTGATCATATATCTTCCCAATATACAATCCCATTACACCTAAAACTGTAATAATTATTCCTGATAAAAACCAAATAGAAAGCATGATACTAGCATATCCTTCAACGATTATTTGCCCCATTAAATACCTTGCAAACAAAACTATTCCGGCAACCACACTCAACAAAGATATAACTGCTCCCAAACCTGTAACTAATCGCAACGGTCTATCAGAAAATGATATCAAAGTGTTAAGGGCTAAACTTAAAAGCGTTGAAAACTTATAAGTCGTTTCTCCAGAATGTCTGGCACTATGTTCAACTTCTATATTCGTTTTTTTAAACCCAATCCAATTTATCATTGCAGGGAAATACTTTTTGTAATCATTCATTGTTAAAATTGAATCAATTACTTTCTTATGATAAATTCCAAAATTTCCAACTTTATGGTTTTGTTCCATTCCTGTTAAAAACCCTAACACCATATAAAATAGTTTAGAACTCATCTTCTTTCTCCAAGTATCATTTCTTTGATTGCGCTCTGCCAAAACAATATCATACCCTTCTTTAGCTTTATCAAAAAGATTAATGATCTCTTTAGGATTGTCTTGTAAATCACAATCCATTACAACTATCCAATCTCCTTTTGCATTACACAAGCCTCCATAAATAGCACTGTGTTGTCCAAAATTTCTACTTAATTTAATCCCTTTTACTTTTGCATTTTTTTCGCACTCTCTAATTATAGCTTCCCAGGTATTATCAGGACTGTAATCTTCAACTAAAATTAGTTCATAGTCAATTTCATTAAGCTCTTGCATAGCAACAACAAGCTGTCTAACCAACTCTTCTACGATGAGTTCTGAACGATAAACAGGTATAACTACGCTTAGTAATTTCATTATTGACAATATTGTTTAATCTGTTCTTCAGAAGCAGAATGACCTAATGATTTAGCTTTATTAAAACTAACACAAGCATTAGCCTTATCATTTTTACCTATTTGAGCTAATCCTATATTGTGATACGATTGTGCAAATTCGCTGTTAAATTTCAAAACAGCATTGTAATATTGAATAGCTTGATCAAAATTCTTTAACCCGTAGTAAATATTACCTAAATAGAAATAAGCATTCGCATTTTGACTATTCAATTTCACATAAGCATTCATATCTTTTAATGCTTCATTGAATTTAGAATAATTAGTATATAATGCTCCCCTATTAAATAATGCATCTTTATAATTCGGATTTATATTTAGACATAAAGAATAATTTTGAAGTGCTAAATTAGGATCTCCTATATTTTGATAAGCTAATCCCAAATAGTAATACGCACTATGGCTATTTGGATTTTTTGATAACGATTGCTTAAACAAATCAATTGATTCTTGATACTTCTTTTCATTCACTAATTCAACTCCTTTTTCATAAATAGGGTCACTATCGTTTGTTTTATAAAAAATAGCAACTCTCACTCTATTATCCTTAGACTGGAAGGTATTAACAGGTCTAAATTCATTAGGCCTATCTGTAAAATAACTTTCCTTCAACCTTTTCCCTTCTTCTTTTGCTCGGTAAGAATAATGGGAATCCCAAAAAATTATACTTCCTTTTGGAATGTGTTTAACTGATTCTTCAGTAAGGTATCCTGCTTTTGGATTAAAATTAGTTCTAGATCTCTCTTGATAAAAAGCAAATAATTCATGTGAATAATATACAGGGCTTTTTTCATTAAATACTCCATCTTTAGATTTACATACCCTAACATAATAATCAGCTATTCTCTTCATCGTCCTATCTTCTTCAGTCATCTTAAATTTCTTAAAACTAGTAGTCATAGAAAATAAAGCAATAAGTGAAAACATAAGAACCTTTGTATTTACCTTAGTAGGTATATACAAGGCTAAAACTGCTGCTAGAGAAACCAATAAAGGGATATAATTCTCTTCATCTAACAGAACAACCCAATTATGAGTTTTACTCATATATAGGCCTACCAAGATCAAATATGGAATAATAAACACTAACATCCATTTCTTATTCTCTTTACTTAAATCGCTAAACCTATCCAACCCTAAAACTGCTATGATTGCTAAAAATGGTGCATTTATTAAAAGTTGTCTTGTATTTACTGGGATCCCTTTAGAAAACCAGGTAGCATCTCCTATAGCATAATAGGCATATAAACTTAATAAAGGAACCAATATAAAATAGTGTAACTTCTTTTTTTGCAAGAATGATGCTCCACAATAAACAATAAACAATAAAGGTGTTATTGCACCAAATAAAACAGTTGTTAAAGAAGGTATTCTTTGTAAACCTCGTTGTTGCAAATAGGCTCCACTAATTTTACTCGCATATCCAAATAAATAATCGAATAAAAACAAGAGATTTCCAGAAGTAGCATACCCCCAAACATAAAGAACAAGAGCAAAAGTTCCTGTTAACAATGCTGCAAAAAATTCTTTTTTAAATAATAAATACCAAAAATAAAGACCTGTTATAAGAAACGCTTCTTGTCTTACAAACGAGGCATAAGAGACAAGTAATGCAGCAAATAAAAACTTACCTTTTTGGTGGTAAAACAATGCTAAAACAAGCATAAACACACAGGAAAACTCAGCATAATTCCTAAATGAAAGCTGAAACCAAATTGGAGTTAACCCTAAAAAGAACACAGCCAAAATAGCATATTTACTATTATACCCTTTTAAAATTTTGTAAGAAAAATAAACAGATAAGGCACACATTATGCAATTTATAAATGTTACAAATTTCAACCCCAACAATACGGGTAAAACATAAATTAGCTTATAACCAGGTTTACTCCAATTGGAAAGAATGCCATTAGGTTCATTCCAAAAATCTTGCATACTAAGAAAATGACTTATTTCATCATGTTGATAAACTCCTTTTGAGAAAAAAGAATACACAAAATATATCAATCCCAATAAACCAACAAGTAAAATTATCGCGACATCTTTTTTTGGCTTATCATTAATCAAAGCACTATCAATGTCGGTTCTCTCCTCTTCCAATGATTTTGTATGTTTCTTCTTTTTTACCATTACTAAGCTATCTTTTCTACCCATTTCTTAAAGCTATAATCATAGCTTAGATCTATTTTCTTTTGCAATTTATTATCGTCAAAAATAGTATCGCCCGATTCAATTTTTAATTGTTCAGGCGGCCAGTCAATAAAATCTACTTTAACAGAGTATTTATGTGCGACTAAATTAGCAATTTCTAATAAACTTAATGCATCGTTACTACCAATATTATAAACATCATTTAGAGTTGAATCTATATTAATACTCTTTAATATTGTTTTAACAATATCGCTTATGTGAGTAAATGTTCGATTCAAATTTCCATCTCCATAAATAGTAATATTCTCTCCTTTAACAGCTCTATTTATAAAGAAACCTATTGTTCCATAAGAGTATACCTGATCAAGTAAATTACCATAAGGAACACAAATTCTAAAAATAGTGTAATCAACATTAGATGCTCGTAACATTTTTTCGCAAGCTAACTTATTCTTAGCATAAATTGTTTTGGATTCTTTTTCTGCACCTTCTATCAACGGAGTATTCTTAACACCTTTATAAACCAATCTTGTTGATGGAAAAATAACCCTCAATCTATCAACTCCTTCACAACACTCAATTATATTTGATAGTCCGAGTTCATTGACTTTTGTAAACTTTTCTATTTCCTCTTTAGAATTTCCTGTACCAGTTAAGCCAGCAAAAGCAAACACATAATCAACGTTAAAATCTAATTGTTGTAACTTTTCTTTATCTGTTATATCAATCTGAATATAATTAGGGTAATTATCTTTAGATAATGGAGCCAGTCCAACAGGAACAAACTCAATATTTTGTTCTTTCAAGAAATAAGCAATATGCCTACCTAAGTAACCATTAGCTCCAAATACAATTGCTGTTTTCATAGCCAAAATGAACTAATTTATTGTCTTATGTACGATATAGGTTGGCCGTTGCTTTACATTTTCAAATGTTCTACCCACATACAATCCCACCACACCCAATACAGAAATAATTATTCCTGAAAAAAAGCTAATTAAAAGTGCTAAACTTGCCCAACCCTCGGCAACTACATCACTAAAAATATACAACACAACCATTATCACTGCTACACAGATAGATAAAAAAGAAAGTAACACTCCGAACTTTACAGTTAAACGCAAAGGCTTATCAGAAAAAGTTAAAATTGTATCCATAGCTAAACGTAACCGTTTCCCAAAAGAATAAGAAGAACTTCCATCTTCTCTCTCAGCATGTTCAATATCAACTTTTGCATAATTAAAACCAACCAATTGCTGCAGCATAGGGTAATACCTATTATGATCTTTAACCATCGCCATTGATTCTACTGCTTTTCTCTGATAACAAACAAAATTAGCTACTGAACTATCTTGTTTTGTTTCTGTTAAATAACTTAGAGTAGCATAAAATATGCTGGATAAAAATTTCTTAAAAAAATCGTCTTGTCTATTTTTTCTACTTGCAACCACAATTTCAAAGCCTTCTTTAGATTTTGATAAAAGCTTTTCAATTTCTTCAGGCTGATCCTGTAAATCACAATCCATTGTAATAACATACTGACCGCTACTCACATCTAGACCGGCCTGTATAGCATGTTGCTGACCGTAATTCCTACTTAATTTAACACCTTTAATCTTTGAGTTTTTTACACAATTTTCTTGAATTACTTCCCAAGAATTATCAGGGCCGCAATCCTCAACTAAAATAATTTCGTAATTATCCGTTATTTTAGAGACTGCACCAACAATCCGTTCTACCAAATTATTGATAATTGTTTCCGCTTTATAAACAGGACTTACTATTGATATTTCTACTTGTTGATTCACTTTATGGCTCTAATATAATATTGCGCTCCTAATGGGCACCAAGTTAACATTTTTTCCAAACCAAGAAATATTTTAAATAACTTATAACGAGGAAAAAACAACGTATAATTAAGGCTTTCTGTTTTTAATCCACTCTGATTGGTTATTTTTTTATTGTAAGATGGTTTTAATAAAACAGCATCTTTATCAAACTCACACTCTCTTACAACTTTTCGTGTTAGAGGGATATTAGGGTTATGCTCAAAATTATAAAATCGCCCCCCCTTCTTTAAAACACGTTTAATTTCATTTAAAATTCCTTCGTGCAATTTATGTTCTATGTGATGAAACACCATTGAAGTAAATACTACATCAAAGTGATTGTCTTCAAAAGGCAATATTGTACCATCATAAGCTTTAAAAAAAGCATTACTTATCTTTTTATTTTTAGCTATATCTACACTTGCTTCAGACACATCAGTTCCCGATATATTTGCATTAGCAAAATGTTTCCGAATATAAACTGAGCTATTTCCATCGCCACAGCCAAAATCTAAAATATTCAACGATTTGTTCGCATCTTCATACTTTAAAATCTCAACAATTTTGTATTCACTAAAGTAATCACTATCGGCACCACTAATTTTAATTACTTTATCGTGTGTTTCACGATAATCAACAGCATGTTCATCAAAATTATCAAATTGCCTTTCTTCACTCATAGCTAACTTAACTTGCTTTATCTTTTAACTCTTGTAACAACCTACTTTGGTTTAAAATTTCCGAATATTTAGGTTCAAAATCATTTTCAAGCACACAACGCTTAAATTCATTTAGAATATTTACAAAGTGATTTTCAGCTTCAATTTCATAATTAATAGTATCTCCTTGCTGCTCTAAAGTAATTACAGGTTTAAACTCTGCCCCTGGAGTAAATGATCTTGGAACAATTATTTTTCCTTTACTACCCCAGATTTCATAATTGCACTGGTAAAAATTATCAAAACCAAAAGCTACTTCAGCAAACATTCCATTTGGTGACTTTAAATAAGCTCCTCCAAATAAATCTACATCAGTATTCATCGTATTAAGTGTAGCAGCTTCAACCTTAATATCATCACCCAAAAAAAGTTGAGAGGCTCTTACAGTATATGCAGCAGCATCTAAAAGAGCTCCACCACCCAATTCTTTATTGTACCTGAAATTATTCTGATCCAAAGGAGGGAAACCAAAGGAACTCCTAAAACATCTCAACTCTCCTATTTCACCTTGCTTTATTAAACCTTTTACAAAATCATGTTGATGATGATACAGGAACATAAAGTTCTCCATAATCAACAATCCTTTTTCTTTAGCTAAAGAAACCATTTTAATGGCAGATTGATAATTCATCGCCAATGATTTTTCAACATGTATATGCTTTCCTGCTTCCAAAGCCTTTGCAACCCACTCTTCATGAAGTCCAGTAGGTAAAGGCATATAAACAACATCTATATCATTTCTATCTAATAAGTTCTGATAGCCTTCAATAGCTTCGCAATCAAACTCTAAAGCAAATTGCTCTGCTTTTACTTTTGTTCTACTCGCTATTGCTACCAACTCAAAATCAGCAATACTTTTTATTGCAGGTATTACAGAACGTCTTGCAATATTCGCACAGCCTAATACTCCTATTCTTAATTTACTCATTTAAACAAACTTTACAGCAGACAATAAACTTCTTGACTGGATATTTAAGTAATTATTAAACTTTATAAATGTCTTAATCTGATTTAATGTCATCCAAATATACTTATCAGGTACATTCACATCAAAATCATCACCCACTTCAATAATCATGTTTTTATTTTGTTCTTCAAAAAACCGTCCGCCTTCTTCTGATTGAAATGCGGTATAATGAACTTTTGCATTTTTCGATTCTGGATCTAAAATATAATCCAAAAACGCTACCTCATATTCATTCTTACCTTTACGAAAGTTACCTGTTAAACACTGTACTGTTGGCGCTAACTCAATAATATCGAAATTTCCACTTTCTAATTTTGCTTGCACTAAAAAATGTAAAACCCCATTAATTTTCTTTACTAAAAATGCTATAATTCCTTCTTGGGCAGACTTAACTAAAGGCTGAGTCCAGCTATGCACTTCTCTATTCCCTATTTCTGCTCGTACTGCTATTACAGAAAAATATTTGAAAGCTTCATGATATATTTTTTCATCGTCTTTTTTCCAATTCGATATCGTATTTAATGGTATTTTTTCAACTTCCAATTCAGCAAAAGCCTTATGCTTAGTAATCCAAGAAATAATCCCTTCAATACTGTTTAGAGCATTATCCGTATCTAATTCAGATAGCAGTAATGCCTTTTCATGTGCTGATTGATTTAATTCACCTATTCTTTTGATCATTTCCAAATCACCAAAAGGAATACCAGAAATAACGGTTCGGGTATCCATATTAATCACATTATCTAACGTTAACAGCTGCTTAATCTGACCTAATGTTAACCAACAAAAATCCTCTTTCACTTCTATATCTGAAGAAACTTCAATAATAATATTTCTATTTCTTTTCTTTAAAAAACGTGCTCCTTGCTCAGATTGTAATTGATCTAACAACACACTCACATCGGCTCTATCTTCTAAGAAATATTCTAAATAATTTGGAGGAGTTCCTTTATGAACTTGTGTATAATTACTTTTAGTTGCCTGTAATGTTGGAGATAATTGTACCGCATTAATATTGCCAGGTTCAATTTTAGCTTGCATTAAAAAATACAATACTCCATCTATATTCTTAGTTATAATCCCTAAAAAACCAACTTCTGGCTGGTTTATTATTGGCTGAGACCACTCTGAAACAGTCCCCCAATTCGTCTCAACTTTAATTCCTTCAATTGAAAAGAATTTACCTGAATCGTGAACTAAATTTCCTGTTTCATTATTGAACGACCAATTGCTCATTTCTGAGAATTTAATTGGTGTTATTTTATGTTGGACATTGGATTTTTTTTCTCCTAGCCACTGCATAAACTTGTCGGTAGAAAGAAATGGATTCTCTAGCGTTAACGCTGATTTCAAAAAGTTATATTCTGTTATTTGATCCACCTTCTTAACTAATTTTCACTCCTAAGATACAGATATCATCTAGCTGTTCAATATCTCCTTTCCAATCCAAAAGGGTTTTATCTAAGAAATTCATTTGCTTATCCATTTCCTTATCTTGAACAGTAAGTAATAATTGTTTAAATTTCTTATACATGAATTTTTTCCCTTTAACTCCTCCAAACTGATCAGCATAACCATCTGTAAACAAATAAATAGCATCTTCTCTTTTCAATTCAACTGCTTGTGTTTCATAATTAATTTTATTCTTATCTCCTCCTATTGCCATTTTATCAGCTTTAAACTCATAAAACTTAATTGAATCCTCGTCAAAAAGAACTTCTTTATTGTCTATTAAATCTTCTGACTTCCTTAATAGATACAAGGAGTTATTGGCTCCAGAGTAAGTCAGCCTATTTGATGTTTTATCAATACAACAAATTGAGATATCCATCCCATCTCTAATATTCATGTTATCAGTTTTGGATTTACCTCCAATTGCTTCAACTACCAATTCATTTAGTTTATCTAAGATTTTTCCTGTATCCGTAATTTTAAAATCTTCTACTATCCTATTTAAAGAATTGTACCCTATCATACTCATAAAAGCTCCAGGAACACCATGCCCTGTGCAATCTACAACAGAGAAATAAATTTTATCACCAACCTCTTTTATCCAATAAAAATCACCCGAAACAATGTCTTTTGGTTGAAAATAAATAAATGATTTAAAGTGTTTTTGCAACAAACCATCATCTGGTAATGTTGCTTGCTGAATTCTTTCAGCATAATTTATACTATCGGTAATGTCTCTGTTTTTCTCCTCAATAATTTTGTTTTGATCATTAAGAAGGGCATTTGTTTTTTTCTTCTGACTTAAATTGTAAAAAACATATACAATCATAAGTAAAGCTATTACCAGGCCTATAACAAGAAAGTTTTGTTGTAAATTTTTCTTATCAATCTCTACGTTTCTTAATTCCTTTTCGGTATTCAACAAATCTATTTCTTGCTGTTTTTTCTCAGTATTATAAATCCCTTCTAATTCCGCAATTTTCTCTTGACTAGATTTACTTGCTAAAGAATCCTTCATTGCTGAAAATAACTTATGGTACTTTAGGGCTGTTTTATAATCCTTTCGTATTTCATTTTTATCAGCTAATAAATTATAAAACTCCTTTTTGAGATCAAAAGCATTTATTTCTTCAGCTATTTCTAATCCTTCTTGATAGTATTGATTTGCTTTTGTAAAATCTCCTAATTCAAAAAAGATATCTGCATAATTACTTAACGATATTGAATAAGTTCTTTTATCGCCAAGCTCTTTCCTAATATCTAAAGCTCTCTTAGTAGCTTTTAATGAATTAGGCAAGTCTCTTAACTCTAAATAACATACCCCAACATTATTTAAAGACCATGCTATTTCTGAAGGATTTTCATATTTTTCTGCAATAGCTAATGACTTTTTAAAGCAGTTTAAAGCTTCAAAATATCTTTCTTGCGCTATATATATCTGTCCGAGATTATTTTGACAATATTGAGAATAAGGTTCATTCTTCGTTATTTCACAGAGATTCAATGCTTCCTTAAAATATTGAATAGACTTGTCTAATTTATCAGTAGCACCATAAACTGCGCCAATTGTAAGGTAGGAAACTATTATTCCTGTAGTATCTTTTAAGCTTTCATCAGCCTTTAGAGACTGAAAGTAAAGTTTAGTAGCTTGATCATATTCTCCTTCATCGTAAAAGATGTTTCCTAAATTACTTGAAAATTGACCGATATAATTAGGCATGTCGAGTTCAACACTTTCATCTAAACCTGCTTGCAAATATTTTTTTGCCAATTTAAAATCATATAAAGCTTTATATGATAATCCAATAACATTAATCACCTTAAACTTATCCTCTACCATTTTGGGGTTAGAGTTAATCAGTTTTAGCGTTTGTAAACCGTAGTCTATTGCTTTTTTAGGATCCTCAGATTTATAAAACGCTGTAATCTCAGCGTAAGCTTTTACCTTTAAAGAATCAATCTCAACAGTATTAGAATACGAAATAAGGCTGTCAACATTCGTTGCAGCCTTATTAATGTTTGCTAAAAAGCAATAGCTTAATAATAATATGAGGTAATACTTATTCAATTTTTAATTCTTAAACGCTGCGTGTACTTTTTCTAAAATTTTAAATGCTCCTTCAGTAGTAGATGATTCTGCATAGGTTCTTAAAACAGGTTCTGTACCTGAAGCTCTAATCATTACCCACTCATCATTATCAAAGAAGTATTTATACCCATCTACACTTTCAACTCTTTTTACTTCCAGATCTCCAAAAGATTTATAACCATCGTTTTCACATTTAGCAACTATCGCTAATTTATCTTCTTCTTTCAGGTGCATATCAATACGTTCAAATTTAAATGAACCTACAATATCATAAATCCCCTCAATTAATTCCTCTAAAGTCTTACCAGATTTAACCATATATTCCCATATAATTAACCCCATCCAAATACCATCTCTCTCTGGAATATGTCCTTTCGTTGCAATACCTCCAGATTCTTCTCCGCCTAACAAAACATCGTCAGTTAACATGATTCCTGCAATATATTTGAATCCAATCTTGGTTACTTGATACTCCAATCCATAATGATCACACATCTTTTTTACTTTTGGAGTAACAGAAAATGCATTTACCACTTTACCTGAATATTTCTTTTCTTCAACCAAATACTTAATCAATAGCAATATAATGTGATGTGAATCAACAAAATTTCCTTCACTATCATACAATCCAATTCTATCGGCATCACCATCTGTAGCTAAACCACAATTTATTTGACCTTCAGACATTTTAATCAACTCCGAAAACTCTCCTAAATTTCTATGTATAGGTTCTGGAGCAACACCATTAAATCCTGGGTTATGATCACAGTGTAAGAAGTCTATGTTTGGCAACAACCTTCTCATTACATCTTGTCCAGATCCAAACATTGCATCATAAGCAAAATTCATATCTGAATTACGAATGGCTTCCATATCAAAATTTGCTTCAACATGATCAACATACATTGTTTCTAAATCAATATTCTCAACCAAACCTTTAGCAACTAATTCTTCCATATCAATTGAATCTAAATCAACCGAGTTGTTATCTGGAATTAAATCTTCTACTTCTTGTATTTCTTTTGGTAATAGAGGTCCTCCAAAATGACCTTTTAATTTATATCCATTGTATGTTGGAGGATTATGAGATGCTGTTAAAACGATTCCTAAAGATGCTTTTTGATTTAAAGTACCTAATGAAACCATTGGTGTAGAAACTGGTCCTTTTGCCAAATAAACTTTTACACCTGCACTAGCAAAAACCTTTGTTGTTGTTGTTGCAAACAACTCTCCTGCATACCTACAATCATGACCAACAACTACTGAGGGGTTCTCGAAATTTTGCTTTAACCACTCTACTGTTCCTAATGTTACCCTTGCAACATTATCTACTGTAAAATCTTTAGCTATTATAGCTCTCCAACCGTCTGTTCCGAATTTTATCTTTGTCATTATTTTCTATTTTTTGAAAGAAGGTAAATTTAATATTTATTTAATAGCTTTGAAAGTAATTAAAACAACATTTTTAAGGATGAACAAAGCGCTTAAAAACCACAATTTTGCTGAATATTTTGCTTACTACATTAGTTTAGTGGATGACTCTACAGATGTAATTACTGCCTTAGAGCAAACTCATCAAAAAACAAACGAGCTTTTAACTTCAATTACTGAAGAAAAAGGCAACTATGCTTACGATGAGGGAAAGTGGACGATTAAAGAATTATTGGTTCATATGATTGATACCGAACGTATTTTTTGTAATCGCGCATTACGCTTTGCTAGAAATGACCAAACAGATTTACCCGGTTATGATCATGATGGCTATGTTCCTCATTCTGGTGCTAATGAACGTACCTTAGCCGATATTGCTCATGAATTTAATGTTGTTAGACAGGGAACAATAGCATTATTCAATAGTTTTACTCCAGAAATGCTAGAGCGAAAAGGAACTGCTAATGGAAATATACTTACTGTTTTATCCATCGGATTTATTACTTCAGGACATGAAACACATCATGTCAACATTTTAAAAGAAAGGTATTTAAATAACTAAGCGTTCTTATCAGCTTTAAAGTTAGTACCATCCTCTTTTTTAAAGAGTGTTTTAAATGGATGAAACACTTGCCCTACAAAACCTTTTGGAGTATCATCATTGTACAAGCCCAATTCAGGTTCTAGTTTATCATTCTTTGGCAGGTAAAAGAATCCAAACAATTGATCCCATACAGTTAATATACTCGCATAATTTACACTATCTGTAGTTGGTACATTTTTAGCATGGTGCCAGTAGTGTGTATCAGGAGTAATGAATATATACTTTAAAACACCCCATTTTAATTTGATGTTTGCATGAGACATGAACGTAAATGTAAAACTCACCCATATCTGAAACACCATATACTCTATTGGAGTAACACCGAAAAAATGAAACGGGATATATGACAATGGTCTAAACACTAAATATTCCATAAAATGGAAATGGCGGGTACTTCCAAAACCCAACTCTTCTTGAGCATGATGAATTTTGTGAAACTTCCATAATAGCGGTACCTTATGCAATAAAACATGACCAAACCAATTGACAAAATCAACCAAAACAAATATAAAAGGGAAAATAATCCAATTGGAATATTCCATTACATTAAACACGATTAAATCTTCTCCAAAAGCAGAAGACATCATACCATCCAACCCTATTACAACGGGAAAAACAAGTAAGAAATCATAAAAAAAGATATACAAGAAATCTTGAAAGAACCCTTTCCGACTTAAAACGGAATATTTTTTCATTTTGGGGAGAAGTGATTCTAAAAGAAAGAAGGCGCCCGAAAGAAATAAGATCACAAACAAACCATGCTGCCACCAATGCTTCACAAACAAAAATGGACTTGTTAAATACAATTTATATGTTTCCCAAAAATCCAATATTTGCTAGTTTTAGTTTTGTTTAAAAATAGTGATTAATTGTAAATCTTTCTACGGTTTAATTCTCGCTGATATTTACGGGCATAAATTAAATGCTGATTGTAATTTGTAGCAAAATTATGGTAACCAGTAAAATCTTCTTTGGCACACATGTACAAATACTTATGACTCTCATAATCTAATACAGCATCTAAACTTTTGATGTTTGGCAAGTTAATTGGTCCAGGAGGCAAACCTTTGTGTTTATAAGTATTGTAAGGAGAATTAATCTCTTTATGTTTGTTCAACACCCTTCTAATTGTAAAATCACCCAATCCATAAACCAACGTAGGATCTGATTGCAAAGCCATTCCTATTCTTAATCTATTGATGTAAAGTCCTGCAACTTTAGGTCTTTCATCGCTATGTACTGTTTGTTCTGCTTGAACTATTGAGGCTAAAATTGCCACTTCAGATTGAGATAGATTTAACTTTCTAGCTTTGGCTTTACGCTCATCAGTCCAAAACTTTTTATATTCTTTTGCCATTCTCTGAATGGCCTCTTCTGCAGTAGTTGCCCAATTAAATTGATAGGTATTTGGTAAAAATAAAGTTAGAATTGTTGTTTGATTAAAGCCGTATTTAGCAACAAATTCAGGGCTATTAATTAGGTTAATTACTTCTAAACTATCACACTCTAAGTTTTTAGAAATTTTACCAGCCAAATCAGCCTTGGTTCTAACATTGTTAAAAGTAACTTTTACTGGAACTGTTTCTCCAGAACGAAACAAATCTACCAACTCATTATTATTCATTCCCTCCGCTAACAAATACCTTCCGGAATGTATATTGTTTTTAAATCCTGCTTTTTTTTCTGCTACAAACTCAAAAGATTCTCTATTAATGATGTATCCTTTTTCGTATAAATTATGTACAACATCATCAAACTGATCATCAGAATTAATGTAAAAGTATTTATCTGTTGTATTGCTCAATGTTACATTAGGCTGATATACCTGTTGGTACATATCATAAACAACATAAGCACCAACAAATACAGCGATTAGGAATAGTGATATTATTATTTTTTTGAACATTTTGTTTTTATTCGTCATTGCGAACGAGGTACGAGTGCGGCAATCTTGTATTTAGCTTGTTAGATTGCTTCGTACCTCTCGATGACGTTGTTTCTATAATTTTAATTCGTAATAATTAACTGGTTTCTCAAACAATTCTCTCTCCTCAATAAATTGAAAACCATTTTTTTCAAATAAACGAATACTCAGCATATTATCTTTAAAGATGTTACAAAAAATAGTAACAACGTTAAGTTCATTTCTACAATATTCTGAGATAAGTCCTAGAGCTTCAGTAGCAAATCCTTTCTTTCTAGCTGATAGATCAGCAATTAAAATTCCTACACCGACTATTTTGTTCGAAGCATTAAATTCAAACAAATCTATTGTGCCTATTGGTTTTTCATCAGAACTCAAACAGATAACATAACGAACCTGTTGTTGTTCATAAAGATCTTGAGGCTGAGTTACAAAATCAGCTATCTCCCCTTTCGTAAAAGGCTCTACTGTGCCACTCACCTTCCAGTTTTCTGGGTCATTTTCAATTGCTAAAATAAAATCAGCATCGCTTCTGTTTAACTTTCTTAAAAATATATTAGCAGATGTTAACACGAAATTTGCTCTTTTCTACTTAAAGCTGCCACACAATTCTCCACATCCTCTTTAGTGTATGTTGTCATTTCAAAAACATGGTCAACTATTTTCTTAGAAAGGTTTAATTCAAAAACTCCAGTAATTAATTGCTTCTCATAAAGAGCAGGAAGTAATTCAAAAATAAAATTGGTATTGCTTACATCTAAGTTATAAGCTTCATAAATAAACTCTTTAACCGGAACCAAACAACTTGTATCAAGCGTTACTTTATAATGCTGTTCTACCATAGCAGCAATTAACTCATTTAGCATGGTAAAATTTGAGTTCTTCAGCTCAACAAATACAACTTCGGTTTTACGCTTAACTGCTGTAGTATAAAAATCAGTTACAGCCAATCCTATATTTGGCCCTACAGAAGTAATATCATACAATAAGCCATTTACGATCAATCCAATATGTGGAGGTATCTTTGAAGCTCTATAAATAAAAATATATACCCCTTTTTGAAGATCTTCTTGATCTACAACTGACGTTATATTTATGGGATATTTATTCATTTTAACTCTACTAAACCTTTAAAAACAAAAGTTGCCGGGCCTATCAACCAAATATCTTTAAACTCATTTCCATTTCGTTTAAATCCAACTTTTAAGTTCCCTCCCGCAGCATTAACAGATATAACTCCTTCTTGTAAACCATTTACATCTGCCAAACTTAATGCCGCTGCAGTAACACCAGTTCCACAAGACAATGTTTCATCCTCCACCCCTCTTTCATAAGTTCTAATATCAAGCTCAGTATCATTAAATTTTACAAAGTTGACATTTGTACCCTCTTCTTTAAAACGATCATTGTATCGAATGTTTGCCCCTTCAAGTTTAACATCAACAGCTTTCACATCCTCTACGTTTACAATGTAATGAGGAGATCCTGTATTGATAAAGTAATGCTCATCACCTTTCTCAATATCTTTTACATCGTGCATTTTTAAAGAAACCTCTCCTCCATCATTTATCCAAGCCTCATGTTCTCCATCCGTAGATAAAAACATGGCTTGTTTTTCTATAATTCCTAAATGCTTAGCAAAAGCAACAGCACATCTGCTTCCATTACCGCAAAAACTTTGTGTTCCATCAGCATTGAAATAAATCATATTAAAATCTAGATCATCAAGATTCTCAATCAAAATTAATCCATCTGCACCTATACCAAAACGCCTATCGCAAAGTTGCTGAACATGTTTTAGGTTGGTTTTATCAAAGACATTGTTACGGTTATCAATCATAACAAAATCATTACCTGTTCCTTGATATTTATAGAATTCTATTTGCATAATGCGAAATTAGTGCTTTAGTTAGAAAGTTCTATTATTCTCCTTTAAATTTTCGATTTGATTTCTTTTCTGAATGCTTCTTTTTATTGTCCAGCCTTTTTCTAACCGATGATCTGCTTGGCTTTGTTGGTCTTCTTTTCTTTACTGGCGTTAAAGCTGTTTTTATTAAGTGTATAAAACGATCAAAAACAATCTCTTTATTGGTTAGCTGACTTCTAGTTTCATCGCATTTCAAAGCTAAAACTCCATCAGCAGAAATTCTATTGGCCAATTTTTCTAAAATAATTGATTTTCTTCTTTCTGTTAAGACTTCTGAACGAACTACATCAAACAACAATTCAACTTTAGTAGAAACTTTGTTCACATTTTGCCCTCCAGCCCCACCACTTCTACTAGTTCTGTACTTTACCTCTCTATGAAAATCTTCGTAATTCATTTAAATATTTACAAATACTTGATAAAGGTCAATATAAATATGCATTTCTACGTTAATTTTATGATAATTTCACCAATTCAAATTCATTATAGAATCCTTGCATAAAAAGATTACATATCTGCTTATTCTTATTTTTTGTTGTAGACAAATAGCTGCACAAGAAAACATGGGAATCTCTAATAGTAATTATGCCCCTACTAACTCTGTTTTTCTAAACCCATCTTCTATTGGAGACTCTAAAGTATATTGGGAGATTAATCTTGTAGGAGCTTCCGCTTTTATTGACAACAACTATGTTTATTCTCCCGGATTCTCTTTTATTAGCGCAATAAGGAACCCAGCGGGTGTTGCTGAACCTTTAGATGATTTCAAGCCGGGTAATAAATCTGCTTATGTAGATATAGCAGTGCATGGTCCTTCATTTTATTTAAACTTAGGAAAACATGCTGTTGGTTTGTCAACTCAATTAAGAACAGTAGTTGATGGAAGAAACATTGATGACAACTTAGCTAAATTTATGTTTGAAGGTTTCAAGTACTTACCTCAAAGGGGAATTGAATACAACACTTCAAACACCAAAATTAATACCATGACTTGGGGAGAGCTAGGTATTAATTATGCCTATACTTTTAAACAGCAAAGCAACAACATGTATATCGGAGGGATATCTGTTAAAAGGCTTTACGGCATTAACCACCTGGGTGTAAACATTAAAAACGCAACCTTTACTGTACCAGATACTAGTGATATTGTGTTTGCTGAAATTGACGGTAAATATGGTTTTTCTGCCCCAGCATTTAATGCGGGTAGAGGTTGGGGACTTGATTTTGGTTTTACTTATAAAAAGATGCTTGAAGAAATTGATGCTTACGTTCCTTACTCTAAAAAAAGTGGTTGTAAAAAACCAGATTATTTATACAAAATTGGGGTATCATTAATAGATTTCGGTTACATCTCTTTTGGTAGTGCAAGTTATGCCGGAAACGTTGATGAATCTGGAACATGGGAAGACTTCAGCAATAGTAATTTTGAAGACAACTTCAACCAATACGATGCTAAAATATTAAACTCTTTTTCATCCTCATCAGATGTCAGTAGTTCTTACAAAGCGTTTTTACCAACATCATTATCCATACAGTACGATTATAATTTTGAAAATGGATTTTACCTGAACACAACAGTTGTTCAAAACCTATCTTTCTTCAATCAACTTGGTGTTAACCGTCAAAACTCTTTTGCACTAACACCACGTTTTGAAACTCCTCGATTTGAAGTTGCAATGCCTCTTACTTTTAGAAAATACATCTACCCTTCTTTAGGATTGGCATTTCGTTTTTGGAACAATTTGGTTATTGGAACCGACAGATTGGGACCTATATTATTTAAAGGAAATAAGTACGGGGCTGATATTTATTTCAATCTAAAGGTGGCTAAACTGTATACTAATAAATGTAGAGTCAAACCATCTAAGAGAAAATTTAAACGGTATAAAACAAACGATTGCCATTTTACACCAAACAAAAAGTGGAAAAAGAAAAAACGATAAAAAACCGCTTATCAAAGTAATTTTACCACTGGTGTAACTTTTGATTTAATTTATCTACTCTCAACTATATTTGTATCAACTTATAAAGATACAATATGGCAACGCTTAAAATCAACAACTTATCTAAAACATACGCTAATGGTGTTAAAGCATTAGATGATATAAACATTGAACTTTCTAATGGAATGTTTGGTTTACTTGGTCCTAATGGAGCAGGAAAATCCTCACTAATGAGAACATTAGCAACCTTACAAGAAGCTGATTCTGGTACTGCTTTTTTAGATGACATTGATATCTTTAAGGATCCTACTGAATTAAGAAAAGTATTGGGTTATCTTCCTCAAGAGTTTGGAGTTTATCCTCAAATCACAGCCTATCAATTACTTGATCATATGGCAATTTTAAAAGGAATTGTTAACGGTAAAGAACGTAAACAGTTGGTTGAATATTTATTGCAAAAAGTAAACCTTTTTAGCAAGAGACATCAAAAAGTAAAAGGATTTTCTGGAGGGATGAAACAACGTGTTGGAATTGCGCAAGCATTAATTGGAAATCCAAAATTAATTATTGTTGATGAACCTACTGCTGGTTTAGATCCTGGTGAAAGAAACAGGTTTCACAATCTTTTAGCCGATGTTGCTGAAGATGTTATTATTATATTGTCTACACATATTGTTGATGATGTTACCGAGCTATGCTCTAACATGGCAATTATGAATACTGGTAAGATGGTTTACCAAGGAACACCACAAAATGTAATTAGTGAGTTAAATGGTAAAGTTTGGCAAAAAATAATTGAACGAAATGAGGTGAACGAATACAAAACCAATTACACTGTTATTTCAGATAAAATGGTAGCCGGAAAGCCTTTAATACATGTTTTAAGTGAGTCAAACCCTGGTGATGGGTTTGAAAGTATAGCTCCTACTTTAGAAGATGTTTTCTTCTCAAAAATTAATATCTCTGAAAAAGCATCAGTTTAATCTAAATACTTAGCAATTATGTTTAAAGAATTTTTCATAAAAGAACTTGGTGCTGCACTCCAAAGGCCAATGCTCTATATATTTATATTAATGATGACCCTTTTTGGGGCATTAATGGTAATTTTTGGAGAAACAATTGGTTCTACAGGAAACGAATATGCCAACTCTCCCCATACCATTACTGGAATTATTGCCGCTTTCTCACTTTTATCCTTATTAATTTCTACTGCTTTTTTTAACAATGCAGCATTAAGAGATTTTAAATATGGATTTAATGAAATCTTATTTACAAGTCCGATACACAAATTTGGATATTATTTTGGAAGATTTTCTGGAGCTTTACTCCTTTCTACAATTCCTTTATTAGGGATTTACTTAGGGTTTATGATAGGCGCTATTATTGGTCCATTATCTGGTCAAATTGATGCAGAACGAATTGGTGCCTTTCATTTTGAAACGCTTCTAAACAGTTACTTCCTGTTTATTTTTCCGAACATGTTTATTGCTGGAACAATTATTTTTGCAATGGCAACAAAATGGAAAAATACCATCATTTCTTTTTTAGGAACCATACTTATTATTGTTGTTAATTCTATTTCAGGAACACTAACTTCAGATTTAGACAACGAAACAATCGGAGCGTTAATAGACATGTTTGGTACGGATGCTTTTTCTATAGATACCAAGTATTCTACCCCTTCAGAAAAAAACTCACAAGGAGCACTATTTGGAGGTTTGCTACTATTAAATAGAATCATTTGGATGGTTGTTGGATCTATTATCTTAGCCCTATCCTACTTCTCTTTTAGCTTTATTAATAAAAACCAAAAAGTTAAAAAAACAAAGCAAGTAGATACTAGTAACTCAGCAATAAAGATGAGTAGACCTGGTGTTATTGGAGTATTCAATCTAAAAACGAGTATTAGTCAATTTAAAAGCTTCTTTGCTATTAATTTTTATAGTATCGTTAGAAGTAATTTATTTAAAATACTATTTGTTATTAGTGCTGTAATACTAACTGTTAGTTTATGGGGTGGTTTCGAATACTTTGGCTTACAATCTTACCCTGTTACCTACAAAATGATGGATGTAATCAATGGAATTGTAGGTTTATTTGTTCTAATTGTATTGGTATTTTTTAGTGGAGAATTGGTTTGGCGAGATAGAGACAGTCACATTAATGGAGTTATTGATGGAACACCACACAGCTCTCTTATTTCCTTATTGGCAAAAACAATCTCGCTAATTTGTGTAGGAGTCTGTTTAAATGTATTTTTTATTGTTGCTGCTATTATTTACCAATTACTTAATGGTTATACCAATATTGAATTAGGAGTATATCTTCAAGACTTTATATACAAAGCATTACCAATGTATGTTATTTGGTCCTCAATCTTTGTTTTCTTACAAGTAATCATCAACAATAAATACATTGGGTATTTTATATCCATACTGTTAATCTTCTTGTTAGATATCTTAATGGCAATATTTGAGTTCCGATCTAACATGATAAACATCGGGTCCTCTCCTTCTTATACCTATTCAGATATGAATGGATTTGGAGCAGAGCTATACGCCTCTAACTGGTTTAATTTTTACTGGGTATTATTTGCTGTTTTATTGCTTGTATTTGCAGGATTAATATGGGTAAGAGGAACCACTTTTGGATTAAAAAATCGTTTAAAATCGGCTAAAAAACACTTAACCCCAAAATATGCTTTCGGATTGGCTATCATTAGTATTTTATGGATAGGAACGGCTAGTTTTGTTTATTACAATACTCAAGTTCTTAACTCTTATGAGAGCAGCGATAAAAGAGAGGCAGATCAAATTAGGTATGAAAAAGAATTGAAAAAATATGATGGGATAGCACAACCCAAAATAACAAGTGCTACTTACAAGATAGATATCTTTCCAGAAAAGCGAAACTTCTTAGCCAAATCGGGTTTAATTCTTACCAATGAAACCAGCGAAATTATAGACTCTCTACACTTTATTGTTGATGCTGGTTGGGAAATGAAACTTCATCTTAAAAATGCTAAAATCGTTTTTGAAGATAAAGATTTAGGTTATTTGATTTACCAATTAAATACACCTTTAGTTCCAAACGAAAAAGTAGCCTTAGTTGTTGAAGCAGCTCACATTTCAAAAGGATTTGAAAATAACGTAAGCAACTCATTTGTTGCAGAAAATGGTACATTCATTAATAATTTTGCGATACTTCCTTCTATCGGTTATAGTGATGCTTATGAACTTGGAGACAAGCAAAAACGAAAAAAGAACGATTTACCTGTAAAAGAAAGAATGCCCAAGCTTCAAGCTGAATGTGGAAAATCTTGTCATGTAAACTATCTATCTAACGGAACATCAGACTGGATAAATGTAGAAACCTATATTTCTACTTCTAGCGATCAAATTGCTATTGCTCCAGGAACACTGCTGGAAGAAAGTTCAGAAAATGGCCGTAACTATTACCATTACAAAGTAGATCATAAATCACAAAACTTCTTCAACTTTATGTCGGCTAGATTTGAAGTGGCTCGAAAAAAATGGAATGGAATTGATATTGAAGTCTATTATGATAAGGCTCACAAATACAATGTTGATATGATGACTGCTGCAGTTGAAAAATCATTGAAATACTACATTGACAATTTTGGACCTTACTTTCACAAGCAAGCTAGAATTGTTGAATTTCCTAGATATTCAACATTTGCTCAAGCTTTCCCAGGCACAATGCCGTATTCAGAATCATTCGGGTTTATTACCAATTTAGAAGATGAAGATGATAACAACGTTATCGATGCTGTAATTGCACACGAAATGGCGCACCAATGGTGGGCTCATCAAGTAGTTGGTGCTACTATGCAAGGAGCTACAATGTTCTCTGAAAGTTTTGCAGAATATTCTTCTTTAATGGTGATGAAGCATTCTGTAAATGATGACATTAAAATGAAAAACTTTTTGAAATACGATTATGATCGTTATTTAAAAGGGCGCAGCTTTGAACAAAAAAAGGAACTTCCATTATATAAAGTAGAAAATCAACAATACATTCATTATGGTAAAGGAAGTGTTTTACTGTATGCACTTCAAGATTATATTGGAGAAGATAAAGTAAACAATGCTATGAAAAGCTTTTTAAATGAATACCGATACGTAAAGCCACCCTATCCTACTTCATTAGATTTTTTAAGGCATTTGGATACACAAATTCCTGACTCTTTAAAATACTTGGTAACCGATTGGTTTAAAGAAATCACCTTATATGATTACCGATTAAAAGAAGCAAACTACACAGAACTGGCTAACGGAAAATACGAAATCTCTTTAGCTGTAGAAGCCTACAAGATTAAAGCAGATACTATTGGTAAAGAATCTAAAGTTGAATTTGATGACTGGGTAGATATAGGAGTATATGCTGATGAAGATGAAAAAGAGTTGATGTATCACAAGAGAGTAAAATTCAATGAAAATGAAATGAACTTTAAATTTGAAGTTGACTCTCTTCCTACAAAAGCGGCAATTGATCCGAGAAGAATATTGATTGAAAGAAACATTAAAGACAATGTTAAAAAAGTTTCCAAAAAAGAATGATACATCAAGTTGAGTTTAGTTTACCTCGCTATTCTAGAGGGTTCCACATCATTACTTCAGAAATCTTAAAGAACATTGAAGAACTTCCTGAAAAAGGAATTCTTCATGTTTTTATAAAACATACTTCTGCCGGGTTAACAATCAATGAAAATGCTGACCCAACTGTTTTAACTGATTTTGAAAGCAGTTTTAACCACATTGTAAAGGAAAATGAACCTTTTTACAAGCATACTTATGAAGGCTCTGATGATATGCCTGCTCACATAAAGTCGTCTTTAGTGGGAAGCTCTATTTCTATACCAATAACAAATTATAAACTAAACCTAGGTGTTTGGCAAGGAATCTATCTTTGTGAGTTTCGAAACAATGGCGGGAATAGGAACTTAGTTATAACAATTAATTCCTAAGGTTATATTAGACTTGCCATTGCTAGAAAAAGCAATACTATTATAGGTAGAACACCTAAAACTATTGCTAGAGATTTGCTAAAATACCCTAAACTAGTTCTCGTATACATTTTATTATAAACAACGTTAATTGCGTTTTTCATACATATCCGTATTTATACTTAACTAATCTGTTCGTTTCTAAAGGATTTCACAAAAATTTGCAAAAAAAACCAAGGTTAACAACCTAATATTTGTCAAATGTAATAATTTTATAAAATAAGACACATTTTTTTAGGACTTTTACTAGTATGAAAACAAAAGACCTTATACTTCAATCTGCTCTAGAATTTTTTAATACTAAAGGATTTGAGCATGCATCTACCTATGATATTGCGAAAAGCATAGGGATAAGCCAAGGTAATTTAACCTACCACTTTCCTACTAAAAGAGATTTAGTAAATGTTTTAGCCAAACAAATGATTGCTGAAATTGATAACATCATACTAGAAATAAATAATGATTTTTCTTTAAAAGATTTTTATGAAAATTTAGAATATACATTCAGCGTAAATTTAAAATACCCTTTTCTTTACATGAATTATAGTCAAATCGTATTAAATGATGAAGATTTAAATGATTACTTCATTCAAAATTCTGCTGGAAGAAAAAAGCTACTGAGAAAAATGCTTATAACTCTTGAGCAAAACGACTACATCAAAAAAGACAGTATAATTGAATTAAATGACCATGTTGCTGATGCCATCAATATGATTGCCATATACTGGGTGCCTGAATCTGCTATTTATCATAAGAACAAATCGGATGAAAAGAAAATCAACCATCACCTTAGTCTGATATTTTTGCTTTTTAAACCATATTTAACTGCTAAAGGTGAAGAAAACATTGAAGGGATCTTCAATTATCAGTCAGCATCAAAAAAAATGCATTTTGCTAGTTAAACGATTCTTAAATATTACTTTTGCCGAAAATTAATTCGTCAAAAATAAAATTAGATATAATGGCAACAAACAGAACTTTTACAATGATTAAGCCTGATGCAGTTGAAAGCAACTCTATAGGTGGAATTTTAAAAATGATTAACGAAGCTGGTTTCAGAATCGTAGCAATGAAATACACTCAGCTTTCTAAAGAAACTGCTGGTGCATTTTACGAAGTACACAAAGAAAGACCTTTTTATGGTGAATTAGTTGACTACATGTCATCTGGACCAATCGTTGCTGCTATCTTAGAAAAAGATAATGCTGTTGAAGACTTTAGAACTTTAATTGGTGCTACTAACCCTGCAGAAGCTGCAGAAGGAACAATTAGAAAAATTTACGCTACAGATATCTCTGCAAATGCAGTACACGGTTCTGATAGTGATGAAAATGCTGAAATTGAAGGAAACTTCCATTTTACTGCTGCAGAAAAGCATTAAACATAAATCTTAAGCCTGTTCATAAAACAAGCAAAGATTCAAAATAAAGAAATCCTCAGCTTTTAGCTGGGGATTTTTTTATGCCCTTACCTCCTTACCTTCCCATCAACAAAAACACCAATCAGACTTTTTAATTTTTAGCTATTTAAGCGAATAATAAATTTTAAATTCCCCACAAATAAAAAGGACTATGATTTATTTTGCTGAAAATTAATTTAAAATTCAAAACAAAATATTATGATTAAAAATTTACTACTAGGAGGATTGTTTTTTTCTTTGTTCACTGCAAATGTTAGTGCTCAATTTAATCAATTGTCAAAAGAAGATTTAAACCATGCTTATGCAAAAAAACAAGCAAACTTTAAAAGTTTAAATGGAACAAGTACTTATATCCCAACAATAAACACAAACAACGCTTCAAAAAAAGCAGCTAACATGTCTGACGAGAGTGGATATTTCTACCAAAATGGATTTGTAATGGCTGGACAAACTAATAACTTTTTTCAGCAAGGAATGAAAGAAAGGTCTGCTGGTATTTCAGGTACTGAAACTGTACGTACTTACTCAGAAGCTGTACAATTTGTACCAAATACAGCGGATTTAACGTTAGATTCTCTTTCATTTTTAGGATCTGATGCTGATACAACAACAGGAAGTACTGCAGATGTAGTTGTTTTAATTCAAGATAAAAACCTTACATATGTAACTCATGAATTTGTAACAATTGGTGATTTTGGTAAATACACTGCTGTATTTGCAACTGCTCCAAATTTTACTGATAGTTTTTACATCACTATTACGCCTTTCGATTCTCAAGTAGATAGTTTTGGTATTGCTTTAACGTTAGATTATTCAACTCTTCCTTTGCCTTATGATGGAAACGGTTTAATCGTAGAATGGGATGCAACAGCTGTACCTCCTGCAACGCCTGGATTTGTAGCTGCAACTTTACCAGGTGATGGTGGTGGTGACTGGATCATGTGGCCTGCTGTAAGTTATACTTTTGAAGATGTTACAACAACTACAACTTGTTTAACTTCTCTTAATCAATCAGTAACTTTTGACACAGAGAACGAAGGATTATTGGTTAACCCTATTTGGAATTATAACGCATGGGCTATAGCACAAGGAGCTCCTATTTCTTCTGGTTTTTACTATACTGAAATTGATATTGCACAACAACCATTAAACGATACAACTCAGTCTGCTGGTTATACACACGTATTCCCTGCTCCTGGAACAAACACAATTAACTATACAGAAAGAATTTACCCTTGGGGACAAACAGCTAGTATAGATCAAACTACGGTTATCAACTTAGGTCTTTGTACTGGAATTGATGACGTAGCAAATGCTAACGCTACTTCAACTTACCCTAACCCAGCAAAAAATAGCATTAACTTTCAAATAGCTAATGAAAACGCTAACTTAACAGTTGTTGATTTAACTGGAAAAACAGTGCTTACAGAAAACTTAAGAAACAAAGTAAACGCTGTAAATGTTTCTCAATTGGCGAACGGTTTTTATGTATACTCAGTTCAATCAAATGACGGAACAATAACAACAGGAAACTTTGTGGTAAACAAATAAGATTCTAATTTATTTTATAATAAGCCCCAACTACTTAGTTGGGGCTTTTTTATTAGTTTTATTTTTTTGAACAAGTCAACTTTTAATGTCAAATTATTTTACCCCTTTTAAAGAAGATGTTTCTGAACTTTCGCTACCAGAAAAGTTCACTTTCCCATTCTATTACACCCCTAACCCTATTTCTATTATTGCTACAAAAGAGCTACAAGAATACTTATCCAACCAACCAAATTGGGGTGAGAAATTTGGATTAATTACTGATGATGATGATGCCATCGGTAAAATGTTTGGTGTTTTAGTCGTTCAAAATCAAAACGGAGAACTGGGCTATATTTCTGCTGTTTCAGGAAAATTATTTGACAGCAATGAACACGAAAAATTTATTCCGCCAGTATTTGATATGAATGCTGTAAACAGCTTTTTTAATGTTGGAATAAAAAAAGTAAATGAACTAATCACTGAAATCAACCAGCTAGAAGGACAAATTGAATACCTAAACAATCTTAACCAATTAAAAGAGCTGAAGGCTGCTATGAATACAGATATAGCTGCTGCCAAAACACGAAGTATCGCTGCAAAAAAAGAAAGAGATGCCATTCGTAGCGAAGCCAAATTCACCATTTTTGGAGAAGAGTTTACAGCGCTTTGTACCAAGCTAAAACAAGAGAGCGCCAATAAGAAATTCTACATTACTCATTTAACTGAACATTGGAATGAAAAGATAGCTGTATTAAATGAAAAAATTACTCCTATTGCTGATAAAATAGCTGCTTTAAAAAACGAAAGACAGGCATTATCTGCCAGCTTACAACAACAACTATTTGAAGAGTACAACTTTTTAAATGCCAAGGGAGAAACAAAAAGCCTAATCTCAATTTTTGAAGCAACCGCTGTTCAAAGACCTCCAGCTGCTGCTGGTGAATGTGCTGCTCCAAAACTATTGCATTACGCTTATAAACACAATTTAAAACCAATTGCTATTGCAGAATTCTGGTGGGGAAAATCCCCTAAATCAGAAATCAGAAAACATAAGAACTATTACCCTGCTTGTCAAGGTAAGTGTAAACCAATATTGGGGCATATGCTTCAAGGATTAGAGGTAGATGACAATCCAATGTTAAAAAATCCTAGTGATGACATTGTGATTACAACGCTTTTTGAAGATGAACACATGGCGGTTATCAATAAACCTGCTGAATTACTATCTGTTCCTGGAGTAAACATTAAAGACAGTGTTGCCCAACGAATGAAAGACAAATACCCAAAAGCTACTGGCCCACTAACGGTTCATCGATTAGATATGCAAACTTCAGGTATAATGTTGATTGCAAAATCTTTGCCCATTCATAAAATATTGCAAAAGCAATTTATGGATAGAACCATTAAAAAAAGATACATAGCACTACTCGATGGAGAAGTAAAGGAAGACAAAGGGAAAATTGACCTACCCTTACGTCCAGATCTGGATGATAGACCACGTCAATTGGTTTGTTATGAACACGGAAAACATGCATTAACCAATTACAAAGTTATTGATCGCAAAGAAGGTAAAACCCGTATTTACTTTTACCCAGTAACAGGTAGAACACATCAGTTAAGAGTTCATTCGGCCCATCAATTGGGTCTAAACCTTGCCATTGTTGGTGATGATATGTATGGAAAACCTGCCAACAGACTACATCTTCATGCTCAGTTCATCCAGTTTACACATCCGGTAACCAATAAAAAAATGAAAATTGAAGTTGATCCTGACTTTTAGAACAAATTCATTTCAATGTCACTTACCCTACTCTCTTCACCCTTACAAGGTTTTACTGATTTCAGATTCAGAAATTCATTTAACCAGTATTTTGGAGGAATAGATACTTTTTATGCTCCTTATATTCGGCTAAATGGAAAATTCATTATCAAACCTGCTTACGAAAGAGATTTATTGAAGAAAAACAATACCGTAAAAGAGCTCATTCCACAAATAATGACCAACAGTGCAGATGAGTTTTTATTTGTAGCCAAATACGTACAAAGTTTAGGATACAATGAATTGAATTGGAATTTAGGCTGTCCCTATCCTATGGTTACTAAACGAGGTATGGGTTCTGGATTAATTTGTGAAACTGAAAAAATTAACCACATCTTAAATAAAGTACATTCAGAATCTGATATTTTAGTTTCGATGAAAATGCGTTTAGGATATGAAAATGCTGAGGAAATTTTAAATGCTCTACCTATTCTAGACAGCTACCCATTAAAAAATATTGCCATCCATGCGCGTTTAGGAAAACAATTGTACAAAGGTGGTGTAGATCTAGAAGGTTTTCAAAAGGCATTAGACAAAGCCAAACACTTGTTATATTACAATGGTGACATCACTTCTGTTGAGGCTTTCAACAAGGTAAAGGAACAATTTCCGAGTATTACCCATTTTATGATTGGTAGAGGACTAATTGCAGATCCTTTTTTACCCAGTATGATTAAAAAGAATGCCCGCGAATATCCTGAAGATCGGTTAGAAAAATTTGGGAAATTTCATGACACCTTGTTTCACCAGTACAATGAATACTTGTCTGGCGATAAACACACACTTTTAAAAATGTACTCCTTTTGGGAATATTTTTCACAAACCTTTGAGAACCCTCAAAAAACATTTAAAAAAATTAAGAAAGCAAAAAGTGTTGCTGCTTATGAAGATGCGGTGAGAAGTATTCTAAGTTAGAATTAAAAACAACTGTTATTTAAGACTTTCTCTATTTATTTCTAATTACAGCTATTAACAACAATCAATTTCTTTCCTTTGCAAAATGGAACTGAAAACTATCGTATTAAGTAGAGGAAAAGAAAAATCAATCCAACGGAAACACCCTTGGTTGTTTTCTGGCGCAATCAACAGAATTATTAGTGATACTGGTGAAGCTCCAGAGATTGGTGAGCTTGTTGAAATTGTTGATGCTAAAAACAACTTCTTAGCGCTTGGATATTTTAGTGATGGTACTATAGCAGTTCGCATAATTTCTTTTGAAAAAGTAACCATCGATCAAACATTTTGGAATAAAAAAATACAAACGGCTTATAACGTTAGAGAAAGTTTAGGGTTAACCAACAGTAATACCACTAACATCTACCGTTTAATGCATGCTGAAGGCGATGGAGTTTCTGGTCTTATTATCGATTTTTACAACGGAACAGCCATAATTCAAGCCCATTCTATTGGCATTTATAATGTATTGGATGAAATTAGTTTAGCCTTACAAAACATTTATGGTGATCAACTTATTGCCATTTATAACAAAAGCGCAGAAAGCCTTGCCAAACAAACTGATGAGAAGGTTGAGAACGAATACATTTATCAAAATGGAGATTCGAACTTGATTGGCTTAGAAAATGGCAATCAATTCAATTTGGATTGGATTAACGGTCAAAAAACTGGCTTCTTCTTAGATCAAAGAGAAAACAGACAGTTAATAGCTGATTACTCTAAAGGAAAAAAGGTACTAAATACCTTTTGTTACTCCGGAGGGTTTTCTGTTTATGCCCTTAAAGCTGGAGCTAAAGAAGTACATTCTATTGATAGCTCTCAAAAAGCAATTGATTTAGTTGATGAAAACATTAAACTGAATAAATTAAAAAAGCATCAATCATTCACTTCTGATACGTTAGATTATTTAAAAGAAAACACGGTTGATTATGATGTGATCATTTTAGACCCTCCTGCATACGCCAAAAGTAAAAAAGCGAAGCACAATGCTATTCAGGGTTACAAACGTTTAAACCTAACCGCTTTAAAACAAATCAAACCAGGAGGAATTCTATTTACCTTCTCTTGTTCTCAAGCGGTTAACCGTAAATTATTTTATGATACCATTACTGCTGCTGCAATTGAAAGTGGAAGAAACATTAGGGTATTGCACCACCTATCTCAACCAGCAGATCATCCTGTAAACATCTATCATCCAGAAGGAGAATATTTAAAAGGACTGGTTTTATATGTTGAATAATCGATATCCGATACTCAAATATAAAATTGTAATTTTCGTTCTGATTAGCACAACCCTTTTTGAAGGATAATATCCAATGAAAAAAATCATCTCAATACTAATTCTTACGCTGTTTTCCTTTATAGGAAGTGCTCAAAACATTGGTATTGGTGGATCAGCAATATATAATTTTCAATCAGAAAGCTTTGGTGCTGGAGCAAGAATTAGCATCAATCCAAACAACAATTTAAGTTTTGTACCACAATTTTCTTACTTTTTTGCAGGTCCTGTTTCCGAATGGACTGCAGGATTAAGTTTAGAATTAAAAGTGTTAAAATTAAAGACCTTCAATTTTTACATTCTTGGACATGGAGGCTACAACAACTGGTTAAACTCAAATGCATCTGCAATGGAAGGAGCCTCTCCTACTAACTGGAATGCTGAGCTAGGAATTGGTGTTACAACCAATCAGTGTCTAAGGCCGTTTTTAGAATATCGCTACAACATTAAATTTCAAGAAACCAATTTGCAATTGGGTTTATTGTATATATTTGGATGTGGCAACAACAATGGAAGCTACAGAAATCCTAAGAGAATGAAAAGAGGAACCGTTTGTCCTGCTTACAACTAAACAGGTTAATCCTGAAATAATTATTTAATTGAGAAAAGATGAGAACTAAAAAACTACTAATTCCTTTAACAATTTTAACTACCGCTATTTTAATCAACACCAGTTGTAAAAAAGATAGAATTGAACCACCAGAAGAAACATTAAACGAATACAACTCTATCAATACTTATTTAGATAGTAAAAAACAAGATGAACAAGAGTTTATCATAACGGGACCTAGCAATGATACCATTACTGGTAATCAAGGAACTAAAATAATTGGCGGAAAAAATTGTTTAAGAGATGCCAATGGAGACACTGTAGACTATCCTTTTTCTATTTACTTAGTAGAACTGTATACTCCAAAAGATATGATGTACTGGCAAATGCCAACTGTTGGTGGAGGAAATATATTAGAAACTGATGGCGAAATTAGAATAAGAGCTGAAGAAAATGGTCAGGCATTAACTCTGGCACCTAGCTGTCCTTATGAATTTTGGATGCCCAACGGAGCACCAAATAGTAGTATGACAATTTTTACTGGGGCAGACAATGGCAGTTTTGTTGATTGGACCAACACAACAACACCTTTTACGATTATTCCTTATGGTTATTCTGGTATTACAAATACACTAGGATGGCTTAATGCAGACATTCAAGTTGGTACAGGAAGTGGACATACCTTAAGTTTCACATCGCAAGTTGATGATTTAACTAACGTGGGTACTTTCATTTACTTTCCTGCTACACAAACGGTTATGCAAGTTTACAATTCTACTTCTGGATTAATACCTAACGGTTCTAGTGTTAAGGTTGTTATGATGGCTCAAGATGCTAGCGGAAACCTGTTTAGTTACACAGAAAGTCGTACAGTTAATAATAGCGCTACTATAGATATGGCGTTAACTCAAACAACAGATCCTATTTTAACAAGTCATTTAGATAACTTATAACAAGTATTGATTAACAATTAGCTCTTAACAACTTACTTTCAAAATACCGGGTAAGACCTTATAAGGGAATACTTTTATATTGTAACCATTAAGGTTACGCAATTTTTAGTTCGAAAAGGTAGTAGCAATTATGTTGCTACCTTTTTTTACTTTCCAAAAACCTTTTTAAGTAAATCTGTTGCTCTTGCTGTAGGGTCTTGTCTAATTTTTAATTCCTCCTTGGCCACCTGAATAAACAGGCCTGTTAGCGCTTTTTGAGTTACATAATCTTCTAAATCAGGATTCACTTTAGTTACAAAAGGAAGTTTATTGTACGAACCAAAAACTGTTTTCCAATGTTTGGTTGCCCCAACCTTATCTAAAGAAACTTTAATTACTGGTTTAAACTTATTGGTCAATTCAGCATTAGTTGCTTTATTTAAATAGTTCGTAGCAGCATCATCTTCACCTTTTAAAATACTCATCGCATCAGTTAAGGTCATGCTTTTTATTGCAGCAACAAAAATATCCTTAGCACCTGCTGCTGCATCTTCGGCTGCTCTATTCATACTTTCAATTGCTTCATCCACCTTTGCACCTTGCCCCAATGCTCTTAATTTTTCTTCCACTTGTTTTGCCTGATCGGGCATTGGTATTTTTATTTGAGGATCTTTTAGGTAGCCATCTTTTTTATTGAGTTGTGCCACTCCTTTTGTTACTCCTTGGTTCAAAGCCTCTTTCAAACCTCTACCCACTTCATCTTGACTTAAAGTTCCAGAGGATGGAAGAGTTATTTTTTCTGTTTGCTCTTTCGCCTTTTTAGTAATACTTTTCCAGCCTTGAGCAGAAGCATCAATTGTTATTAAAGTTGTTAGTGCTATGGTTAAGTAAGTTATTTTTTTCATGATAGTGATTTTTAGTTGTTTATAACACCTTTTCAATTACAGTGCCAAATTGATCTTATTTTAACAAAGTATAATATTATACAACTTGTTTGTGTTTTTTTCTATCTTTAGCTTTCAAATTTTAAAATTAAAAAAATGGCAGCAAAATTTCCATCAGATATTGAGATCGCTCAAAAAAACAAAATGGCTCACATCAATGACATAGCCACAAAAATAAGCATTGACACGGATGATTTAGAGCTTTATGGTAAATCTAAAGCTAAATTACCCCTGAGTATTATTGATGAAAAGAAGATTGCTAAAAACAATTTAGTTTTGGTAACTGCCTTAACTCCTACTCCTGCTGGAGAAGGAAAAACAACAACATCTATAGGGTTAACAGAAGGATTAAACAAAATCGGAAAACAAGCAACAGTTGTTTTAAGAGAACCTTCTTTAGGACCAGTATTTGGTATTAAAGGTGGAGCTGCTGGTGGTGGTTACGCACAAGTTGTTCCTATGGAAGATATCAATTTACACTTTACAGGAGATTTTTCTGCTGTAGAAAAAGCCAACAATTTATTATCGGCATTAATTGACAACAACATTCAAAGCAAAACAAAAAGTTTAGGAATTGATCCGCGTACCATTATCTGGAAACGTGTAATGGATATGAATGATAGATCTTTAAGACAAATAACTATTGGACTTGGAGGTACTGCAAACGGAATACCTCGTGAAGATGGTTTCAACATTACACCTGCATCAGAGGTAATGGCTATTTTATGTATGGCTGAGAGCTTTGCTGATTTAAAAACAAAATTGGGGAACATTTTTATCGGATATACTATGGATAAAAAACCAATTTATGCACGTGATTTAAAGGCCGAAAATGCAATGGCTATTTTATTAAAAGATGCGATTAAACCTAACTTAGTACAAACATTAGAAGAGAACCCTGCAATTATACATGGTGGTCCTTTTGCAAACATTGCACAAGGAACCAATACTATTATAGCAACAAAGGTTGGATTGTCTTTATCAGACTATGTGGTTACAGAAGCTGGTTTTGGTGCTGATTTGGGTGCTGAAAAATTCTTAGACATTAAATGTGTTTCTGGAGGTTTAAAACCAAAAGCATTAGTTTTAGTGGCTACCATTAGAGCATTAAGACATCATGGAGGAGCTAAAAAAGAAGAATACAATGATGCAAGTGTTGAAAGAGTTGGTAATGGTTTTGCCAACCTTGAAAAACACATCGAAAATTGTAAAAAGTTTGGATTAAATCCTGTTGTTGCAATCAATGCATTCCCATCAGATACGGAAGAAGAGGTTAAATTAATTCAAGAGAGATGTGCAAAAATAGGAGTTCAAGCCATTGTAGCTGAAGGGTTTGCTAAAGGTGGTGACGGAATGACTAACCTTGCAGAAGCAGTTGTTAAAGAAGTAGAGTCTGGAAAAAGTAATTTCCACCCGCTTTACAATTGGAACTTAACCATCAAAGAAAAAATTGAAAGAGTTGCTAAAGAAATTTATGGAGCTGAAGGGGTTGATTATTCTAAAAAAGCAATTACCGATTTAAAGAAAATTGATGCTTTAGGTTTACAAGGGCTTCCTGTATGTATGGCAAAAACTCAAAAATCGTTTTCTGATAATGATAAATTACTAGGAAGACCTACTGGGTTTAGGGTTAATGTAAGAGAGTTTGAATTTGCTACAGGTGCTGGTTTCGTTATTCCAATTTTAGGAAATATGATGCGTATGCCAGGATTACCTGCTACTCCAGCATCAGAAGGAATGGACATTGACAATGATGGTGTAATCTCAGGATTATCATAATTGAACCAATAAAAAAATAAAGATTCTAAATATCTCTCAAAAAAATTGAGAGATATTTTTTTATCAAATTTTAGCAGTAATTTTGCTAGTAAACAAAGAGAAATGAATTTAAAAAGGCCACTAATTCTTGTTGTAAACGATGATGGTATTCATGCACCAGGCATCCGAGCATTAATAGAAGTTGCAAAAGAACTTGGTGAAGTAACTGTTGTTGCACCAAACAAACCTCAAAGTGGTATGGGCCATGCAATCACATTAGATTCTACCCTACACCTTCATAAAGAAAAAATAGCTGGTGTTACTGCATATTCTTGTAGCGGAACTCCTGCAGATTGTGTTAAAATTGCAGTAAATAAGATATTGGATCGTAAACCGGATTTAATTGTTTCTGGAATTAACCACGGATCAAACTCCTCGATTAATGTAATTTATTCAGGAACTATGTCTGCGGCACTTGAAGGAGCTTTGGAAAATATTCCTTCTATTGGTTTCTCATTATTGAGTCATTCTATTGATGCTGATTTTACGGCATCACAGCATTATGCTAAAAAGATCATTACACAAATTTTAAGCACCAACAAGAATAAAAACCTGTGCTTAAACGTTAATATTCCTAATTTGAGTACTGCGCTAATTTCGGGTCTTAAAGTTTGTAGACAAGCCAATGGAAATTGGGAAGAGAATTACGATGAAAGAACTGACCCTATGGGCAGAACATACTACTGGCTTACCGGAGAGTTTATATTGGATGATGATGGCAGAGATACAGATGAATGGGCATTAAGAAACAATTACGTTTCAGTTGTTCCAGTACAACCAGACTTAACGGCACATAAGCTATTAACGGATATTAAACACTTAGAAAATGAATAAACCCAACAACTTTAAAAACTTAGATCATCTTTTAGTAGGTCTAATCCCAGCATTAATTCTACCTGCTCTTATAATGGCTGCAATTCTTAAGTATTACTCTAGTTTTACTTTAGAATACATTATAGAAAACCCAATGTTTAGTCCATTGGTAAACGATTTAAAAGGAGCATTATTAATTAATTTAGGGTTGTTTTTCTTATTCTATTGGTTAAAAAAAGACAAATCTGCTAAAGGAGTCTTATTGGCTACCTTACTCTATGGAGCAATCTACATCTACTATATGTTTTTTATGTAAATCATGAAGTATTACTTAATAGCAGGAGAAGCATCAGGAGATTTACAAGCCTCTTATTTGGTTAAAGAGCTAGCCAAAGGTGATCCTAAGGCTGATTTTAGGTGTTTTGGTGGCGATTTAATGGAAGCACAAGGTGCTACTGTTGTAAAGCACTATAAAGAGCTTGCTTTTATGGGAATTGAGGCTGTTCTGATGAACATTAGAACCATCTTTAAAAACATTGCTTTTTGTAAAGAAGACATAACAGCTTACCAGCCAGATGTACTTATCTTAGTTGATTACCCCGGATTCAATCTTAAAATTGCCAAGTGGGCAAAAGCCAATAACATTACCGTTTATTACTACATCTCCCCTAAAATATGGGCATGGAATCAAAAAAGGGTTCATAAAATAAAACAAATCATTGATAAGATGATTGTTATTCTTCCTTTTGAAGAAGACTTTTATGCCAAATTCAACTACCCTGTTAGCTTTGTAGGTCATCCTTTACTTGACTCTATTGCCAATAGACCACCAATTGCACTTCAGGAATTTTGCAGTGAACATAAGTTATCCAACAAACCCATAATTGCCTTATTACCAGGTAGTAGAAAACAAGAAATCTCTGCCATGCTATCCTTAATGCTCAGTGTTGTAGATCAATTTGCTGATTATCAATTTGTTATTGCTGGAGCTCCATCTCAACCACTCTCCTTTTACCAAGGGTTTATTACTAAAGATGTTTCCATAATAGAAAACAAAACATACGACTTATTACAGCACTCAACTGCCGCATTAGTTGTTTCTGGAACTGCAACTTTAGAAACAGCACTGTTTAAAATACCACAAGTAGTCTGTTATAAAACGGGTTGGTTGTTTTATCATTTGGCAAAAATGGTGATGAAGGTAAACTACATTTCCCTAGTTAACTTAATCATGAATAAAGAATCTGTTAAAGAATTGATTCAGAAAGAATTAAACACAATCAACTTAACCAAAGAGTTAAAGAAAATTCTAGACGGAGAAAAGCGTAAAACAATGCTAAATGACTACGAAACACTGCACCAAAAACTTGGTGGTGTTGGCGCTTCTAAACGTGCTGCGAAGTTAATTATTGACGCTCTAGAGAAATAACAATAACATTGTGAATAACTGTTACAATTGGTATTCTTTTTGCTTTCTGAGAAAGAATATTTTTACGCAGTGTTAAAAAAAGCCCTCATACTTTTTACTATTCTATTTAGTCTTACCCATATTGGTATTGCTGAAATAGTGAATATTGGTATTTACCACAACAGTAAAATAACTTCTTTTGTTTTTCATCCTGAAGAGGGAGAATATGCCGTTTTTACTGAAAAAGGGAAGCTTTTAACCTTAGATAAATCAGAGCTACTAGAGCTAAAATATGTCAACAACAAAATCTACATCAAATCCATAGATAAGGATTATGGCAGCTTTAAAAAAGTACGATTTATAGGTACTGCAGCCAATAACTCTTTTAAAGTTAAACCTAAAAACAGTAAAAGAATAAAGATTTATGAAGACAACCTCTTTGTAAACCTACATAGCTATTACAACTATTTTCAGTTGATCAACAACATAGAAATTAACAACTATGTTGCAGGAGTTGTAGAATCTGAAGTAGGAAGAAGTCCCCCTCCAGAATACTTTAAATTACAAGCCATTATCTGTAGAACGTATGCATTAAAAAACATTACACGCCATCAGACTGAAGGGTTTAGCTTGTGCGATAAGGTGCATTGCCAGGCTTACAACAGAAAACCTAAATCAGAACTCATTAAAACGGCTGCTTTAGAAACAAACAACATAGTAATTGTTGACAGCGATATTAATTTAATTGTAGCTACCTTCTACTCTAACTGTGGTGGTGAAACTGCAAAATCTGAGGAGGTTTGGAAACAAAGACTCTATTACCTCAGAACTGTAAAAGATACTTTTTGTTTGCACGAAAACAATTCGGTTTGGACCAAGAAAATACCTCGTTCTAACTGGATTAAATATTTAAAAACCCATCACTGTTCTGATGATGCTATTCATCATGAATGTGGCTTAGAGTATTTCCAACAAGGCAGAGAACAGCACTACATGAAAGACAATGTTAAAATTCCTTTTGTAAAAATTAGAAGTGATTTCAAATTGAAATCAGCACAATTCAATGTAATTCCTGAAGATAATTTTGTTCGATTAGAGGGCAAAGGCTTTGGACATGGTGTGGGTCTTTGCCAGGAAGGAGCTATGAAAATGGCAAAAGACGGACATTCTTACATCAACATTCTGCACTTCTACTACAGCAATGTGCACATGATCAACTTAGAATCTCTAGATTTTTTCAAAGCTGATTATTAATTCCAACCAATCTAATCTTCCAAAATAGTTTATTGACACCTTAACGACAGTTTAGATCAATTGCATTAGCGAACTTAGTTGTTAATGAAATTAACTGTTACAATACTCCTCCTCTTCTCTTTTGCTTTTAACTTAAACGCTACAACAAATACATCTTATACCGATTCTGTTGTGGTAAACGAGTATCAATTGGGCAGTACAACGGTAAACAACTGTACTCCTTGGCACCATCTTAAATGCGTTGCAATTACAGGAACAGAGGTTTTTGAAGATGGTAGAGATGGAAAAAAAGTACGCCACTGGTGGAGAATGTCTTATATCGGACAGGCTTGTTCTGAAAAACATGGAAAAGTATTTGGTAAAATATTCGAAGGCTTCTTTGCAGTACCGCACTACACAGGAGTACTTGTAGGCAGTAGTTTTGGTTATTTAATTTATGCTTTTAGAGGCCCTAGAGATCTAGAAAAAGTTAAACTCCGTAAACAAAAAAGAAACCTTCGTAAAAACAACAAACTAACTACTAACACTTTACAGGATTAGCGCTTCCCTTTTTGAAGTATCCAATCCTCACTATTGTTCTGCCCTTCTAAACGCTCTTCTAAGCCATCTTCTATTTTCGAGAAGAAATTTATACCCGTTAGCGCTTCCACTTCATTAATTGATACCGCAAAGCTCGATATTGACTTTTTAAGCGCTTTATTTGGCATTACAAAACCAATTGCTTTTTCATTTACCAAATCAAGCACCACCTTAAAATAATAGTTAGGAACACTTATTTTATTACTACTTCTTTCAATCGTTTCTAAATCATCACTTAACAAAGGCCCTGTTACCACATAGAGTTGGGTATTGGAAGATTTTACCAAATAGCTTCTTATCGACCTTTCTAATTGAGCCCATTTTTTTCTATTAAAACTTCCCAGCTGGGGCGACATATTGGAATAAAAATATGTTTCTGACAACGCTTTCTTACTCCATTTAAAATCTGCCGAAGGAGCCAAATGTCCCCTATCATAGCCAAAACCTATATAGTCCGTCTTTTTTGTTTCTTTATTGTATTGTTTGATGAAATAATCTTTTTCAGTAGCGCTTCCTGTTTCGATTAAAGGATCTTCTCTAAAATCATTAGACCTTCCTGCCTTACCATTAATTGCATCTGGCAAAATGATATGTGCCACCCACTTTGCTTGTTCATGCTTTTCGGAATACACCAAACTCATTGCTGAATGCGTAATAAGCTCTTCCTGTTTTTTAAGCTCTGGCAAACCAACAGCAACAAGGTCTTCTCTAATCTTTACAAGCTTTAACTCATTCACCTCCTCTTGAAGCTCTACTTGCTGCCTTTGCAATTCAGCCATCTGAGCAGACAATCGCTCTATTTTCTCATCAAGGGTTTGAGAAAATGTTATTGCAACAACAAAGAGAAATACTATCGTTAAAAACTGTTTTTTCATATCTAATCTTAAGTGCCAAACCGCACCAAATAACAAGTATCCAAAATTACATAAATTAGTCCCCTTTTAATGAATTACAATAACAACCATATCCCCTTAGTAAGATTACTGCTTCCATTTATTGTGGGAATAGTTGGCGCAATCTATTTAAAACCGGAACTCTCCTTGCTATTGTTCATTTTTGGAGCTACATTTTCTTTGTTTATTGCATTACTACTCATCAAAAAAGTAAATACCAACTACAAATTTAGAGGAGTTTTTGGTCTGCTCATATATTTCAACTTTATTGCTGCTGGCGCTGTGTTAACGAGCGTTAAATATAAAAACACTGATAGCACCTCTAAACTATTAACCAATCAAAACAATCAGTTATTAATTGGAGCGGTACATGAACCCATACAGACTAAAGAGAACAGTACAAAAGCAATTCTTGAAATTAGAAAAGTGAAGATCAATAACACTTGGATAAAAGGCAATGGCAAGGTGTTGATTTACTTTCAAAAAGATAGTTTATCACAATCACTAAACTTAGGAGACCTGATAACATTTGCACCAAAATTGGTGCATGTAGCTCCACCCAAAAATCCAAATGAATTTGATTTCAAAAAATACCTCTCCTACCACTTTATTCACCAACAGGCATTTTTAAGGGCTAACGAGTGGAAATTAATTCGAAAGAATAACGTAAACGGTATTGTTCAATTCGCGAACAATAGTCGAAAACACCTTATTCATATCTTAGAACAAAAAGGAATTAAAGGCCGTGAATTGGCCGTTGCCTCTGCTTTAATTCTTGGCCAGAAAGAGGGCATAAATACAGAATTGAAAAGCGCCTACTCAAGTGCTGGAGCCATGCACATACTTGCTGTTTCTGGATTGCATGTTGGTATAATTTTCTTACTCTTTAACCAACTGCTTTTATTTGTAAAAAGAATAAAATACGGAAAAGTGATCCAAGGCATTTTAATCATATTCATATTATGGAGCTATGCACTACTCGCAGGATTATCTCCTTCAGTAATGAGAGCTACCACCATGTTTTCATTTATTGTACTTGCAAAAATGACCAATAGAAACACCAACATTTTTAACACCCTTGCAGCCTCTGCCCTAGTTTTATTAATCTACAACCCTCTATTGATCATGGAAGTTGGTTTTCAGCTTTCTTACCTCGCTGTAATTGGTATTGTTATTATTCAACCATGGATAAACAATTGGTTCAATTTTAAATGGTGGATCTCTATAAAGATTTGGGAAATAACGGCAGTATCTATTGCTGCCCAAATAGCCACATTCCCTTTAGGACTATTGTACTTCCATCAGTTTCCGAATTACTTTATTTTATCCAACTTAATTGTAATCCCATTAGCAGTATTGATACTTTACTTAGGCGTACTTTCTCTTAGTTTGTCTATTATCCCTATAGTTAGTGATTATTTAATTCTAGCATTAAAGTACGTGGTTCAGTTTTTAAATACTACTGTAAGCTTTATAGATCAGCTCCCACATTCATTGTCAGAAAACATTCGGTTTGACATTGCAGATACTTGGCTAATTTATTTGGTTATTGCTGCCATCATTCTACTTGTTACTTACAGAAAATTTAAATTTCTATTGGCTGGGAGTTCTTTCTTTATTCTTTTTCTCATAACTAGACTCTGGATAAATTATATGGATGTAAATCAACAACAGTTGATTGTGTACAACATCCCTCAATGTTCTGCTATTAATTTTATTGATGGAAATAACAATGTTTTATTGGCAGACTCCCAACTTATCAAAAAGAGAAGTAAACTCTTATTTCATGTCCAAAACAACTGGATCAACACTGGTGCCATTCCAGAAAAAATTATTCCTTTAGATCATTCTAGCAAATTGCAAGCCCCCCTTCCCCACATCATCAATCAGCACCTTTTTAACCAATTAAACTATTATCAATTTTATGATTACAAGGTTGCCGTTATTGATCATCAAACCAATTTAAAGAAACAACAAGCGCAACTCTTTGTTGATCTATTGGTCATCACTAAAAACAATAACTTATCTGCACAAGAAATTCATAGACTCTTCAATCCAAAGCAAATAGTACTAGATGCCTCAAATTCATTACACCATTGCAAAAAATTCCTACAACAATCTAAGTCATTGAAACTTAATGTTTGGTCGGTTTTTGACAAAGGAGCTTATCAAATAGAATTTAATAAATAATTTTTCAACATAAACAGTATTAAACTGTTAATTTTACAGTACTAACATTTTTTAGAATTTTATTTGTTGAAGAGCCGAATCTCCATATTAATCATAATCTTTATTGGTTTTTACGGAAAATCTTTTGCTCAGTTTTCAGATAAACAACTCCATAAAATTGATTCTCTAAATGCGGTAATTCAACATTCAGATCAAGATACTGCCATTGCATCTGCCTACTACGAATTGTCTGATATCCTTTACATTGTTAATTTAGATACAATCTTATACTTGTGCGAAAAAGCAACCATCATTGCACAATCTAACCTTGAAAAAGAATGTTCTGAAAAAGAAAAAGTAAGCTTCTTAAAAACCAAAGCAAGCGCTCTTAACAATATAGGCTATGTCTATAAGAGCCATGGAGACATTCCTAAAGCACTCGACTTTTACCACGCCTCCCTTCTAATCAACGAAGAAATTAAAGACAAATCTGGAACAGCCAACCTATTGAACAACATTGCTGTTATTTATGAATCGCAAAACGACAGCAAACAAGCTTTAGAGTATTACGAAAAAGCACTCCAACTATTTAGAGAAACCAACTTTAAACCTGGTATTGCAGCTTCTTTAAACAATATTGGTGTTATCTATAGAAATGAAAAAGCAAGCGGAAAGAAAGCACTAGATTATTATTTAGAAGCACTAGCCATTCGTAAGGAAATAGGCAATAAAATAGGAATCTCTAATTCTCTTAACAATATCGGGTATGTGTATGATCGGCTTAATGATCGCGAAAAAGCGCTAGATTACCATAAACAGGCGCTAAAAATAAGAGAAGAGATTGGTTATAAAAAAGGAATCATTAGCTCCCTATTCAATATTGGTGATTTAAAATTTAATGCTGGAAACGTATCTGAAGCAAAACAATATGCAACTAAAGCCATTAAAATCGCTCAATCTGCAGGTATTCCATCAGAAATAAGAAAAGTATCTTTTTTGCTAAAAGAGATTTATCACAAAGAAGGGAATGCTGCTCTTGAATTAGAAATGTACGAACTCTACATTAAAATGAGAGATAGTTTAGACAATAAGAAAAACAACGCTGCCGTTTACAAACAGCAATTGCAGTACAAATTCGAAAAACAAAAGGCCATAGACAGTAAAGAAGCTGAAAAACAACTTGCCATTGCAGATCAAAAGAAACAACAGCAAAAAACAATAACCTTTATTATCTCTGTTTGTCTTTTTCTTGTAATTATCTTTTCCATTTTTATTTATAAGCGCTGGAGATTAACTCAACAGCAACAAGTAACCATTCTTTCTCAACGAGATGAATTAGACCGTAAAAACGAAGAAAAGAAGTTCATGATGAAAGAAATTCATCATCGGGTCAAAAACAACTTACAAGTAGTTAATAGTCTACTCAGACTGCAATCCTATCAAATAAAGGATGAGAAAATAGTTGCCATTTTTGAAGAGTGCCAGAATAGAATTTTATCGATGTCTCGCCTTCATGAAAAAATGTATAGCTCCGAAGATTTAATCAATATTGATATTGAGGAACACTTTAGTTCTCTTTTAGAAGACCTCATTAAAGATTATGGCATATCCACAAAGATTACGCGTGACATCAACATCAAAAACGTAAACCTTGGCATTAAAACCCTTGTACCTCTTGGCTTACTAATTAATGAAATCACATCGAATGCTTTAAAACACGCTTTTACAGGAAAACCAGATGGTACAATTACGGTCCATCTTAAAAAAATAGACAGCACCACTCACGAACTTACAATTGGTGATAATGGTATCGGAATAAAAAATGAAAACATTCAAGAACCAAAATCTTTAGGTCTTGAGCTGATCCATGCCTTTACAGAGCAATTGGATGGTTCTATTGAACAATTGGATGCACCTGGCGTTATGTACAAAATAACATTTAAGAAAGTGGATTAATACTTTCACCTAATTTTCATTCTAAATAATAACAATTCTTTAACCTAAAAACTTGTGTTTGTCAATAGTGAACAATACTTTCGCACACTTATATTCCACAATTGAATTAATTGTAACATGAATAAAAAAAGTACGCTCCAAAAAATTTTAGTGCCCATAATGTTAATATTATCTAGTGCGATAATGGCAATGGCTTGGCTTGGACACTTAAAATACAAAGAGGATTTAAGCTTTTTAATGGCTGCTCTTTTTGCGTGGATTCTTGTTCTTCCTGAGTACATTCTTAATGTTTCTGCAATACGCTGGGGTGTTGGCACTTATGAACCTAGCGAAATGGCAGCAATGAACCTATCGTCTGGTATTGTTTTTATTGCACTGGTTTCTCATTTCTTTTTAGGTGAAGAAATTAGCATTCAAAAATATTTTGGTTTCGGACTAATGATCGTTGCAATGGTTTTAATTTCAGGGTCTAAATCGGCTAAAAACGAAAACAAAAAGGAGCAGTAGCCATGGTAAAATACGTAGTTCCCATCATGCTTCTAATTTCGAGTGTTTTAATGGCTTTTGCTTGGCTTGGTCATGTAAAATACAAACACAAAAGCTTCTTCACTGCACTACTATTCAGCTGGTTATTGGTTCTTCCTGAGTACCTACTTAATGTCTCAGCAATACGTTGGGGTATTGGCACTTACCAGCCTAGCGAAATGGCTGCAATGAACTTATGTACTGGTGTACTTTGCATTGCTTTTGTTTCAAAAATGTTCTTAGGAGAAAAGTTAACCAAGCGTAAAATTTTTGGATTTGTATTAATGGCGGTCAGCATCCTTCTAGTAGTGCTTTAATTCACTCATACCCCAATTCATTCAACGTTACCAAATCCCAAGTACCCGTTTTTTTAAGGTTTTTATCTTCTTGATATTTGACAATAGCCGCTGATGTTTTTGCTCCAAAAAAACCATCAGATTCGCCATCGTAATAGTTTAATTCATTCAACTTTTCTTGAACAAACTTCAGTTTTTGTTTTTGTTTTTGTTGAATTGAAACAAAGCTTTCATTTAATACTAAAATATTTAATTCTGGAACAAATTTAATCTGGTTTAAATAATGGGGAGAAATGGCCAACAACTTATCCAAATAAACAAACGCATTTGCTATATCATCTCTTTTTACGGATAATAAAATTAGGCTATAATAAGGTTGAGGCCTTTCTGAATTTAATTCTATAGATTTCAGCAAATTCTTTTCAGCTTCAGAATAATGCCTAATAATTATTTGGGATTGCCCTTTTAATCCATAAGCAGAAGCATTTTTTGCATGATTAGAAATTGCCGAATCATATTGTACTATCGCATTTTTAAAATCTCCAGAATAATAATACTCAACCCCCTTTTCTATATGGTTTTTCCCAATATCTAACCCACTAATAACTCTTTCAAGCTCCACGATTTGCTCAGAACTATTGGCTAGCGTCCCCTTCATTTTATTAACGGAATACGAAAGAGAATCTAAAAGCACATTCTTTTCCTCAACCTGTACATTTATCGTCTTTAATTTTTGTGCACCATAGATAAACGAACATATCACAACAACAAATCCGAATCCAGATAATAAAGCACCTTGAATAGACTTCTTTTTTAAATCTTTTAAATCACTCATTATCTCCAATTACTTTTTTAATTAATTGCATGGCTTCTGACCACATTTTTAGTAACCTACCTGTTGTATAAGCAATACCCCCAGTAGATGTAAAGAGCCCCATTATTTCAATAGTATTTTCTTGACTTTCGCTTTTCTCAATCAAAGAGATTGCCGCAGCAATTAAAACCAAAACTGAAACAATTGTTATTGCCAAATAAACCATTCTTTCAATTTTAAATAATGAAACAAGTTCCTTAATTGCTTTTACAACCCGCTCTAATTCAAAATCTTCACCCATATTACATTGTTTTAGTTCTCATTAATTTCGTTAAAAAGTACAAGCGCATTTAACCAGGAAAAATTTCGAGCTCTACCATTATTTCTGTTGCCTTCTCAATAGCTCCTTCAATATTCTCGGTTGATGGTTCTAACAAATAGTTTAAGCACTCATTCAATCCATTACGCTGTTCTCCGCTTAAACTCTCTTCATACTCCTTCAATACTTTTTGGATTGAAGATTCAATATGTGCAACCACAACTCCAGTAGCAAAACCTGCTTCATTCGCTATTTCATCAAATGGCTCATTACTGGTTCTTGGTTGATCATCTTTTATGGCCCGCTTATCTATTCGATACAGTATCTCTTTTCTTTCGTAAGAACGGTAGAGATCTGCATCTGCACCAGCAACTCCATACCTTCCACATCGATAAGCACGTCTAACTAAGTACTCATACATCATTGCATCTACCATAACCTATTTTAAGAAATTATTAGAATCTAAAACTAGCGGTTATAAGCTCTAAATAAAACAGTATAAATACGTAGGTATTTACACTGTACTACAAATACAATTACACATTTTTGAAAATAGTATCATGCTACAGCAAGTAACATTTATTGGATATTTCACTTTTGGAAAAACACAATTAATTCAATCTAATCTTTTTTAAATCTTTTGTACTTCCCCCGATATTAATATCACTTCCAGGTTTTCCATTATTGCCAAGCTTACTTGCAATAGCACCATTTCTTTCTACTCTATTTTGACTATGGATTGCAGAACTTTCAGACTTGCTACACGATACTGAAATTGATACTAGCACTACTATCCCTATTCTCATTTTAAATTCTTTCATCACCTTATACAATAATTTGATTAAAATCACTTCTTCAAATATATTTTTTATAGTATTTGAATCATGCAAAAAGCTATTCAACCTTTTAATTGGGAGTTTTTTCATTTTATTTGGTCTTCTATTTTATAGAATAACCCAATTCCATTGATTTCTGTACATATTCTAATCGCAAAAATTTGATAATCGATAATTTAAGATAAAATAGTCTTTAGCTACAAGCTACAGATAGCAAAAATTGATAATGCTAATCCCCCCCATAAGTGCACAAAAGAGTTAATACCCTTTAAGAGTATTTTATGTTAAAGAACGAGATATAAAAACAAAAAGAGCCTCCAATTGGAAGCTCTTATTACATATCTTATAATATAATTTGCTTAAGAAATAAAGTCTAAATAGTTTTCAGGATGAATGGTGATAAACTCAGCATCTGGATACATTTTCTTCCATGCTGATGGTGCTCCTTTTACTTTCTTAGCATTCCACTTAAATTCATAACCATATATCTTACCACCACGCTCTTCTACCCAATCAACTTCTTGCTGGTTGTATGTTCTCCAAAAGTAATTGTTCACCAACATTCCTTTATAAGATTGGAGTTTCAATCGTTCTGACACTAAGTAGTTTTCCCACAACTGCCCTTGGTCAGCTCTAAGCTCCATAGTATTTACATTAGCAATCAATGCGTTCCTAATACCATTATCATAAAAATACCAACGTGAAGATTTCGATATTTCTTTTCTTGGATTTCTACTGTAAGCATCTACTTTATAGATTACAAATACTTTAGTTAATAAATCTAAGTAACGCTCTACGGTATTTTTATCTATTCCTAACTTCTTACCTAGCTCTGGTAATGATACTTCTCCTCCAATCTGAAAAGCTATTAAACGTAATAAACTAATTATTTTGTCTGGTTTCTTTAATCGTTCAAAGGCTAAAATATCACGTATTAAATATGACCCAACTAGTTGTTCTAAGTATTGTACTTTTCTATCCCATCCAGTATATTGCTGTAGTTCTGGGTAACTCCCTAATATCAATCGCTCATCTAGCTTACCTTTTGTTTCTATAAGATTTTCTTCTTTCCCATATTCCATTTGAGACAACGGAAACAATCTAACTGTAATATCTCTACCTGTTAATGGTTCTCCTAATTCATTTTCTAAATCAAACACCGAAGAACCAGTTGCAACAATCTTAATACCGTCAATCTCATCTACCATCAACTTTAATATCTTTCCTATCTCTGGTACTGTTTGAGCCTCGTCAATAATCAACCATCTCTTATCTCCCATTAACCTATTATAGTTTGCTACTGTTCGGTTACTTAACACAGCTACTGTTGTTGCATCCTCTCCATTTAAAAATAAATAAGGCTCTTTAGTCTCTGCTAATTGCTTCTTTAATAGTTCTGTTTTACCAACTCTTCTTGCTCCCATAAGTATTAATACCTTATTCGGTTGCAAAAAAGTTACGAAATTCTGCTCGATCTCTCTCTCTAAATACTTCATAATCTATCCTTTAACATTCTAATACTTGTATCAAACTCTTACACCTAATACACTTATTTAATACAAATATAGTGAATTTATTCACTTATTTAATAATAATTATGTGACTTTAATATAGGTTTGCCATGTCTTTGTAGTCTTAGAATTCCTCCACACTGCTTTTTAGTAAGTGCTAGTACTTACAAAATAGTATTTAATCTGTAGCTACAAGCTACAGATAGCTAACTCAGGTGCCATTTGGAACATTTTCGTTAAATAAAATTTACATGATACATACACAAAAACTGTATTCATCAATATTATTATTATTCCTTTGACGTTTCTATGAATCATATCAAAAATTATAGCATCATTTTATATTAAAAATACTACTAATTTTTCAAATTAAACGTAGCACTAATATCATTAAAGAAATCTACCTTTTTCACAAAGTTATCATCATTATTATCCCAGAGACAACTTAAAACATAAAACCTTTCATTACTCTTTAGTAAAAATGTTATTCCTCCGATAAATTGATTTTCTTTTAATTTTGCAACATAAGAAATTCTATGAGAATGAATATTATTCAATTTTAATTCCGAATATTTTATTATTTGAAATTTCAAATAAACTTCTGAAAGAGAAGATATATTTTCTTTGGCTACATCATCTAAAGTCCTATCTATTGGAATAGGATAGCTCAGAACAGTAATACTAGACGTAAATGAACACGTATCACAAATTGTATCAAAAATTACAATATCTGCTTCTTTATATCCAACTTTAAAATCCCAACCCTCTGGTCTAGAAATAACGAAACTTAAAGAATCTTCTAGAATCAATTCTAATCCATTATCAAGTAATTTTTCATTGTAAGAAACTAGTTCCTCCTTATTTTCATTTACATCTGCGACACAAGAAGTAATAGCAAATATAATTACTATACATAATAATCTAATCATATTTATTTAGGTTTTTTACCAAATTCGACACTTATATCCAGCCCTATAATAGCAGCTACTTTAGCACCAAATTTAAAACTCGATTTTGGCGTTATTCCATTTTTATCTTTAGTCAAGTTAGTTTCAGCAATAATTAAACTTATTGATTCACTAGTTTGTAAATCTGTTGCTGGTTTATTCATGTTTCGAATATTTTTTACAGCAGATGTTTGATATTCATATCCAGCTAGAAGTGCCACACTAAAACCTGCGGTACTATTTACCTTTCCATTTTTTCCCCAATAATTAAAATCATGAGAAGTTTTAAAATCATCTAGCATTTCATTCCCAGATTCTGAATAAGAATATCTAACCATCTCATCAGTAGTTGCATTACCATACAATGAAACTTCAGCTCCAAATGCTTTAAAATCAAAACCTGCTTGCAATCCATAATTTATACCAACATCAAATTTAAAGAAGTTTTCGCCATTCATAATATTATCCCAGAAATTATCTGCATATTTATAAAAATTAACCAATGGAGTAAATGAAGGACCAGCAGATACTATTGGTCCTTGACTTAATACAGCTCCAGGATTTGATGATGGCAACGGAACTCCATTTGGCATAGGAGCTTTAATACCTCCTGTATATGGTATAGGTTGTATTTTAGCCATATCAGGAATTGGCATTGATATTTTTAATCCGCCATCTCCAACTTTTGTAATTCCTCCTGATCCAAAAGTAGCTACCTTATCCCCAGGGCCTCCAGCTGTTGCTCCACTTGGGTCTGAATAATAAATTGGATTATTATCAAAAGAAGCATAATCACTCTGCCAAGGATAATTAACAGGGTCCATACTCAACCATCTACCCAACCTTGGGTCATACTGTCTCCAATAAGATGTATAAGAATTACCTCCACCTTTCACTTCACTATCCTGTTCCATACCATTCATACCGTATCTGTATGTCCCAGCACCTAAGTTATCTGCATTAGGCATAACGCTACCAAACGGATAATACATTTGTCTTGTTTGTATATCTGCTGTATAATAGCTTTCTACTGCTGGTGTTACACTAAAGCTTATATCATCAAACCATACTGTACCATCTGTACATTCTGTATAAACTTCTAAATAAACCGCATCACACGTTGGAAGAGCTGTTCCATCGGCATAATAATAAGTACTCTGTATAGTTGTTGTTCCTCCAATACTTAATTGTTGCCATGCATTTGGTGAGTAAAGTGCTAATGCTACTTCTTTGGTTGTTGTTCCTACTGCATCTTTGTACAATGCTACTCCATTTGCATCTACAAGGGATCTAACCAATTGTCCATCACCTGTTAAGATTGAACTGAAATAAAAGGATACTACCGTATTATTGATAAGGTCTC
>CAJQOH010000021.1 GCA_905479915.1 uncultured Flavobacteriales bacterium
TCAATTATCAATTATCAATTATCAATTATCAATTATCAATTATCAATTATCAATTATCAATTATCAATTATCAATTATCAATCGACTTGTTCTATTTCTTAATAAATGATCTACAATTACCATTGCGGCCATACTTTCTACAATAATTGTTGCTCTTGGTAAAACACATGGGTCATGTCTTCCTCTTCCAGTTATTTCAACTTCTTCAAAATCTTTGTTGATTGTATTTTGTTTTTGCATGATGGTTGCTACAGGTTTAAAAGCAACATTAAAGAAAATGTCTTCGCCATTACTAATACCTCCTTGAACTCCGCCAGAATTGTTGGTTCGAGTTCTTACATCTTCGTTGTCAATATAAAATTCATCATTGTGTTCTGAGCCCTTTTGAGTAACACCTTCAAAGCCAGATCCAATTTCAAAACCTTTAGTGGCGTTTATGCCTAGCATGGCTTTTGCCAGATCAGCTTCCAAACGATCAAAAACAGGCTCGCCCAATCCAATAGCTGTACCATTAATAACACAGCTTATGATTCCTCCAATCGTATCACCTTCTTTTCTTACTTTATCGATGTAATTAAACATCATATCTACCAGATGCTCATCAGGGCAACGGACTACATTGTTATAGGTGGTTGATAAATCTAATTCAGAATAATGTTTTATAACTTTTAGATCTCCAACCTGAGAAACGTAGGCATCCACTCTTATCCCATAGTGTTTAAGGATTTGTTTGGCAATGGCACCACCTACAACTCTACATGCAGTCTCTCTTGCAGAGCTTCTTCCGCCACCACGATAATCTCTTACGCCATATTTACTCTCGTAAGTATAGTCAGCATGAGAAGGTCTAAATTTGTCTTGTATATGAGAATAATCTTGAGATTTTTGATTGGTATTTTTGATGACAAATCCAATAGAGGTCCCAGTAGTTTCTCCTTCAAAAACTCCAGATAGTATTTCTACTATATCATCTTCTTTTCGTTGAGTTACAATCTTAGATTGACCAGGTTTACGTTTAGTCAATTCTTCTTGGATAAATTCAAGATCTAATTTTAATCCAGCAGGACATCCGTCAATTACACCGCCAATTGCTTCACCGTGAGATTCTCCAAAAGTGGTGATTCTAAATATGTTGCCAAATGAATTTCCTGCCATTATTATCTTGTTAAAATCGTAGGCTAAAATACTATTAATTTTCACTAATTTCGGACGATAATTAAGTAAATGATGAGCAAGATTTTAATTAAGAATATAAAAGAGTTAATTCAAGTAGAAACAGAACTTAAAACTAAAGTGGCTGGGATAGAAATGAAAACTTTGCCTTCTATTAAGGATGCATGGTTGGCTATTGAAGATGGTGTAATTATAGGTTTTGGAGAAATGATTGATCTAGAAATTACTGACTGGGTAGGTTTGGAGATATTAGATGCTGATGGAAAGATGGTATTTCCATCGTTTTGTGATTCGCATACACATTTAGTTTATGCTGCAAGTAGAGAGGAGGAATTTGTAGATAGGATTAATGGTTTAACTTATGAAGAGATTGCTAAAAAGGGGGGAGGGATATTGAATTCAGCAAAAAAGTTGCAGAATAAATCAGAAGACGAATTGTTTAATGATGCATGGAAGAGGTTGGAGGAAATTAAAAGAACAGGAACAGGTGCGGTTGAAATTAAAAGTGGGTATGGTTTAAGTGTAGAAGGTGAATTGAAAATGCTTAGAGTTATTAAAAGATTAAAGGCTGAAAGCGAATTAACGATAAAGGCAAATTTCTTAGGTGCTCATGCAATTCCGACAAAATATAAAGAGAACAGATCTGATTATATTGATTTGATAATCAATGAGATGATACCTGTAATTGAAAGTGAAGATTTAGCAGACTATATAGATGTGTTTTGTGAGACAAATTATTATACTCCAGAAGAAACCGATAGGGTTTTACAGGCAGGAATTGCAATCGGATTAACCCCAAAAATTCATGTCAATCAATTTACTTCTATAGGAGGGATTCAGGTAGGAATAAAAAACAATGCGCTTTCTGTTGATCATTTAGAGGTTATGGAAGAGCAAGATATACAGGATTTAATTAAGTCTGATGTAATGCCAACCTTATTACCTTCATGTTCATTCTTTTTAGGGATACCTTATGCACCTGCACGTAGATTAATTGATAGTGGTTTGCCAGTATCTCTAGCTACAGACTTTAATCCAGGGTCAACTCCTTCAGGAAATATGCCTTTTGTTTTATCATTGGCCTGTATAAATTATAAAATGACACCAGAAGAAGCAATAAATGCTACAACGATAAATGCAGCATATGCTATGGGGTTAAATAAGACTCATGGAAGTATAGCTATTGGTAAAACAGCTAATTTATTTATTACAAAAGAGATTTCTTCAGTTGCTTTTATACCTTATTCTTTTGGTACAAATTGCATTGAAACAGTTATTCTTAACGGAGAAATTGCGAACTAATTCTTTGATTTCACTTATAATTTTTTAGCTTTATACCATTATAGATAGTTTATGAAAAGACAATTTTACTGTTTTGTATTCAGTGTTATTTTATTATTAGTTTCTTTCCGTGTTTCTGCACAGTATGATTCTAGGGGGAAGTCTTTTAATTATGAAGATGCTGAAAGTTTTTATAATGCAGAGAATTATTACGATGCATTGCCTTTATATGAAGCCTTAGTAACCGATAACCCTAAGGTAACAGAGTATTATCTCAAGATTGGTATTTGTCATTTACACCTTACAGTTTCTCCAGAAAAAGCAATAGATTATATTGAGAAAGTTTATGAAAAAAAACCTAAAACTGAAAATGTTCAATATTATTTGGGTAAAGCTTATGCGTTAAATTATAAGTTTGATTTGGCTATTGAGACTTTTAATAAAGCTCTTTCTAATTCAAAAACATCAGATGATATTAAAAATGAAATTCCTCTTTTAATAAAACAATGTGAAAATGGGAAGCTTTTGATTCAAGATTCTATTGATGTAGAAATAGTTAATGTAGGAGCTCCTATTAATACGATGGACAATGAATACAGTCCAACTGTTAATGCAGATGAAACTACACTAATATATACTTACAAGGGACCTAAGAGTATAGGGGAGCGACAAGATGAATTTAATAGACCTTTGGTAAATGGTAATTTTTATGAAGATATTTACGTTTCATATTATACAGAAAATACTTGGTCAACTCCTAGTTCTATAAGTGATAGTATTAATTCAGAGTTACATGAAGCAAGTATTTCATTGAGTCCGGATGGGCAAAAGTTATATGTATATAAAGATACTAAAGAGTACTCTGGAGATATTTTCAAAACAAAAAAAGAAAATGGAGAATGGGGAGAGCCTGTAGGTTTGTTTATTAACTCTGAACATTGGGAAGGTCACGCAACAGTTGCTCCTAATGGTGAGTTTATGATATTCTCTAGTGATAGACCTGGTACATTAGGTGATAGAGATTTATATAGTGCAGAATTATTAGAAGATACTACTTGGGGAAATGTTAGGAATTTGGGACCTACAATTAATACACCATATAATGATGATGCCCCATTTATTCATTCAGATGGAGTAACGTTTAATTTTAGTTCTGAAGGTCATTCTTCAATGGGAGGATATGATATTTTTGAATCTAAAATATTAACCGATACTACTTATTTAGAACCTAGAAATATTTGTTATCCTATAAATACGACTTCAAATGATATTTTCTTTTATGTATCTGGAAAAGGGAATGCCTACTATTCTTCGGCAAGAGAAGGTGGTTTTGGTCAGCATGATATCTATAGGATTAAAGTGAATGACGTTGTAACAAGTAAACCTGTTTTACTGGTTAAGGGGGTGATTACAACAGATGGGATTTTTGATGTTGCAAAGGTTACTGTTAGAACTGAATCAGGAAAAGATTTAGGGACATACTATTCCGATTTGTCAGATGGTAAATATCAATTTTATGTTGATTTAAATGATTATTATGTAATTACTTATGAGGTTGATGGGGTTTCATCACAAATTGCTTCTATTGATGCTACAGGTTATACTGAGTATACCGAAATTGAAAAAAACATAAATTTTTTATCTAGAGATGTAAATATTAGCGGTATAGCAATTACTAAAGAAAACTCATTGTCTCCGATTATGAGTTTAAGAGTCAACCTATCGAATACAGACAATACGTTTTCTGAAACAGATACGATAGATGGTGAAGGAAGATACGATTTTAATAATCTACCTAATGATGATTATTATTTAATGTTTTTAGATGAGGAAGATGAAAAGTTAATAGAAGATACTTCTTATATTTTTAAAGGACAAATAACGCTTAAAGGCTTACCATATGCTAATGCAATGATTAATGGAGAGCGAACTGATGATGAAGGTAATTTTCGAATTGAAATGAGAAACCGTTATTTAGACTTACTTAACGGTACTGGGTCTATTTTGGATGAAATGTCGGCAGAAGATATTATGCTAAGGTTTGGAGATCAATCTTCTAAAGGCTTGGTTTTTAGTGTGCAAGTTGCAGCATATACTAATGCAAAAAATTACAGAAGTAACCATTTGGAAGGCCTAGGAAAAATAGAAACTGTTATTTTAGAGGATGGAATAACAAGATTTACTATTGGCCAGTTTACTACTTTAAGAGCCGCAAAGGCACTTCAGACTAAGGCAGTAGAAAAAGGGCAAGATGATGCATTTGTAATTCTATTTATAGATGGTAAAAGAACTTACCTAGATGAACTGGTTAATACCGGAATATTTAAATAACGACCGTTCATTAGACCAGATTTAGTATTCTTCTTCTTGAGGAGTTAGATTTTTTGAGTTTTAATCTTAAAAGGTTAAATTTATAGACTTAACTACCTAACTACCACTTGAACTATGAAAAAAACATTACTATTTATTTCTATATTCTCTGCCTTATCGCTTTCAGCGATGGAAGAAACAATTGTTTTAACAGGAAAAAAAGCCTCAGAAAAGGTTCGTAATAGTGAAATGGTGAGGCTGAAAAGTTTTACCAACGTTCCTAATTATGTGAAATTTAGAAAAGGAAAAGAAATTCCATTAGAAAAACTAGAAGGATGGCTAAGTCAATTTTATAATGGAGACGCTAAATATGGCATTAAACTTCTTAAAAAGGAAGTAGGAAGTCTAGGTCTAACTCATTACCGTTACCAACAAACAGTTAATGGTACGCCTGTAGAATTATCTGCGTTTTTAGCACATGTAAAAAATGGATTGGTAATTTCTGTTAATGGAGAGTTGTTTAGTGATATAAGCATTCAAACTTCAGTTTCTTTGACTGAAGGATCAGCTTTAAGTGCAGCTTTAAGTCATATAAGTGCAGAATTGTATAAGTGGCAAATTCCTGCAGAAGAAGATCATTTAAAGAGAGAACAAAACGATCCGAACGCAACCTATTATCCTTCAGGAAGCTTGGTATTAATTAATGAAGGAGGTAAAGTTGAAGATCAATTCGTATTGGCTTACAAATTCAATATTTATGCTCAAAAACCTTTTTCTAGGAGAGATATCTATGTTAATGCGCAAACAGGAGAAATAGTTTGGGAACAATCAAAAATACACCACGTTGATGCTCAAGGAACAGCGGTTACAGCATATAGCGGAACTAAAACTATGACGACTGATAGTTTAAGTCCAACAAGTTTTAGGTTGAGGGAGTCAGGAAGAGGTAATGGTATTGAAACTTTTGATATGAATTTGGGAACGAATTATGGTGCAGCGGTAGACTTTACTGATAATGATAATAATTGGAATAATGTGAATGTAGATTTGGATGAGTATGCTACTGATGCACATTGGGGGTCTGAAATGACTTATGATTATTTTCTAAACGAACATGGAAGAAATAGTATTGATGATAATGGATTCACCTTAAGAAGTTATGTACATTTTGATTTAGTAGCATTTGGATATCCTTCTCAGTCAAATGCTTTTTGGGACGGACAAAGAATGACATACGGAGATGGAGGTAATGGTTTAACACCTTTAACAGCTCTTGATATCTGTGGTCATGAAATAACACATGGATTAACAACCAATACAGCTGATTTAATTTATCAAGATGAATCAGGGGCATTGAATGAGTCGTTTAGCGATATATTTGGTAATTCAATAGAAATAGTTGCTAGACCTACTCAAAATAGCTGGCAAATGGGAGAGGATATGAATTGGGTAATTCGAGACATGTCTAATCCAAATAATAACAATGACCCAGATACATATTTTGGTACCGATTGGCAGCCCTTAGGGGGAGCAGATAATGGAGGTGTTCACTCTAATAGTGGAGTACAAAATTTTTGGTATTACTTACTTGTTAATGGAGGAACAGGAACAAATGATAACGGAGATAGTTATACTGTAAATGGGATAGGCTTGTCGGATGCAGGTAAGGTTGCGTTTAGAAACTTAACAGTTTATTTAACACAAAGTTCTCAGTTTGCTGATGCACGTTTTTATGCAATTCAATCTGCCATTGATTTATTTGGAGCATGTACTCCTGAGGTTCAGGCAGTGACAAATGCATGGTATGCTGTAGGTGTAGGTTCTGAATACTTACCATATACATTAAGTGATTTTGATGTTCCAGTAGATTCATCGTGTATCGCTCCATTTACGACTACTTTTAATAACCTAAGTATAAATGGTATTACCTATAGTTGGGATTTTGGTGATATGAGTCCTGTAAATACACAAACAAACCCAACTCATACTTATAATAATTATGGAGTATATACTGTTGAGTTAATTGCTGATGGTGGAGTATCATGTGGCGCAGATACCACGGCTAAAGTTGCATATATAGTAGTGGATTCTTTGTTGCCATGTATTTCTACTTTACCAGGAACAGGAACAATGAATACCCAAACAAGTTGTGTAGGTACTGTTTATGATAGTGGTGGGCCAGGTTCTGATTATGGAGCAGATCAAGATGCTCAGATTACAATATCTCCAACAGGAGCATCTAGTATTGATTTAACTTTTGTAAGTTTTGATGTAGAGGCAGGGCAATCTGGTTCTTGTAATTATGATTATGTGAGAGTTTACGATGGTGCAAATACTACATCTCCACTGATAGGAACTTATTGTAATAACAATGTTCCTACAACAATTTCATCAACAGGAGGATCAATTACTATAGTATTTCATTCAGATCAAGCTACAGAGGGTGCAGGGTTTCAAATCGATTGGCAATGTCAAATGCCAAATCAAGCTCCAGGTACAGATTTTAGTGTAGATGTAGATACAACATGTACTGGAATAGTAAACTTTACAGATCAATCTACAAATGGACCTACATCTTGGCTTTGGGATTTTGGAGATAGTGGGTCAGGGTCTACATTGCAAAACCCAAGTTACATATATACCTCTAATGGTTTGTATACAGTAGAGTTAACAGCAACTAATATCATAGGGTCAAATTCTGTGATTAAAACAGCATTAATTTATGTTGACTTACCAGTGGCACCTGTTTTATCAGGAGATTCGATTTGTGAAAATAACCCAGCCAATTTATCAGGTACAGGATCTGGAACTTTAAAATGGTATTCAACAGCTGCAGGAGGAACAGCATTAAATACAGGTTTAACGTATACTACACCTATATTAACATCAACAACAACTTATTATGCTGAAAATGTTATTGTTGCTCCTAGTCAAACTTTAGGTAAGCCTAATACTACCGGTGGAGGAAATAACTTTAATAACAATCATTATTTAGTTTTTGATGTGTACCAACAGATGGAAATAGAATCAGTAGTTGTTGAATCAGGTGCAACTGGTAATAGAACGATTGAATTGAGAAATGCTTTTGGAGGATTGTTGCAGTCAAAAACTGTTAATATTCCTATAGGAACTCAAACAGTAGCATTAGGATTTGTTGTAACACCAGGATCTAATTATCAATTAGGACTTTCAAATGGGTCGAATATTGATATGTATAGAAATAATGCAGGTGTTAGTTATCCTTATACATTAAATGGAGTTGCTTCAATTACTAAGAGTAGTGCAAATCAAAACGGTGGATTAGATCATTACTATTTCTTTTACGATTGGAAAGTTAAAGAAATGGATTGTGTAAGTTCTAGGACTCCAGTTACTGCAATAGTTAGTGTTTGTACTGGAATTAATGAATTAAATGAAGATTCTCATGTAACATCATTTATGAATCCATCTAATAATTTACAATTAGATATGGTTGGCCTTAGCGGTAATTATAAGTTAATGATATTAAATGCTCTTGGGCAGGTTATAGTATCTGAACAAATAAGTGTTGATTCAAAAGTACAAACTGAAATTATCAAGATGCAGCATATTTCTAAAGGATTGTATTATGTAAATCTTTATAGTCAAGATGACAATTATTCGATGAAGATAGTTAAGTAGCTTAACCTTAAGTATACATGGAAAAAGCTTACTCATTAGAGTAGGCTTTTTTTATTGGGAAAATGTTTCAAATAATTTTAACTATTTTTAGTAGATGAAACCCTGTAGAATTGCTCTTTTTCTTGTGCTAATTTTTTATGGCAGTTTAACTTTTGGTCAGTTATCTGCTGCTCAAAATTTGAAATTAGATTCTTTGAGTGATATTATTACTAGGAATGAGCATGATACTTCTGTATCTAGGGCTTATCTTAACCTTACTGAGATTCTTTATTTAACAAATTTTGATACGGTAATAGTGCTTTGCCAAAAAGCTGTAGAGATTTCACAGAGAAATTTAGAGGATGATATCTCGAAAAATGAAAGGTTAAGTTTTCAAACAACCTTATCTGGAGCATATAATAATATGGGGTATATATATGATGATCAAGGCAGGGTTGTTGACGCATTGGAGTATTATCATAAATCTTTAAGGATAAGGGAAGAAATAAGAGATAAACAAGGAATAGCTGAATCTTTAAATAATATTGGTGTAATATATGTTAATCAAGGAGAACTTGATCAGGCCTTAAAATATTATTTAAAATCTTTAGCAGCTAAAGAGGATTTAGGAAATAAAAAGAGTATCGCCACCTCACTTAACAATATTGCCGCAATTTATAGAAATAAGGGCGAAATAAAAAAGGCATTATGGTACTATAAACTTTCTTTAGTATTAAGAGAAGAGTTAGGAGATGAAAGAGGTGTTTCAATTTCATTGAACAATATAGGTTCTGTTTACAATAGGATAGATAGTCTTGATTTAGCGTTGGATTACTATCAAAGAGCATTGTTGATACGAAACAAAATTGGAGATAAAAGAGGTGAAGCAAATGGCTTATCAAGTATAGGTAATATTTATATGAAAAGAGGTAATGTGCAATTGGCTAAGAAATATGCTAAACAGTCTTTACTTCTTTCTGAGGAGCTTGGTTTTCCAGAACGAATTAAGGGTGCGGCTAATTTATTATCTCGAGTTTATAAGAGTGAAAAAAAATGGAAGAAAGCTTTTGAGATGCAGCAACTTCATCATAAAATGAAGGATAGCTTAAGAAATGAAGAAACAGAGTTAGCATCCATTAAAAAGCAGGCTAGTTATGAAATTGAAAAGGTTGAAAAAGAAAAGAAGTTGATGGCAAAGGAGTCTGACCTTCAGAATTTAAAATTGAATAGAGATAAAATTATTGGATTGTTTTTCATTATTGCGTTTGTACTTTTATTAGTACTGGTTTTCGTTATGTATAGAGGTTATCGTAAGACTATATTAATTAATGAATTGTTAGAGAAACAAGAGTTAAAATCCATTAAAATTCTTGAAGAAAAAAATGTAATGCTCAAGGAAATTCATCATCGCGTAAAAAACAATTTACAGGTTGTAAGCAGTTTGTTGAGGTTGCAGTCTCATGAAATAGAAGATGAATCAATTTTAGGAATGTTTAATGAAAGTCAAAATAGAATACTGTCTATGGCTCGATTGCATGAACAAATGTATATGTCTGAAGATCTTAAAAACATCAATATACAAGAACATTTTATTCATTTAATTAATGAATTGATTAAGGATTATCAATTGGAGACAAAAATTCAAACAGATGTTGAAATAGGTGAGATTGAATTAGGAATTAAAACCTTAGTTCCATTAGGATTAATTATAAATGAAATGATTTCAAATTCTTTAAAATATGGATTTGTAGATCGAGACAGCGGAAAAGTAAAAGTTCATATCAAGCATGTTGAAGCGATAAAGTATGAGCTTTTAATTGGTGATGATGGAGTAGGGATGAACCAAAAAAGTAACATTGAGGAATCGTCAACTTTTGGAAGTGAATTGATACAACTATTTGCAGATCAATTGAATGGTGTTGTAAAGAGGTTAGATGAGCCAGGGACAATGTTTAGTATTGTCTTTGATAAAATTGATGAAGATTTATAGTATTTTCTTAATCAATCTCAATCTATGAGAATAGGTGTTGGTTTCAATGTTGAAAATGCCTTGATGATCAATCCTATCTATTCGAACATTACCTGAAGCATGAATAATCCTGTTGTTTTCTAACATGATTCCAACATGGATAATATTGCCTTCTTCATTATCAAAAAAAGCTAAGTCACCACTTTCTGACTCTTCAATAAAACTCAATGTTTCTCCAATCTCGGCTTGTTGTGAAGCATCTCTTGGTAATTTTACACCATTAAGCTTATAAATTACCTGAGTAAATCCAGAACAATCAATGCCAAAAGGAGAGCGTCCACCCCATAAGTAGGGAGCGTTTAAATACATCATTGCATTACCAATAATATTTTCCTTAGGTTGATTGGTTGAGGTGTTTATAGAGCCCCCATTAAATGAAAAAGACTCTTCAGCAAAATTTAGTTTAGAATTTTCTAGGTTAGGTAAAGTACTTCCTAAAGAAATGGGGGTTACAATTTTTGAACCTTCTTTTTCAATAACGTCAACTAGCTCGGTTGAAACAAAATTTGAATTGACAGCATTAAATTCTTCTTCTGAAATAATGGTTACTTGTTTAATATCTATCCAACAATCGTAGTTGTCATAAGCTGTTTTAGCTCTTCGCCAGTCTCTTTTTTTCTCTTCGTAAATTTTTACAGTTTCACCATAGAGTAGCTGGGTAACCATTTCACTGGTGTCAACTGGTTCCAATCTGCAGGGAACATTACTTAAATGACAAATTCCGTATTTCAAAAGAGTAAAAAGTTATTAGTTATAAAGTTTAAAGTAATGTTTTGTCCTTTTTCCTCTATTCTAAACTGAATAAATGAAAAAGGACAAAACATGAATTCTAAATTATATATTTTCGATAACCATTGCTGAGGCACCACCACCACCGTTACAAATACCGGCAGCACCAATTTTACCTCCGTTTTGTTTTAAAACGTTGATCAAAGTAACAATGATTCTTGATCCAGAATTTCCAAGAGGATGTCCTAAAGAAACAGCACCACCATTTACATCTACTTTAGAAGGGTCTAACCCTAACTCTCTAGTGTTAGCAATACCAACAACAGAAAATGCTTGGTTTAATTCCCAATAGTCAACATCATCATTGGTTAAATTAGCTTTCTTTAATGCTTTTGGTACAGCCAATGAAGGGGCAGTAGTAAACCACTCAGCATCATGAGCAGCATCAGCATAACTAACAACTTTAGCAATAGCTTTAACTCCTAGTTCTTCTGCTTTTTCTTTGCTCATTAAAACAAGTGCTGAAGCACCATCATTTAAAGTAGAAGCGTTTGCAGCAGTAACAGTACCTTCTTTATCGAACACAGGACGTAAAGCAGGAATCTTTTCCAGTTTTACAGCAGTATATTCTTCATCTTTGTTTACGATAATTGCATCACCTCTTCTTTGAGGAACTTCTACAGGAACAATTTCTTCATCAAACTTCCCCGCGTCCCAAGCAGCAGCAGATCTGTTGTAAGATTCTATTGCAAAAGCATCTTGATCTTCTCTAGTGATGTTTTTTTCTGTAGCACATTTTTCAGCACAAACTCCCATGTGTACTTTGTTGTAAACATCAGTTAAACCATCCTTAACCATTCCATCAGCCATTTTTACATCTCCTAATTTAGTAGATGATCTTGCATTCATGTAATGTGGTACTTGGCTCATGTTTTCCATTCCGCCAACAACAACACAATCATTATCACCAGCAATAATAGATGCAGCACCTAAAGCAATAGATTTCATTCCAGAAGCACAAACTTTATTTACCGTAGTACAAGGAACGTTTGTATTTAATCCAGCAAATATAGCAGCTTGTCTTGCTGGTGCTTGACCAACATTAGCTTGCAATACATTTCCCATAAACACTTCGTCAACAACATCTACTGAGATGTTTGCTTTTTCAATAGCTCCTTTAATTGCAGCTGCACCTAATTTAGGAGCAGGAACACTAGATAAACTTCCTAAAAAACTTCCTATAGGTGTTCTTACTGCTGATACGATATATACTTCTTTCATGTCTTAGTTTTTATTGTTTTATTATAGTGACATGGAACTCACAATCTTAAAACCTCCAAAAGAGTGAGGTTCTTTATGCTCGTTTCAAGTCTTAGTTTTTATTGTTTTTCTGAGCACGAAGTTAATTATTTTAAGTTTAAATTTAATGGTTTAAAAATTTAAAGTCCAATTCTGTATTTTCGCAAAATATATTCTACTTTTAAACCCATATGGCAAACAATTTTGTTAATAATTTAAGAAACAAACACGAGCTGATATTTAAAGTGCTTTTGTTTATAACAGCTATATTTTTAGTTGTATTTCTTTTGCCTAAGGAAGCTAAGTTCAAATACGAGTTTCAAAAGAATAAACCTTGGGTTCATCAAGATTTATTAGCTCCTTTTGATTTTGCGATAAACAAAACTGAAAATGAATTATCAGAAGAAAGATTGAGCATTCAAGAGCATCATCTTTTTTGTTTTAACAATGATACAGACATTAGAGAAATTGCATTATCAAATTATAAAAAATGGATATTAACAAATTGGACGAACTCTCTTGGTATTGGGAAGGTTGATCCTTATATAATAGAAGGGGAGAAGTATTTAGAAGTTATTTATACCAAAGGAATAATTGAAGTTATTGATGATTTAGATAGTAAGGAAGAAAGCTTTTCAATACTACTGTTAGGGAAGGATAATGTTGGAGAGGAAGTTGAGTTGGGTGATTTTTTCACTATAAAATCTGCATATGATTATGTGGTGAATGATTTGAAAAACAACGATAATATCAACGCAGAATTTTTATTGTCGGGAATTGAGAACACCTTATTACAAAATATAAAATACAATAGTTCATTAACAGAAAAAGACTTAGAAAGTGAACTTAGTCAGATTTCATTAGTAAAAGGAGGGGTTTACGAAAAAGAAAAAATTATCTCAAAAGGAGAGCTGGTTTCTGATAGTAAATTTACGGTATTACAGTCGTTAAAATCAGAATATGAATCGAAACGAGGAAATACCAATCAATCCAATTGGATACTGTTGGGTCAGATTATCATTGTGGTACTGCTTTTTTACTCCATTTTTGTTTTTCTTAAAAACATCAGTAAAAATGTATACAATAATAATTTTGACATAGGTTTTATAGCCATTATTGTTGTTGGCTTTGTTGCTTTAACTGCTTTGGTTTTAAAAATAGAAACGGTTAGTGTTTATGTTGTTCCTTATTGTATTATTCCTCTTTTAATTAGAACATTTTTTGGAAATAGATTGGCGTTGTTTATTTATGTGATCTCAATTTTTATTATCAGTTTTTTAGTTCCAAATTCATTTGAGTTTGTTTTGTTGGAAATGATTACTGGAATATTAACGCTTTATACGGTGTTGAACGTGAATAAACGTGCAGAACTGTTTTATACATCTGTTATCATATTTATTGTTTTTTCAATTTCTTATATAGGTTTCTCTTTATTGCAAGGTGGAGGTATTGATGGCATTGCTTGGAATTCTTTTGGTTATTTTGGAATGTCTGCAGGATTTACTCTATTGACTTACCCGTTAATTTACTTGTTCGAAAAACTTTTTGGTTATATATCTGATGTTACTTTATTGGAGCTTTCTGATACAAATAATGACTTGCTAAGAGAGTTGAACTTGAAAGCTCCTGGAACCTTTCAGCATTCCTTGCAAGTATCCAATTTAGCTGAAGAAGGAATTAGAGAGATAGGAGGTAATCCTTTATTGGTAAGAACTGGAGCATTGTATCACGATATTGGTAAAATGCTAGCTCCAGCTTATTTTATTGAAAATCAATCTGGAGTTAATCCTCATGATGAATTAGGGTATGAAGAAAGTGCAGGTATTATTATTGACCATGTTTTAAGAGGGATAGAGTTGGCAAAAGAACATAAGTTACCAGAACAGATTATTGATTTTATTAGAACACATCACGGAACAACTAAAACACAATACTTTTTAAGGATGTTTCAGAATGAGCATCCAGATGAGGAAGTTCCTGTTGAGTTGTTTCAATATCCTGGACCGATACCATATTCTAAAGAAACTGCAGTGTTAATGATGGCAGACTCTGTAGAGGCAGCTTCGCGTAGTTTAAAGGTTTACGATAATGACTCGATTACTAAATTGGTTGAAGGGATTGTTGGTGCTCAGGTAGCAGACAATCAGTTCATTAATACCAATATTACGTTCAATGATATTACTATTATTAAAAAGATGTTCATTAAGAAGTTGATGAACATTTATCATGTTAGAATAGAGTATCCGAAGTAGGGTTACTCTTTTTGTTCTTTAGCCTTTCGAATAATTTCTTTCAATCGTTTTTTATTGGCTTCTTGTTCAGTTTTCTTTTTGTTGGTTTTTTGAGCTAAGAGCTTGTTGTGTTTAGCTTTATTCTTTGCGTTTTTATTTTTACCAACTTTTGCCATGAAGCTGTAAAGTTAGCCTTCTTTGTCATTCAGAGCGATATTTTGTCCAACTTCATGTTGGAAACAAAATGAAGCGTGGAATCTTTTTGTTTTGAGAGAATCAACTATTTTAATTATAGGTTCTCGATATAGTTTAATTTTATCCTTCGATAAACTCATGATGACATTAAACCACTCGAACTGACAATAATTAAAATAGATTCTTCAAGTTGATTTGTATAGAAAATAAATTTTCTACAAATCTGCATTCAGAATGACATTGCGTTTACTTTTGTGCTACAATGAATTTCGATTATTCTAAAATAGATTTACCCGTTAAAGACGTTATCCCTAAAATACAGGAAGAGCTTAATAATGCGTCAACATTAATACTAAAAGCACCACCCGGAGCAGGAAAGAGTACGTTGGTGCCCTTGGCTTTAATGGAAGAAGTTTGGCTTAATGGTAAAAAGATTTTAATGCTTGAGCCAAGAAGGTTGGCAGCAAAAACTATTGCCAACAGAATGTCAGATTTGTTGGGAGAAAAAGTAGGGGAATCTGTTGGTTATCGTATCCGTTTTGAGAGTAGGGTTTCTGAAAAAACGAAGATTGAAGTTTTAACTGAAGGGATTCTTACGAGAATGATTCATGATGATAACGGGTTAGAAGGAGTAGGGCTAGTTATTTTTGATGAATTTCATGAAAGAAGTATTCATGCCGATGTAGCAATGGCTTTATGTAGAGAATCTCAAGAAGTGTTACGACCAGATTTGAGAATTTTGGTGATGTCTGCAACACTGGATATGCCAGAATTATCTAAAATGTTAAAAGCTCCAATTGTAGAAAGTTTAGGAAGACAATATCCTGTAGAACTAAATTATGCTGGAGATAGTGATGTAAGAATGTTGCCAGAACTAACAAGCCGAGTTGTTAAAATGGCAATCGATAAGCATGAAGGGGATGTGTTGGTTTTTTTACCAGGGCAAGGAGAGATTAAAAAGTGTGAGGAGATTTTAAAACATTCCTTAAAAGGAATACTGATTCATCCATTATACGGACAACTTCCTCCGAATAAGCAGTTTGCAGCAATTATGCCGAATAGAGAAGGTACAAGGAAAGTGGTTTTAGCGACTAATATAGCAGAAACCAGTTTAACTATAGAAGGGGTTAAAATTGTAATTGATTCTGGTTTTGAACGTACAGCCCGTTTTAATCCTAACACAGGTTTATCTCGTTTAGAAACCATTCAAATATCTAAAGATTCTGCAGATCAACGAGCAGGTAGAGCGGGGAGGCTAAGTGCTGGGGTTTGTTATCGTATGTGGACTTTGGCAACACAATCACGTTTAGATGAGCATGGAAAACCCGAAATTGAACAAGCAGATTTAAGTTCTTTGGTTTTAGATATGGCTCAATGGGGAATTGCGAATGCCGAAGATTTATCTTGGGTAACTCCACCTCCTAAAAAGAATATTTCTAAAGCGTCTAAATTATTACATGAATTAGATGCTTTGGAAGATGATAAGATAACAGCGCATGGAAAAGAGATTCATCGTTTGCCAACACATCCAAGAATAGGACATATGCTAATAAAAGCTGAGGAAGTTAATCAACTATCTCTAGCTACCGATATTGCGCCATTGTTAGAAGAAAGAGATCCTTTGCCTCCAGAGACAGGAATAGATATTAATTTAAGAATAGAAGCGTTAAGAAGGTACCGTAAAGAAAAGGCAGGAACCAACCGTTTGGCAAGAATTGAGAAAATAGCATCTCAATACCGCAGTATGTTTAAAATAGATATTGATAATTCTGTTTTTGATGATTACGAGACAGGTATTTTATTGGCTTATTGTTATCCAGAACGAATTGCTTGTGCCAGACCAGGGAACAATGCCCAATTTCAAATGGCCAATGGTCAATTGGCTGCAGCTGGTCATAGAGATGATTTGGCTAGTGAACCTTGGTTATCTGTTGCCCATGTAAATGATAGGCATGGTGGTGTTGGTAAAATATTTATGGCCTCACCACTTAATCCTAAAGATTTAAGACCAATGCTTAGAACTAAAGAAGTTATTGCATGGAACACTAAAAAAGGTGGGTTGATTGCTTCTGAGAATATGGGGATTGGAAATATTGTATTGCAGAGTAAGCCTTTATCAGACCCTGATGAGCACCTAATTTTTAAAGCCCTTATTGGAGCGGTTAAAAAGGAGGGGAGTTCTTTATTGAATTGGGATGAAGACGTGGAGCAATGGCAAAACAGAGTGCTTTCAATGAGGGTATGGTATCCAGAAGATGATTTTCCTGACGTGAGTACTAAATCATTATTGTTGAATGCTGAAGATTGGTTAGGTCCTTATCTGAATGCTATAGAGAGTCCTGATGATTTTAAAAAGATAAATTTAAAAGAAGTATTGCAATATAGTTTAGAGTCATTTCTTCAAACAAAGTTAAACGCTCATGCGCCTAAAACAATAGAGGTTAAAAGTGGTTCAAAAATTAAGTTACAATATACTTCTAATGGATCTGAACCAATATTGGCGGTTCGATTACAGGAATGTTTTGGAATGGCAGATACACCAAAGGTAAATCAAGGAAAAATAAGTGTATTAATGCATTTGCTTTCTCCAGGGTTTAAAATAGTTCAGATTACATCGGATTTAAAAAGCTTTTGGGACAATGCTTATTTTGATGTTCGTAAAGATTTAAGAATGCAGTATAAACGTCATTTGTGGCCAGAAAAACCTTGGGAAGAAGAGGCGATTAAAGGCTCTAGAAAAAGAAGGAAGTAGTTGTGAGTCACAAGTAAAAAGTCACAAGTGAAAAGTGATCAGGAATTAGTTTTTTTGACTACTGACTACTGACTACTGACTACTGACTACTGACTACTGACTACTGACTACTGACTACTGACTACTGACTACTTATCCCCTCCAGATTTTTCTTTTCCTGGTTTAACCCCCATACGTTTTTTCTTAACGAACTTAGCATTCCTTTTAGCCATAATGGCTTTTTTCTTATCCAGCTCTTTTTGCGCTTTTTTTGCTGCCTTTTTAGGGTCTTTATAATGTTTGTTTTGTTTTTGATATCCTTTCGCAATTTGAACACTTGGTGCTGTTTTACGATTTAATCCAGTGTTGTAAACTCCTTTTTTATTCTTATTAGATCTACCACTAAACATCGTGCTTTGATCTAGTTTACTTTTGCAAGATCCTAAAAGCACTAATACAAGAATGATTCCTATGGTTTTTGTGATGACATTCATACTTTTTTCTTTTTAATTTTCCTTATACTCTTCTATTAACGCATAAATATCAATAATTAGTCTGTCAACATCTTCTTTTGATGTTCCATCGTAAAAACCTCTTAATCTTTTGTCCTTATCAATTAGTACAAAGTTTTCGGTATGCACAAAGTCATTAATACCTCCATCACCTTCCGTTACAGCAGCAAAATAAGTTTTTCGGGCTAAGTTATAAATCTGTTTTTTATCACCCGTAACAAAGTTCCATTTATCAGAAGATACACCTAATTCTTTTGCATATTGATTTAAAACAGGAACTGAATCTGCCTCAGGCATTACCGTATGAGATAAAAAAGAAATGTCACTGTTCTCCATAAACTCATCGTAAACACGATTCATTTGTTTTGTCATTTTAGGACATATAGTAGGGCAGGTAACAAAAAAGAAGTCGGTAACATAAATTTTACCTTCATAATCGTTTTCTGTTATCTCTTTTCCATCTTGATTGGTTAAACTAAAAGAGCCCACTCTATGTAATTTATCAACGCTTCTTAGTGATTCGTCAACCAATTCAGGGTTAACGTCTATGGGATTAAAAACCTTTAATACTTTTGGTTGGTCTATCATAAAATAGGCAATTGTAATGCCTATAACCGCAATTAAAAAAGCCGGAATAAATCGTTTCATATTATTTCTTCTTTCTTGCTTTTTCTTTGTCCATGATCGTTTTTAAAAGATCTGTATCTAATTTCTTAGCGATAATTTTTTTGCCCTTATCTAAAAGATAAATTTGTGGTGTAGTATACACATCGTAAGTTGTGTTATAATTTAAACTTTTTAAATCTGTAAACCCTCTTAAAATGTATTCTGTAGCTTTTTGTTGATCCTCGTATACATCTTTAGGAACAGCAACATTTACAAAATCTAAACGATTCTCTCTAATAAACTTCTTCCATTGCTCGTTATGGTGAGAACTAACAGAGTATACCTTGATATCAACTGTAGTTTTAATAGAATCAACATAGTTAGCTAACTTAGGTAGCTCTTTTTTACAGTGTCCACAGTCAGGATCCCAAAAAACTAACACGGTATATTCAGATTCCACATCCTTGTACATGTTGATCCAGTTGTTACCTGTGTCTAATAGGCTCAAATTAATAGCTTGTTTTCCAATAACTAAAGGAGCTATTTTTCTAGCTCTATCTTGCACTTTTTCTATTTGACTAGAATCTGCCCAATAAGCTAATTCATGTGTGTAGTAGTTTAAGCCTATGTGAGAAAAAACGCCATCCATTCCCATTATTTTAGATTTTTCATAAGAACTCAATAAGTGGTGAACGGTATATTTAAAAATATCGTCATTTGCTTTGGATTTTTCAATAACTAGATCTACATCTTTAATGATAGAGTCAGGCATTGGGTATACTATGCTTTTGAAATACTTTTCTAACTTGTTGTGAAAAATAGGGGTATAGTTAATTCTAGGGTCAGAAAAGTCTACATCATCCCAATAATGTTTTTTAACGTATTGGTATTTTAATAATCTTTTTAAAGAATCACTTTCAATTTCATTGTAGTCAGGAACTTGAGGTTCCTTCATTGTTTTAAAGATTTTAGATACTAGTAAGTCAGGGTGTTCTTTAATAATGTTTAATCTAAAGGCTATGATTTCATCACCAATTGCAGCGAGCTCTTCATTTGCTTTTTCTTTTTCTTTATCAGAAGTTTTTTCTGATTTAACCTTTTCTCTTAAAGGTTCTGAAGCTTTCTGTTTTTCCGAAATAAATTTTAAATTATTGAAGAATATTTCATTCTCTTTTGACTTTTTTATCTTCATGTTTCCAATATAGTCTAGTGTATCAGTTTCAAGATCTACAAGGGCTTCATTGTTAATTACAATTTCAAATAATAATTTCCCACCAGTATAAACACCATATATACCTCCATGGTGAGCTTCGTCTCCTTCAAAAATAACAAGACCAGAATTGTCAAATTGAGCAGTATCTTTATAGTAACGTTGTTGTCCGAAATAATTGATTAGGTAACAAGGAGATTCCTTCATGCCATCAATTTTCATTTTGATTTTAAAACCTTTGTTTTCAGCATATCCAGCTAAAGAAATGGTAAGTATTAAAAGAATAGATAATATTTTCTTCATATTTTTGACTAGTTTAGAATTCAAATTTAGCATTTAATAGCAAAGACTAAACCAAATTAACATTCTTTTAACTTGACCAAAATTCTTGTCTATATAATTATAATTATACCAGCAGTATTAATTGGTTTAGGTATTGCTGTATATATATTTCAAGAACGGTTAATCTTTCATCCAGATAAACTATCGGCTAAGTATAAGTATGTTTTCTCTGTTCCTTTCGAAGAACTTAATTATCAAACAGCAGATGGAAATACAATTAATGCACTTTTGTTTAAGGCAGAAAATGCTAAGGGAGTAATATATTACCACCATGGTAATGCAGGTGCTTTAGCATCTTGGGGCGAAAAATCGATAGATTTTACAAGTAAGGGTTATGATGTTTTAATGTATGATTACCGAAGTTATGGGAAAAGTACAGGGAAAATAAGTAGTGAGAAAATGCTTTATGCGGATGCAGCGATGATTTACAAAAAGTTGTTGTATGATTATAAGGAAAGAGATATCATCGTTTATGGAACCTCTTTAGGTACTGGTATAGCATCATACATTGCTTACAATAACAATCCAAAGAAACTTATTTTGGAGACACCTTACTTTAATTTTTACGATGTTGCGAAATTTCACTACCCGTATTTACCAAACTCAATACTCTTGCAATATCAATTTAAAACAAACAAATACATTTCTAAAGTGAGTAATCCGGTGTACTTATTTCATGGTACAGAAGATGAGACAATACCTTATAGTGCAAGTCAACGTTTATCTAAATTGTCGGAGAATATTATTTTATATACAATTGAGGAAGGTTCTCATAATAATCTAAATACTTTTGAAGAGTATCATAGTAGATTAAATGAAGTACTTAACTAGGTCTCTTGTGTTTCCATCTTTTGTGAGACCATAACCATATTTCGGGTTGTTTGATGATATCTTGTTCTAATCTTTTTGTGTGCATTTCAGAAATTTCACCTTTATTGGTTTCTTTAGGGTTCTCACAGAGTAAGTCTGTAGTCATTTCATAGTGACCTCGTTTAACTCTGTTTAAACTTACGTAAATAACAGGGTAGTTTAATTTTTTAGCAATAACCTCAGTCCCCATAAATATAGGGGTGTCTTGGTTTAAAAAAGTGGTCCAATAAGCTTGGTTGGGTTGTGGTGTTTGGTCTGCAATAAAAGTAGTTGCACTCGAAGTTGTATTGTCGTTTAATTTTAACATCGTTCTATATGTTTCTGCCATAGGCATAATCTGAGTGCCAAATCTTACTCTTTTTTTATTGATTAAATTGTTAAAGTATTTGTTGGACAGAGGTTTGTAAATAACATGTAATTGGTAATCGGTATTTTCAGCCATTTCTGCTCCAGCCAGTTCGTAGTTTCCAAAATGACCCATTACAAAAATTACTTTACGGTTTTCAGTATAAAACCTTTCTAATAAAGAGTAATCTTTAAAATGACATCGTTTTATCATCTCCTTTTTACTTAACGTAATAGACTTAATCATTTCTAGTACCCAGTCACAAAAAAAAGAATAAAACTCTTTTCGAATTTTATTGATTTCTTTTTCTGTTTTTTCAGGGAAAGAATTTTTAAGGTTTTCAGTTACAACACTTTTTCGATAACCAAAAACAATGTAGATGATAAAGTATAAAAAATCAGATATTTTATAGAGAATCCAAAAAGGAAGTATAGATATAAAATAGATGAATGGTAGCGATATGTAATAAATAATAGCTTGCACTTCGACAAAAATAGTTAAAAAACAATTAGTGTTCATAGCTGGTATCACTATGTTTTAAAAGGCTTTTTAGTTTTGGCACAGCATTTGAAAGAGGGGAGGTATGTTTAACAAAATTATAGGAGGATTAATTATGAAAAATTTAAGTTTAGTATTCGCATTATCACTTTTTAGTAACGTATTGTTCGGTCATGGAAATTATTCTTTAAACAATTATAATTCAGATTTGAATGTTAAAATGTGGGATAACTCTAGTTTTATTATAACGGTAAACAATTCACCTGCAAGAAAGACTAGAAACTTTAATTTGAAAAACATTCAACCGGGAAACCATTATGTTAAAATTGTAAAAAGAAGCAAGAATCATCATTACGGTCGTAAAAATAGTCGTCAATACGGTGGTTTTGTAGAAACAATCTTTCAAGGTAACATTAGGGTTCCTGCTAAAAAAAATGTTTTTGTTAGTGTTGAAGGAAAAAACTGTTTGAACTTTAAGTTCTTTAAAAAGAATAATCATCATAACAATGGTAATGGTTCTCATAACAATAATAGCCGAGGATACAATAACTATTATGGGCAAGGAGTTCAAAATGTAAATGTTGGCTGTCAATCATCAAATTTTAAAGGTGGTAATTATGGAAATGCTCAATATGGAAATGCTCAATATGGAAGAGGGAGTTATGGACCAGTTGTGATGAGTAGTAATAGTTTTAATCGTTTGATGAATATTCTTAGAGAAGAACATTTTGATAGTGATAGGTTAGGAGTAGCTAAACAGGCATTAGCATCAAACAATATGAATGTTAATCAAGTATCGGCTATTGTAGAACAGTTTACTTTTGATAGCTCTAGATTAGATTTTGCTAAGTCGGCTTACAACAAAACAGTAGATAGAGAAAACTACTTTGTAATCAATGGAAAATTTGATTTTTCAAGTAGTGTTTCAGAATTGAACAATTATATTAGACACAATTCCTAAACAAAAACTCCCGAAATATTTCGGGAGTTTTTTTATTGTTCGACCATTTCTGTTTTAAATTCTGAAGTAGTGTGGAAGGTGATTTCTGGGTAATCACTTTCTGCACTTTGCAATAAGAACCTTGTTTGTGCTAAAAAGACATAGTTGTCATCTTTGTCTTTAGCAATGTTCGTTGCTTTACGTTTTATAAAGTCTTCTAATTTTTGTTCATTGTCAGTGGTCATCCAACATGCTTTATAAAGGTTTTTGGCCTCAAAAGCAGCAGAAGCACCATATTCATGTTCTAAACGATATTGAATTACTTCAAACTGTAATTCTCCTACTGTTCCAACAATTTTACGATTACCAGGTTGTTGGATAAATAATTGAGCAACTCCTTCATCAGTTAATTGTTGTATTCCTTTTTCCAACTGTTTAGTTTTCATAGGATCTTTGTTTACCAATTCTTTAAAAATCTCAGGAGAAAAGCTAGGGATCCCTTGAAATTCCATTTTTTCACCTTCAGTTAAAGTATCTCCAATCTTAAAGTTTCCAGTGTCATACAATCCAATAACATCTCCAGGAAAAGCTTCTTCAATAACACTTTTGTCTTGAGCCATAAAACTAGTAGGGTTACTAAAACGCATTTTCTTATCTATTCTAATGTGTTGGTAGAACTTATTACGTTCAAACTTCCCTGAACATATTCTTAAGAATGCGATACGATCTCTATGTTTAGGATCTAAATTGGCATGTATTTTAAAGATAAAACCACTAAATTTAGAATCGGTAGGGTTTACTACTTTGATATTTGTCTCTCTACTTCTTGGGAAAGGAGCAATCTTAACAAAGGTATCTAAGAGCTCTTGTACACCAAAGTTGTTTAAGGCACTACCAAAAAATACAGGAGCTAAATCTCCAGAGTTGTATCGTTCTACTTCAAATTCATCGTAAACACCTTCAATTAATTCAACATTTTCTCTTAGGTCATCAGCAGCTTCTCCAATTTGTTCGTTTAAAACTGGGTCGTTAATATCTTTAATGGAAACAATTTCTCGTTCCATTTTAGTTTTATTGCTATCAAATAAATTTAAGTGATTTTCAAACATGTTGTAGACTCCTTGAAAAGTACTTCCAATACCAATTGGCCAACTTAAAGGCCTAACATTGATTCCTAAATGAGATTCAATTTCATCCAATAAATCAAAAGGGTCTTGACCTTCACGATCCATTTTGTTAATGAATACGATTACAGGAGTTTTTCTCATCCTACAAACTTCCATTAGCTTTTTTGTTTGAGCCTCTACACCATTGGCACAATCAATTACCAAAATAACACTATCAACAGCAGTAAGTGTTCTGTAGGTGTCCTCAGCAAAATCTTTGTGTCCAGGAGTATCTAAGATGTTAATCTTAACATCTTTATAGTTAAAAGCCATTACAGAAGTTGCAACAGAAATTCCTCTTTGCTTTTCTATTTCCATAAAATCGGAAGTAGCAGTTTTTTTAATCTTATTAGATTTTACGGCTCCTGCAGATTGAATTGCACCACCAAATAGTAGTAGTTTTTCAGTTAGGGTAGTCTTTCCTGCATCAGGGTGACTAATAATTCCAAAGGTTCTTCTTTTGCTTATTTCTTGCTCTAAACTCATAATGAGGCAAAAGTACTTTTTACTTTTGTTATATACTATATAAAATCCCGCTAGCATCTACTAGCGGGATTTAAGCAGGAATAAAAAATAATTAATTCTTACCGCCTAACATTAAAATTTCATTCACTACAATTTCTGTTACATAACGTTTGTTTCCATCTTTATCATCATAACTGCGGTTGGTTAATTTACCTTCTATAGCTACCTCGTTTCCTTTTTGCACATATTTTTCAATAATGTCTGCAGTCTTCCCCCAGGCAACCAAATTGTGCCATTGAGTGTTTTCTATTTTTTCTCCCTTATCATTTTTATATGCTTCATTTGTTGCAATGGAAAATTTAGCAACTTTCTTTCCTGATTCTAAATTTTTAATTTCTGGATTCATTCCTAAGTTTCCGATTAATTGTACGCTGTTTCTTAAATTGTTCATAATGTAAATTGTTTTAAGTTTTTTATTGTTAAACCCGATTCGTTCAGATTTGATGATGCAAAGTAAGGAGGGGGTGAAATATTTAATCGGTTCTTAAATGTTTACTTTCGTTTATAGTCGGTTGTAATCACTTGTAGTCGTTTGTAATTGAATATTTAGTATATTTGTATTATGGAAAAAAAGAAATGTTTAGAATGCTTAGATCCCTTTGTAGGTAGGGTGGATAAAAAGTTTTGTTCAGACGGTTGTAGAAACTCTTACAACAATAAAATTAACAAAGACGGTAAGAACCTAATTAGAAATATAAATAACCGTTTAAGAAAAAATTGGAGAATTTTAGAAGAATTAAACCCAAAAGGTAAAGGAACAGTAAGTAAGAAAAAGTTGGATATGAAAGGATTCGATTTTAATTATATTACAGAAGTGTATACCACAAAAGCAGGAAAAGTATATTATTTCTGTTACGATCAAGGTTATTCTGTTTTGGAGAACGATTTGTACATGTTGGTACGAAAAGATTAAATAACAAAACCATGTTTACAACATTGCACGGTTCTTGTAAGAATAAGATACATTTCTCTTTTTCTTTGAATTATGATTAAAATTATAAAAGACATACCGTTTACACTTGCTTTGTTAACTACTGTTAATCTAGCTGCACAGCCATTTTTAAATCAAGATAGGGTAGTTGAAGTTTCTGGATTACACGAATCATTAAATTATCAATTCATAGAAAATCAGCAATTATTTAAAGATGGTTGGGATAAATTAGAACAGCCAAATTTTTGGAGAACTCTTATGACGATGGAAGACGATTCTGCTTTAATCAATATTGGAAGTACGCGTCAGATTATAAGAAAAGTTGCAGTTAAAGACTGGAATAAGATGTCTGATGATGGTAAGAACGCTGTTAGAGATAGTGTTAAAAAACATTATGATTTACCAGATGAAGAGCACGTTTATATGACTTCTGGTAAAAAAGCATTTTATGATTTTGAAAAAGTAATACCAAGTATTGGAAGGGGGATAGAAATATTTACTGAAAATAAAGTAGACCCCTTTTATGCTCAAGCCATTCTGTTAATAGAAAGCCCTAATAAAATGCAGAAGTCTCCAGTTGGAGCTTATGGTTCTTTTCAAATTATGAGAAAAGTTGCAATTAACTTGGGGTTAAAAGTGAATAGGTATGTAGATGAACGGAAGGATTTTGACAAATCAGCATGGGCTTCGGCCAAATTAATTAGAACTATTTGTATACCAGAAACCAATAAGATTCTAGATAAAAAAGGCATCAAATATAACCCAAATGATTTATGGTATAAGTTGTTGGTATTGCATACCTATCATGCAGGAGCAGGAAATGTAGGCAATGCTATTAACTATATCAATCCTGTAAAAGGGAGTATGAAACTGATTACTACATTGTGGCAAACTGAAGTAGGAAGCTTTAGGAATGCGTCTCAAAATTATTCTCAACTGGCATTGGCTTCATTAATAGAGTTGGATAACATTATCCATGAAAAAGGAAAGTCAATCTACTATTGTCCTTCTTATTAGATTAAAATATTTCTTTTATATTAAATAATAATTTATATTTAGTTCATCAAACTAATAAGGTGTGAGCGAAATAGAACAATTAAAATCTAGGATAAAAGAATTAGAGCAAGAAAATGAACTTTTACTGAAGAAGGTTGCTCCTGTATTTCCTTCTGGGAATACAGTAAATGTTCCAGATCACTTCAAGGATATTTTTAATAAAGCCGAAAAAACTGTTGGAAAGTATTTTGAAGGTTTCTCTACAGACCCTTCAAAAGGAATAATTGAAATTAATGATGAGCGTTATGTTTTGTTAAGAGCTTCGTCTTTATCAGTTGGCTTTTTAAATATTATTAAGGATCTTTATTCTGATAAAGGTGAAAAGGAGGCGTTTCAAATAGGTAAGAATTTCCTATTTGATATTGCACATGTTATTGGTCTGGAGGATGCAAAAAAGTTTCATTTGTCTATGGAGTTGAAAGATCCTGTTGCAAAACTTTCTGCAGGGCCTATACACTTTGCGTATACTGGCTGGGCGTATGTTGACATTTTACCAGAAAGCTCTCCATCTCCTGATGAGAATTATTACCTGAAATACAATCATCCATATTCTTTTGAAGCGGATTCATGGATAAAATCTGGAGTAAAATCAGATCAGCCTGTCTGTATTATGAATGCTGGGTATTCTTCTGGTTGGTGTGAAGAGAGTTTTGGAATAGAGTTAACTGCTGTAGAAATAAGTTGTAGAGCAAAGGGAGATGAGAAATGCACTTTTATAATGGCGCCTCCACATAAAATTGAAGAGTACGTTAAGTCTGAAGCTTTAGTTAATAAGGAGGAAGAGCCTTATGATGTTCCTTTATTTTTTGAGCGTAAAAAAGCTGAGGAAAAAATAAAACAATCTTTAGTTGAAAAAGATGTTTTATTAAAAGAGATACACCATAGAGTTAAAAATAATTTACAAATTATTTCAAGCTTATTAAACCTTCAATCTAACTATTTGGATGATAAAGTTTCTGAGAAGCTATTCAAAGAAACCCAAAATAGGATTAAAACAATGGCGTTAGTACATGAAAAACTGTATAAGTCTGAAGATGTTGAATATGTAAATATTGAAGAGTATGCAACATCAATTGTTAGTCTGTTAAGTTATTCTTATGATAAAGAATTTATTGATGTTGAATATGATTTTAATACAGATGGCATAGGGCGGTTTGATATTGAAAAAGCTATCCCTTGTGGACTAATCATAAATGAAATTATTTCAAATTCATATAAATATGGATTTCCAAAGCGCTTAAATGGAAAAATTAAGATAGGATTAAAAAAAGAGGGTGATTTTTGTGTGATGATAGTTTCCGATAATGGTATTGGGATGCCGGAAGAAATTGATTTGAATAATTCAAATTCATTAGGAATAGAGTTGATTCACTCCTTGGTAGATCAAATTGATGGCTCTATTGAAATTGGTTCTGAAAATGGAACGAAATATTTAATCAGTTTTCCAATAACTTAAAATTTCGTTATAAACGGAATGAATACTAATCTTTTTACTACTTTTATTTCACGAAAATATTTTTACTAAATTTCTTTTATGGAAAAGTACGATTTATGTGTTATTGGTGGTGGAGCTGCAGGGTATGCTGCGGCTATGAGAGCAATTGATTTTGAGAAAAGAGTTCTTTTGGTTGAGAAAGAAAAGTTGGGGGGAGCAGGTATTTATAATGGAGCGTTGTCTTCTAAAACATTGTGGGAGCTCTCTACAAGATATAGAAAGGTACAGGAGGATTTAGGTAAAAATGGAGAACGTAAGTTAGATGTTTCTTTTGAAGATGTTAAGGCATTGATGGAGGAAGCTGTTTTTGATCGTAAATTTCAGCTTACCTGCCATTTAAGAATAATACATGCTGAGACGAACTTGATTACTTATGAAAAAGGTTTGGCAAGTTTTGTCTCTGATAAAGAGATTAAAATAACTAAAGAGGATGGAAAAGAAGAGATTGTTTATGCTGAGCATACAATTATAGCTAGTGGAAGTCACCCTAGAAAATTACCAAACACAGAGGTAGATGAAAAAATTATAATGACTAGTGATGGAATTCATCATATGGATGAATTTCCTAAGAGCTTAGTGATTGTTGGGGCAGGAGTTATAGGCTGTGAATATGCTACTATTTTTGCAAATTATGGGAAAACCAAGGTTTATTTAATAGATAGAGCAAAACGAATCTTACCGTTTGAAGATGAAGACATTTCTGAGTTAATTTCTAAAAACATGGAGAAGGAAGGCGTTGTAATACACCGCTCTGCAAGTTTAAAGAGGTTAGAGGTTAAGAATGGAATGGTTGAGTATGAGATAGAATGTGCTGATGGAACCGTAGAAATTATAGAGGTTGAAAAAGCTTTATTATCAATTGGAAGGGTTCCAAACATTAAAGCATTAAATATTGAGAATGCGGGTGTTAAGATGAGTAAGAGAGGAGTTCATATTGGAGATGTAGATACTCAAACAAGTGTTCCTCATATTTTTGCTGTTGGAGATATATCTGGGAGAATACCTTTAGTTAATGTTGGTGAAAGAGAAGCAAGACATGCTGTAGTTAAAATGTTTGCCGATTTTCCTGTTAAACCAATAAACTATGATAATGTTTCAACTATTATGTTCTTGAATCCAGTAGTAGCATCTGTTGGTGCTAACGAAAAGAATTTAAGAGAAGAGAATATACCATATCGTATGGCTAAAGTAGATTATTCTACAATTGCTAGAGCAATATCTATGGGAAAACCAGAAGGGTTTTTCAAGTTAATAGTTTCTGATGATGACGAAATGAAAGTTTTAGGAATGAGAGCTGCTGGAGCACATGCATCATCTGCAATTCAGAGTATAGCATTATTGATGTATATGAATAAAGGTATTGATGAATTGGCTCATATGATTCACCCTCATCCATCTATTGTAGAGGGGGTTCAAGAAGCAGCAAGAATGTTACTTGGTAAATCTGTATATAAATCTGCAGTATTTAAAGATAAATTAAAGTGCTATAGGTACAGAGATGGTGTAGAAACACCATTGAACATTATAGACGAAGAGAAGCTAATTAAGTTTGAAGATGTTGCTAAACATTTTCATGAAGGTCAAGAAGATTAAATAAAGAAATTTTTACATTTCTTTATTTAAGTTTTTAAGAATAGAGAAGGCTCTATCTACACTTTCGTCACCTACGATAATTGTAAATTCGTGCATAGTAGATATTAAATCTGAGATATTAATCCCTTCCCAAGCTAATTTTTTAAGGATAAAGTAATAAATCCCAGAAACATCAGCATTTTCACTAGGTAACTTTATTGTAATAGAAGATAGTCCGCTTGTTTCTTGTACTAAAGTTTCTGCTTTAAATAGATTGTCTACATCATTATGTTCAGAATCACTTAGGATAATACTTGTTTCATAAACACCTTGAGAAAAAGCGAAAAAGGTATCTTTTTTTCCTTTTAACCTATTTAATAATTCTGTTTGTTTGTCAATGATAGTGTCAGAATTAACAAATGTAAAGTAGGTAATTTTTGATCGAACAGTAATGTCTCCAAGTTTATTAATAACTTTTTTTACTTTTATTTTAAGGTTCGGATCAAACTTAGGTGAAAGTCTTTTTAAAGCCATAACGATAGCGCCTATCTGCACATCCTTATTAAGTTCTTCGTCAATTTCAGGTTTTATCTGCCTAGATAAAGAGGATAAATTTATAATCCCTTCAGCTAAAGCTTCTTCTAAAAAAGGAGATTTCTTAATAATTTCTTCTACTATGACGTGTGTTGCTTTCATCTTTTATTATTTAACGAATATTCCGCAAATATAGAATAAAAAAAACAAATTAGTTAAAAATTTAACAATCAAGATGTATTTTTTCGTTGAAAAGTAATGGGAAATGTTAAATGATTAATTAGTTCATCAACTTTTTTTTTCGTTTTTTTATGATGAATTCAAAAGTAGAAATGGAATATATAGAGTTTAAGGCATCAATATTGCCTTTAAAGGTAGGTAGAGAAGTGTTGATAGCCGAATTGTCTGAAGTTGGTTTCGAAAGTTTTGTTGAGACTGATCAAGGGGTGGAGGCATATATTCAATCTGAACAGTTTGAAGAATCAATCATTAATAGTTTAAACATTTTGGAAAATGTAAACTTCCAAATAGATTATTCAGTGAAAGTTATTGAGGATCAAAATTGGAATGCAGAATGGGAAAAAAACTTTAATCCAATTCATGTTGAAAATAGATGTAGTATTAGAGCTCCTTTTCACGAGAAAATAGATAGTATTGAATTTGATATTATTATAGATCCAAAAATGTCTTTTGGAACAGGGCATCATGAGACTACATATTTAATGGTAAAGCGATTGTTGGATATGAATTTGCAGGATAAGAAGGTGTTGGATATGGGGTGTGGAACTGGAGTTTTGGCAATTTTGTCTAAAATGAAAAATGCTCAATATGTAAAGGCTATAGATATTGATGAATGGGCCTATAATAATACATTAGAAAATATTCGGAATAATAATTGTGAAGAGATAGAAGTTGAATTTGGCGGTGCTGAAAAAATAGGAACGATTAGTTTTGATGTACTAATTGCGAATATTAACAGAAATATATTGTTAAACGATATGAAAAATTACGTTAAATCAATGGCTGTTGAAGGAAGTTTATTGTTAAGTGGTTTTTTTAGCTCTGATAAAGAAACATTGTTAGAAACAACCTCTAAATTAGGACTGGAATTGATATATACTGAAAGTAAGAATGATTGGACTTTATTACATTTAATAAAAAGATGAATAAATTTTATAAATATATAATTGTTGTAATATGTTTTTTAACAGCTCTTTCGAGTTATTCTCAAACTAAAATAAAGCATTTCTCATCAGATTCATCTCTATTTTTTCAGGAGATGGAAGAGTTTTTAACCTATTCTAGAAAGCAAGATGGAGTTTTGGTAATGGATCAATTTTCATGGTCATGGTTTGGGGGTAAATTTTCAGACAAAGAAAAAGAAGGGGTTTATAAAATTTGTAATTTGATGCTTAAGAAAAGAAAGAAAGCTTTTCCTGATTTTAAAAACTACTTGTTTTCTGTTTCTGAATTTGTAAATAGCGAATATCAATCTGAAGAGAGTTTTGAGAGTTGGCAAAAAATACTGGTTAAATTGATTAATGGTAAAAGTAAAAAGCGATTTACGGATTACCTAAAAGCTTGTAATAGCTTATTTAGTGAGAATTTACTGTATAAATCAGCTTCTAATTCTTGGGCTGCGAATAATAGTAATTATGCATTTGGTTACGATAGTCTGCCAACCATAGAGTTTGAATCTCTAAACTTAACATGTTATTCTAAAGGAGACAGCTCTGTTATTTACGATACGAAAGGGATCTATTACCCAACAGAATCAAAATGGGTTGGAGATGGTGGTAAAATTAATTGGAAGAGAGCAGGTTTTTCTTCAGATTCAGTTTATGCAGAAATTAATGATTATACCATAAGTACTAAGTCTCCTAAATATACAATTAAGGATGTTAAATTTTATGACCTCTATTATTTTGAAGAACCAATGATTGGGGTTCTTAATGAGAAGGTATTAGCTAATGTTAAAGCATTAAAAGCAACTTATCCTAGATTTGATTCTTATGAAGCAATATTTGTGATTAAAGATATATCAAAAGATGTAGATTATATAGGAGGATTCTCCCTTTATGGAAGAAAGGTTTTAGGAAGAGGGACGGAAGATCAAGATGCGTATTTGATTTTTAATAGAAAGAACCTTCCTTTTTTAAAGGTGGCATCTAAAACTTTTATTATTAAACCAGAACGTATTGTATCTCAAATTGCTGCGACTACATTTTATATTAAAGAAGATTCTATATTCCACCCAGGTCTTTCGTTTAAGTATTTTGTAAATGATAGAAATGTATCTTTAATTCGAGACAATAAAGGAATCAAAATAACACCTTACTTTAATTCATATCATCAGGTAGATATGGATTTTGAGTCATTAAATTGGAAGATTGATTCACCCATGGTTGAGTTTAGGAACATGAAAGGGGGAACAAGAACTAGAGCAACATTTATTTCATCGAATTATTTTAGAAAAAGTGACTATATGAAGTTGATGGGGCTTGAATCTAAGCACCCACTATATACCATTTTTAAGTTGGCTAATAAGTTGGATACAAATTTCATAACAAACGATGATGTAGCAAGTTTTACATTAAAGTCTTATTCTACTATTGAAACAATGTTGTTGGACTTGTCAAATAAAGGATTTATAAATTATAATTATGATGATAAATCTTTTATCGTCAAGCCCAAATTGATTGATTGGGTTCAGGCAAGTGGAGGTAATGTAGATTATGATGTTATTGGGTTTTTATCCAATGTAAAAGGGTATAGTAATGCAAAATTAAGTCTTTTAAATTATGACCTGCAATTAAGTGGGGTGAATAGTATTAATGTTAGTGATTCTCAAGAGGTTATAATTTATCCATCACATCGGGAAGTGACATTAAAAAAGAACCGAGATTTTGATTTTAGTGGGGTAGTTCAAGCTGGACGTTTTGATGTTATGGGGAGTAACTTTAAATTTAAGTACGATGAATTTAAAATTGAGATGCCAAATGTTGATTCTTTAAGAATATATGCTGAAATACCTCGTAAAGATAAAAATGGAAACCCTATCATAAGACCTGTAAAAACGATGATAGAAAAGATAACGGGAGACTTATTGATAGATAAACCGGATAATAAATCAGGTGTTAAGCCTGCAGATGAATATCCAATTTTGAATAGTTATAAAGATTCCTATGTTTTTTATGATAAGAAATCGATACAGGGCGGTGTGTATAAAAAGGATGATTTCTATTTTCATGTTGAACCATTTACAATTGATAGTTTAGATAATTTTGATAATGAACAACTTCAATTCAAAGGAACAATGTTGTCTGCAGGAATATTTCCTGATTTTGATGAGACGTTAACTTTACAGCCAGATCATTCTTTAGGTTTTGTTAGAGAGACACCTAAAGGAGGTTTCCCTATGTATGGAGGAAAAGGAACATTCCATGATACGATTAAATTGAGTAATGAAGGGTTAAGAGGAAGTGGTAAATTAGAGTATATAGCGTCAACAACGTATTCAAATGATTTTATTTACTTTCCAGATTCGATGAATGCAATAGCTCAAAATTACAATGTGAAAGAGAGTCCTGTTGAAGTTGAATTCCCTCCAGTGGAAGGTGAAGATGTTATGACTCGATGGTATCCAAGTAAAGATATTATGATTCATAGAGAAAGAAGTAAACCTATTGCTATGTATGATATGAAATCTTACATGCATGGTCAAACAATGATTCGACCAGATGGATTATCAGGTTCAGGAGTATTTGAATTTAAAAAAGCTGAATTAGAAGCAAATCTAATTAAGTTTAAGTTTAAAGATTTCCAATCCGATACAGCAGACTTTAGATTAAAAGACGAAGGTAATACAGATGTTGAAGCTTTGGCTTTCTCAACAGTAAATGTCAATGCTTATGTAACTTTTGATGGTAGGTATGGTCAATTTAGGTCAAATGGAGGTGGGTCATATATTAAGTTTGATCCAATGCAGTACATCTGTTATATGGAGGAGTTTAAATGGTTTATGGATAATGATGATATTGAGCTTTCTGCTGGAGAAGCTAAATCGACAGATGCTTCTGGGGTTAAGTTAGATGGAGCCCAGTTTATATCGGTTCATCCAGATCAAGATTCTTTAAGTTTCTTTTCATCAAAAGCAAAATATGATTTGAAGAAAAAGGTAATTTATGCTAAAGGAGTTAAGTTTATGAATGTTGCCGATGCAATGCTTTATCCGGATAGTGGAAATGTTACTATTGATAAAAAAGCAAAAATGCGAACGCTTAATAACTCTAGAGTTGTTGCAAGTTTTGTAACTCAGAACCATAATATGTACAACTCTACAATAAATGTTTTTGGTAAGAAGAAGTATGCTGGTAGTGGGTATATAGATTATGTTGATGAAATAGAAAAAACACAAACAATTTATTTAGAAAATATAGGGGTAGATACAACAGGCCAGACTTATGCTACAGCCGAGCTGAAAGATACTGCTAATTTCACTCTAAGTCCAAATTATGAGTTCTATGGAAAAGTTAAATTGTTTGCTAATAATGAGTATTTAACATTTGATGGTTATTCAAGGGTATTTCATGAGTGTGATTTATTAAGTAGAAATTGGTTTAGTTTTGAATCTGAAATAAACCCTACAGAAATATATATACCTGTAGATAGTACTACTAAAGATATAAGTGGAAACCCTTTATTGGCGAGCGTTTTCTTGAGTCCAGATTCTCTAGGAATATATACGTCTTATTTAAATACGAAGAAAAAGTATAGTCATATCCCTGTATTGCCAGCAGAAGGGTTTTTATTCTATGATAAGGAGAAAGAAGAATATAAGATCTCTAATAGAGATAAGTTACAAGAAATGTCTTTCGGAGGAAACTATTTGAGTTTAAATACTAAAAACTGTAAAGTGTACGGGGAAGGTACTATCAATTTAGGTGAGGAGGTAGGTCAAGTAGAGCTTCAAACCGCTGGTGTCATTGAACATAATCAATTAGATGACGAAGTGATATTTGATATGGTAATGACAACAGATTTTTTCTTTAATGATGAATCCCTAAAGAAGATGACTAAACAGCTACAAGAGGCAAGTTCTTTAAAACCTGCTAAATTAGATAGACCTACTTTTGAAAAAGGGTTAAGAGAAATTGTAGGCTCTGTAGAAGGCGATAAGTTAATTGCACAGGCTAATTTAAATGGAGAGTTTAAGAAAGTGCCTAAATCTCTAGAAAAAACCTTTGTATTTAATGATTTGAAAATGAGATGGAATGATGATAGCAAGTCATATAAGTCATTTGGTACTATAGGTATTAGTAATATTAAGAATAAGCAAATCAATAAATATGTAACAGGAAAGATAGAGTTGGTAAAGAAGAGAAGTGGAGATATCTTAACGATATATATAGAGGTAGACAGAAATAATTGGTATTTCTTTACCTATACTCGAGGGATTATGCAGTCAATATCTTCTAATGCGGACTTTAATTCTGCGATTACTGAAACAAAAACTGATAAACGAAAATCAAAGGCAGAAAAAGGTCAAGAGTCATACCAGTATATGTATTCAACAGATAGGAAAAAGAAAGATTTTATTAGAAAATTTGAAAATTAGTATAGAGAAAAATCTATTTTTTGCATCCATATAATATATTCTTAATTTTGACAATTGGCTTCGGCTTATAAATGATAAGAAAAAATATACATAAAATAACATTAACAGTAGTGGCCCTACTGTTTTTTGCTGTTAATTCTAGAGCACAATATGCTTCAGAAGATGAGATGAAAACAGCTGCAAATGAAATGTTTGAAGAGGCGAACTATATAGGTTCTATCAAGTTATTTTCTCAATTATTAAGTACATACCCTAAAGATCCTAGTTATAATTATAAATACGGTGCTTGTGTTCTTTTTGGATCAAGAGATAAAGAAAAAGCATTAAAGTATTTAAAGTTTGCTGTTTCTAAATCTAATGTAGATCCTGAAGCATTTTATTTTTTAGCGAAAGCTTATCATCACAATTATCAATTTGCTCCGGCTATAGTTTATTACAATAAGTATAAAGGAAAAACTACAGCTAAAGATCATCAAAAATATAATATTGATAGAGAGATTAAGATGTGTGAAAATGGAAGTCAGTTGATAAAAAGTATGACGAACATTGGTGTTTTGAGTAAAAAAGAGATTAAAGCGACAGATTTTTTTAGATCATACGAATTGAATGGAATAGGAGGTAAGATAATTGTTAAGCCTGATGATTTTAAAAGTAAGTTAGATATTAAGAAAAATGAGAACTCGGTTATTTACCTAGGAGAGAAGAAGGATATGGTTGTTTATTCCTCTTATGGTAAAACGGATGACAATGGTAAAGATATTTATAGGGTTGTTAGACTTCCAAGTGGAGAATGGAGTAAGCCAACATCTATAGGAGATGAAATAAATACAGAGTTTGATGAAGATTATCCTTTTTTACACCCAGATGGAAGAACGCTTTACTTTAGTTCTAAAGGGTATAACAGTATGGGGGGGTATGATATTTTTAAATCAACATTAGACCCTAGTACTGGTAAATGGACTTATCCAGAAAATTTAGACTTTCCAATAAATACTCCAGATGATGATATTTTATTTATTTCTGATATAGATAATAAGTTAGCTTACTTTGGTTCTTCTAGAGCAAGCAAGCAAGGAGAATTAACTGTTTATAGAGTTAAGGTAGATCCTGAACCAGTAGGAAGTTCAGTTATTAAGGGATTTTTTGTGTCAGAATCTAACCCTACTATGAAATCTGCAACAATTACGATAAAAGATGCAGAGCAAGATAGGAGATATGGTGTGTATAAAACAAATAATGAATCAGGTGAATACCTACTTGCTTTTCCTAGTAATGGAGGGAAGTTTAAAATCTTAGTAGAGACAACAAGTGATGCTCCTGTTCATGCAGCCATTATAGAGTTGCCAGAATTAGATGGATTTAGAGCGTTAAAGCAAGAGTTAAGATTAGTTGGAGAAGGAGATGCTGAAAAGTTAGTTGTTAAAAACCTATTTGATGAAACGGATGAGTTTGATATCAATGACCCATTAGTTGTTCAGAATATTTTAAAAGAAAGAGCTAAGCTAGAAGTTAATACAACAGAAGAGGAAGTTAACAACTCTTTAGCGAACAGTTTAAAAGCAGCTTTAGAGAATCAGTCAAAACCTAAATCTAGTTATAGTGATTTGTCGGATGATCAATTGGTGAATAAAACTGATGAAGTAGCTGCTAATATTATAGATCAAACAGCAACATCAAAAGAACAAGCCAATAAATCGTATGAAATAGCAAATACAAAAAGTGCCGAGGCTAAGGAATTGTATAATGAGGCAAAAACATTAAGTGCTAATGGAGATGTTGAGAAAGCAGAAGCTAAAAAGTTAGAAGCAGCTAAGTTGATAAATGAGGTTGTTGCTGCATTAGCTATAGCTAAAACATTAGATAATGAAGCTGTTGAGAGAGAGAGTGATTTAGAGAAAGTAAAATCACTTCAAGAAAATATCAATACTAGTATTGATAATGGAAATAGAGAAGAGGCTGAAGCTAAAATGACAGAATTAGATGAAATAGCTTCTGCAACTTATCATACGGAGTCAGCTCTAGAAAAAGAAGAGGAACTTTCTGATGATAATTTAGCTGAAAAAGAGAAAGTATACACTGAAAACAATGAGTATTTAACTGAATTAACAGATAGAGAGTATGAGTTAAAAGAAACAATTAAAAAATTAGAAGAGAAGAAGGAAACTACAAAAAAGAAAAGTGAAATAGCTGATATAGATACAAGAATTGAAGCTTTAAAAATAGATGTAGAAGATACTAAGTTTGATATAGATAATGCAAAAAATAAAACAACTAAGATTGATCTGTCATATAATAAAGCTAAGTCAGAAGCAGCAATTACTAAAGACGTAATTGCTTCAGTGGGAGAGGGAGAAGTTGTGGGAACACCTATTAGTGAAGCAAGTAAACTTCAACTAGAGAATGATGTTGTTTACTTTGAAAATGAAGGTATGGTTGGAATTTATCCAACTGAAAGTGAAATTTCTTCAGAAGAACCAATAGTAGCTGTTGAAAGTTACAATTTAGAAGAACATAAAGATGAATATGCTATTATTGATGATTCGGGTGAAATCATTGATTACAATACAACATACAGTTCTAAAATAGTTGATGCTGATAGTTCTACTGACCCAGTAGAACGAGCTGAAATTGTAATGCAAATTAATGAGAGTTGGATTAAAGATATCGGTGATGAAATTGCGATAAGAGAAAAGCAATTGAATGCTGAAACAAGCACTTCAGAAAAAACTAAATTAGAAGATAGAATTGAGGTATTAAAGGCATTAAAATTAGAGAAGCAAAAAGAGTTTATTGAAAATGAGAAGTTGATTGCTGACAATAAACCTATTTTAACAGAAGAGACAACAAGTCCTGTTGTTTCAACTAGTTCTGAAGAGGATGTGAATATCATGAATACTGATGGGACTCTAATTGATTATGAAACAAAATACAATTCAGAATTAGATGCTTTAGGAGATGAAGAAACGTATGCTACTTCGGCTAAAAAAGCAGAAATTCATGGCAATTGGGCAAATGCTACTGAACAAGAAATTCTAATTAAGAAAATGGCGTTGGTAGAAGCTGATGAGGCTGATAAAAATGAGATAGAAAATGAAATAGCTGTTTTAGAGAATACCTTGGTAGAACAGCAGGAATTTGCAGGATTGTATGAAATGCAAGCTGAATCTATGAAACCAGAAGGAGTTGTAGAGGAAGAGCCAATAGCTAGTACAGAAGAGGCGGTAACAACAACTGAAGAACCAATAGTTGAAAATGAAGAGCCAGTAGCACGTGTTGGATCGAACTATGAAGAAGAGTTAGAAGCTATAGGAGAAGAAGATACTTATGAATCAAATGTTAAGAAAGCAGCAATACATAATGATTGGGCAAAAGCAACAGAAAAAGAAATAGCAACCAAAAAAGAAGCTTTAAGTGTTGCTGATGAAGCAGATAAGAATGGTATTGAAAATGAAATAGCTGTTTTAGAGAATACCTTGGTAGAACAGCAGGAATTTGCAGGATTGTATGAAATGCAAGCTGAATCTATGAAGCCAGAAGGAGTTGTAGAGGAAGAACTAATAGCTAGTACAGAAGAAGCAGTAACAACAACTGAAGAAGCAGTAGTTGAAAATGAAGAACCAGTTGCACGCGTTGAATCAAACTATACTGAAGAGTTAGAGGCTATAGGAGATGAAGATACTTATGAATCAAATCTTAAGAAAGCAGAAATTCATGGTAATTGGGCAAAAGCAACAGAAAAAGAAATAGCAACCCAAAAAGAGGCTTTAAGTGTTGCTGATGAAGCAGATAAGAATGGTATTGAAAATGAAATAGCTGTTTTAGAGAATACCTTGTTAGAGCAGCAAGAGTTTGCAGGGTTGTATGAAATGCAAGCTGAATCTATGAAACCAGAAGGAGTTGTAGAGGAAGAGCCGATAGCTAGTACAGAAGAGGTAGTAACAACAACTGAAGAACCAATAGTTGAAAGTGAAGAGCCAATCGCTAATTCTGAGAGTATTTTAAATACTGAGTTAAAAGAAGAGGATTTAACAGTAAATAATTTAAATGATCCATCAGATGATTTTTCTAATTTGAAGTACAACAATAAGTTTAATTATCAATCTACTCAATCAAAAAATTCAGTAGCTACAATAGCTGATTTGAAAAATGAAGCAAGAGAATTAAAAGAAGAATCTGAGGTTAAAATAAATACAGCTGGTAATGCTTCTTCAGAAGAAGAGAAGGAACAATTAACTGCAGAAGCTAATGAATTGCTTGATCAATCAAACGGTAAACAAGAGCGTATTGCTAAAGTTTATGAGGGAGCTAATAGAAGTGAATTTTATAATAATCAGGCTACACTTTCTGAGTTGAAATCAGAAAATCCTAATAAAGGGTCGAATGAAACAATAATGGCAGAACTATTAGTTGAGGAATCTGATAACTATTATGATCAAGCAAAACGAAAGCGAGAACAGGCAGCTGATATGCCAAATTTCACTTCAAAAACAGTTACCTTACAACAAGCATATGAGCTTGAAATGAAAGCAATAGAGAAACAAAAAATGGCAATGAATAAATTGTCTGGAGGTAGTACAAGTGAACCAATAGTTAGTACTACAACAACAGAACCAGTTTCTGATAATGAGAACCCTGTTGCAACAAGTGATGAAATATCAACAGAAGATCAAACAGTTCTTTTAAACCTTTCACCTGTAGAAATTTCAGCAATTCAAGATTCAGAAGATTTTCAAGAATATGCAGCTTTAAAGAAAACGAAAAGAAGGTTAGTTAAAGAAGCTAAAGTAGAATATGTTGAGGCTGCTAAGTTTGAAGAGGAAGCAAAAGATCAAGAACAATTAGGACTTAGTTTAAAAGCTATGGCTGAAGGTGCTGCAACAGAAGAGGATAAAGCTAAAAAGCTTTCTCAAATAGAGAAATTAAATAAAATGATTGCGGATAATAAATCAAAATCAGCAGAGTTAAAAAGTAGTGCAGCTGATAAAGAAACTCAAGCAAAAGAGGCAGGAGACAAATCAGATTTCATATTAATTAATACGGATGAAGATGTAGCGAATAATTATACTGCGATAGAGAAAGCAGAAACCTTTGACGGTGAATTTATGGCTAAAGTAATGGCTAGAACTTCAACACCTTCTCCAGCCGTTGATGAACCATTGGCTTCTATAGAAGAACCAATAGTAGAAGAGGTAGCCACCGAAGAGCCAATAGCAGAAGAACCTGTAATAGCGAATGAGGAGGTAGTTGTGGAAGAAAATCCTGTTGCAACAAGTGAAGAACCAATAGTTGAAGAGGTAGCTACTGAAGAGCCGATAGCAGAAGAACCTGTAATAACGAATGAGGAAGTAGTTGTTGAAGAAAGCCCTGTTGCAACAAGTGAGGAACCAATAGTTGAAGAGGTAGCTACTGAAGAGCCGATAGCAGAAGAACCTGTAATAACGAATGAGGAAGTAGTTGTGGAAGAAAATCCAGTTGCTACTAACGAAGATCCTATAGTTGAAGAACCTGTAGTTACAAATGAAGAGCCTAAAACTGAAGAGCCAATTGTAGAGGAAACGGCAACAAATGATCAGACTTTGGAGAATATAGATGTAATACCAGAAGTACTTAGTAAATCAATATTTGTTATTAATAACAATAAAGCTGCTTATAATAGTAGCAAAAGAATACCAACAACAACAAAATTACCAGAAGGGTTAGTCTTTAAGGTTCAAGTTGGTGCATTTAGAAATGCTATTCCACAAGATCACTTTAAAGGGTTTGCACCAATATTGGCAGAAGATGCAGGGAATGGGATAACACGATATACTGCAGGTTTATTTAAGACATTTAACACTGCAAATGAAGCAAAAGGATCTATTCGATCTATTGGGTATTCTGATGCCTTTGTTGTAGCATTTTATAACGGTAAAAGAATTAACATTAACGAGGCTAGGGCTATGATAGATTCTGGTACTGAAACTAACGATTCATTTGAGAATACTCCTATAGTAAGTACTGAAACTGTTGAGAATACGGAAACACCTACAGTAACTGAAGAACCTGTAGCTACAGAAACAAATGATACACCAATTGTAACTACTGAAGAAGTTAAGGATGGTGTTTCTACAGATGTAAGAAATATTACTGGAGCCTTTTATACAATACAGGTAGGAGTTTACTCTAAAGAGGTAACTGCAGGACAATTAAATAATGTTTCACCTATCAATAGTGAAAGAACATCTGGCGGATTAATTCGTTATACTTCTGGAGTTTATAAAACATTAGAAGATGCAAATACTGCAAAAGAGAGAATAAGAGGGTTGGGTATTACTGATGCATTTGTAATTGCTTATAATGGAGGAGTAAAAATTAAAGTGGCAGAAGCAACTGCTCTATTAAATAATGACAATCCAACTAGTGAATCTGTAGAGGAGGAGGTTGAGGTACCAGTTGAGGCGCCAGTTGAGGAAATTCCAATAGAGAGTGAAGTTGTTCAAAATGATTTGAATTTAGAATTTAAAGTAATGTTGGGAGAATATGTAGAAGATGTACCTGTTGATGAAGCTGGAATATTTTTAAAATTATCGGAGAAAGGAATTACGAATTACGAAGAAAACGATAAAACAATTTATATTGTAGGCTCTTTTACCGACTATCAATCTGCATTAGATTTGCAAATTGAGGTAAAAGAAATGGGGGTTAAAAATCCAAAGACTATAGCTTTTAAAGATGGAGAAGATATTACTATAGAAGAAGCATTGGAACTAATTAAAAACAATAAATAATTATGACTGAAACCTCATTAGAAGATGTAGTAGAGTTAAAAGAAGAAGTTGTTAAAGAACATATCTTAGTATTGTTTGATGATAATGTAAATACTTTTGACCATGTTATTGAAATGTTAGTTAAAGTTTGTGATCATGATGCTATTCAGGCAGAACAATGTGCAACATTAGTACATTATAAAGGGAAATGTTCGGTTAAAAAAGGTGACTTTAAAGAACTGAAACTTATGGCCGAAATTTTAGGGGATAGTGGTTTAACAGTAGAAGTTAACTAGGCTATTATATAGTATTGACTAAATGAAATAATCTCTAAAAAATGAGATTAAATTATTACAATTAAGTAATCAATGAAAGTATTTAAAGTAACAGCAACAGTAGTTGTAATAACACTTGTAATTATATCTTGTTCAACAGTTCCAATTTCAGGAAGAAAACAAATTAGTTTGTTACCAGAAAGTCAAATGATGAGTATGAGTTTAACACAATACCAGGCTTTTTTAAATGAAAATAAAGTTGTTCCTGATAATATGGCACAGGCTAAGATGGTTAAAAGAGTAGGACAACGTATTGCGCATGCTGTTGAAAAATACATGAAAGATAACCATATGTCTAGTAGGATAAAAGGATATAAATGGGAGTTCAATTTAGTAGATGAAAATACGGTTAATGCTTGGTGTATGCCAGGAGGTAAAGTAGTGGTTTATACAGGAATACTGCCTGTTACAAAAACTGAAGAAGGTTTAGCGGTAGTTATGGGACATGAAATAGCTCATGCAATTGCTCGTCATGGAAATGAAAGAATGAGCCAAGGGATGGTTGCTCAAGGAATTACTACAGGTTTGGCTGTAGCAATGAGAGATAAGCCTCAAGCTACACAAGCAATATTTTTGGGTGCTGTTGGTTTAGGAAGTAATGTTGGTATGTTGGCTTTTGGTAGAAATCAAGAGAGTGAGGCGGATAAATTAGGAATGGTATTTATGGCTATGGCAGGATATCAACCTTCAGAAGCAATTCCTTTTTGGGAAAGAATGAAAGCTGTTGGAGGAGGAGGTGGAACTCCTGAATTTTTAAGAACCCATCCGAGTGAAAATATTAGAATTGAAAGAATAAAGGAATGGTTACCCAATGCTGAATCTTATTACCAGAAAGCGAATTAATAAATAGGCATTATGAAACGACTAATAACATTAATTGCAGTATCAGTAAGTTTAATCGCTTGTCAACCGGAAGGAAGGGTGTATGTAGAACACCAAGAGCTATCAGCAGAGTTAGAGTGGCTAAAGAGTGATGTTAAAACTTTTAAGGTGCCAGTAGAGGATAATGCCGTAAATTATAACTTAAGTCTCTCATTTAGATATGCAACAGGTTATCAATATGAAACAGCAAATGTTAAAGTAACCGAAACATCTCCAAGTGGAGTTGAAACGGTTAATGAATATGAACTTACAGTAAGAACTCCAGAAGGTGATTACCTAGGTGAAGCTGGTTTAGATATATGGGATAGTGAACATTTAGTAGAAGCCAATAAGCAATATGCTGAATCAGGAACATATACCTATGTTATTGAGCAAAACACGCCAGTAGATCCATTAAACTTTGCAATGGAAATAGGAGTTATTTTAGATAAGGCTAAATAGAAGCAATCGCTTCAGCACACTTTTGTCCATCAATAGCTGCAGAAACAATTCCTCCAGCATAACCAGCACCTTCACCACAAGGAAATAAACCTTTAATGTCTGGGTGTTGAAATGTAGCTCTATCTCTAGGAATCTTAACTGGGCTAGAAGTTCTACTCTCTACACCAACAACAATAGCATCAGGATGAAGATAACCTTTCATTTTGTGACTAAACATTGTAAACCCTTCTTGTAGCCTTTTGGTGATAGCTTTTGGTAAAATATCATGTACAGGAGCGCTTATAACCCCAGGAGTGTAAGAACAATCAGGAAGACTAGTAGAAACTCTTCCTTTTATAAAATCGGATAAACGTTGTGCAGGAGCATGTTGTCCTTCTTTATTTTTATTTCCAGCAATATCGTAAGCCTTTTTTTCAATTGATTTTTGAAATTCTAATCCAGCTAATGCACCATATTCTTTAAAAGGTTCTAAATCTTCTTCTTCAACAGTAACAACAATTCCAGAGTTCGCATAAGGGTTGTTTCGTTTAGAAGGTGACCAACCATTGGTAACGATTTCTCCGGGAGCAGTAGCACAAGGAGCAATTATTCCTCCAGGACACATGCAAAAAGAGAATACACCACGTTGTTTAACCTGTTGTACTAATTTGTATGATGCAGGAGGTAAGAATTCACTCTTTGCTTTAGAGTGATATTGAATAGTATCAATTAAGTTTTGCGGATGCTCTACTCGTACTCCTAGAGCAAAAGGTTTATTTTCTATTGCAATTTCCTTATCATTTAACAAGTAAAAGATGTCTCTTGCAGAATGCCCTGTAGCTAAAATAACGTTGTTAGAAAGGATTTCTTCTCCATTATGAGTAACAACTCCTTCTATTTGGTTATCGTTTATTATTATGTCTGTAAGCTTTGTGTCGAACAGAAGTTCACCACCATATTTCAATATGGTTTCTCTCATCTCTGTTACTACCTTAGGTAATTTGTTGGTTCCAATATGCGGGTGAGCGTCTACCATTATGTCTTCAGAAGCTCCGTGCTGAACTAAAGTTGCCAAAACAGCGTTTACGTCACCTCTCTTTTTAGAACGCGTATAGAGCTTCCCATCTGAATAAGTTCCAGCACCACCTTCACCAAAACAGTAATTGGATTCAGGATTGACAAGGTGTTCTTTATTAATAGCAGCTAAATCGCGTCTTCTACTTCTAACGTCTTTTCCTCTTTCAAGAATGATGGGTTTTATGCCCAATTCAATTAATTTAAGAGCGGCAAACATACCGGCTGGCCCAAATCCTACAACAATTGCTGGGGTTGCATTAGAAACATCCTGGTATTTATTTTCTATAGCTGTTTTTGGAATAGTTTCTCCATTAAAATAGACCTCAATCTTAAGATTTATGGTGACAGGTTTTCTACGCGCATCAATTGATCGTTTAAGAATCTTAAATTCAAAATTAGAAGTGTCGAATTCTTCTATTAATAATTCTTTAAGAAGTTCATTGTTTGCAGCTGTTTTTGGTAGAACAGAAAGTTGAATGGTTTCCATAAAAGGTTTGTGATTTCAATTACTATCCTTCAAAGGTAAGCGAAAGGAGGAACATTTTAGAGTTGATTTTATCGACAGGATTACTGAACTCAGTATTGTCATTATAAAGTAAGTTCTTCAATCCGTAAGACATTTTTAATTCAATACCAAATTTAAAATATTCGAGATAGAAATCAGTTCCGAAACCAACTTCAGCCATATAATCATGTTTTTGAATGGCAAGAATAATGTCGTTAGGATCATTAGATAGATTATCATTTCCGGCATTCGAAGCTAAATCTAGGCTGTATGCCGCTCCTGCTAAAATGTAAGCACTAAAATTATTAACCCTAACAGATTTGTACTTAATACTTAGTGGGAGATTAATTAGCGTAGACTCTATGACTTTAGTGTATTGCTTAGGGCCTTCTATGGTTTCAAAAGTATAGATTAAATTTCTCGAGGCAAAAGCAAGGTTAGGAGTAAATCGTAAACTAAAATAGGTGTTTAAGTGCATAGATGATATTATCCCTAAGTTAAACCCTGTACTTGATTTAGGATCTAAAACAAAAAGTGAATCAGCACCAGTATTAAGAGCAGTAGGTGGGTGACGTTGAACGTAAAAATCTGCAGAATTAATTCCTAATAGAAATCCAAAGTGCATAAAACGATGGTCAAACTTTGGTAAATTCTGGGTTGTTGCTTTTTGACTGTAAACGTTTGTAAACAGTGTGACAGAAAGAATTAATATGACTATTTTATGTTTATGCATTACCTTTTCAGGACTATTAACGGCTAATTTTTAGTTTTATTTGTTTGCCTTGTAAATTGATGCAATTCCAAACATTAATCTTATTGAAGTAGGGTTTTTATAACCAACTTTTGTTAAGATATTGGTAAACTCTTCTCCGTCAGGAAAAGCATTTACAGATTCCGGTAAATAGGTGTAGGCACTACTATCTTTAGATACTAGCTTACCAATACCTGGAAGAACTTTATTAAAATAGAATTTGATTAAAGGAGACTTTGGCTTAGAACATTCTAAAATAACAGCTGTTCCGTTTGGTTTTAAAACACGTAACATTTCTGATAAACCTTTTTCTAGGTTTTCAAAATTTCTAACCCCAAACCCAACAGTATAGGCATCAAAGGTATTGTCTTCAAACTCTAAATTTTCAGAATCACCTAGCTTTAGTTCTACAACATTTTGTAATCCCTTATTTTTAATCTTTTCCTTCCCAACATTTAGCATGCCTTCAGAGATATCAATTCCAGTAACTTTGGTAGGTTTTAAGCTCAATGCTTCTATTGCAAAATCTCCAGTTCCTGTAGCAATATCTAAGATTTGTTTCGGTTGGCTTGGTTTTAATAAACGTATCGCTTTTTTTCGCCAAAGAATATCTATCCCTAGAGATAGAAAATGATTTAAAAAATCATACTTCTTAGAAATGTTATTAAACATTGTAGCAACCTGTTCTTTTTTGCTTTCTGTTTTTTCTTTGTATGGGATTACAGCCATCTTAGAATTAAATTAAATTAGCTATTGATTCTGATAATAATAGGTCTTTATCTATTGGTACAACACCTATACTTTCACATACCAAACCACCAGCAAGATTTGCTATTTCTGCAATCATACTAATTGGTTGATTTAATGCTAGACATAATGATGCAACACTAATTACAGTATCTCCAGCCCCAGAAACATCAGCAATACTTCTAACGTGAGCAGGGATTTGATTTTTACTAGAATTATCTTTTATAAAGACACCATGCTCAGAAAGTGTAATAAAGTTTATTTTATTACGCTGAGAAGCGTTTAATTGATCTATTGCAGCTTCAACTTCATTAGCATTAGCAGGGTCAATATCTATGTTTAAACCTTCTTTTAGTTCTTTAAGGTTAGGTTTGAATAGGGTAGCGTTTTTATAATGCGTAAAGTTTCTTTTTTTAGGGTCAACAGTAGTGGGTATGTTTTTATCGTTGCACAGTTTTGTGATTTGTTCAATCAATTCTGCAGTAATAATCCCTTTGTCATAATCTTGAAAAATAACAACATCAATATTTTCAGTATCAATGATTGAATGAATGGCTTTTGTAAGGTCTTTATTTTCTGAGTTAGAAAGAGGAATATCAACTTCCGAATCAACACGAAGAACTTGATGTTTGTTACCAATGACTCTTGTCTTAACTGTTGTAATACGCTCGTTACTGTTTATGATTCCTTTATTGCTTAATTGTTCAGAGCTTAAAAGGTCATTAAATTTCTCTGAAGCACTATCTTGTCCAATTACAGAACATAATATTGGATTAGCACCTAAAGCTTTTATGTTTAAAGCAACATTTGCAGCACCACCTAGTCGATTATCTTTTTGATTTACAGAAACTATAGGAACAGGTGCTTCAGGAGAGATTCGATTGACATCTCCATAGTAATAAGAGTCAATCATAACATCTCCAATAATCAACACATTTAAGTTGTTGAAGCTTTTAAAGAGGTTAACTATTTCGTTTTTGTTCATCATTATTAATTTAATAACGCTAACGTTTCTTTAATTCTTTTAATTGCTTCAGTTAAAACCTCTTCTGAAGTAGCGTAAGATAATCTAATGCAGTTTGGATCTCCAAAAGCTTCTCCAGTAACTAAAGCTACCAATCCTTTATTTAAAAGGAACATGGTTAAATCTGTTGCGTTATTTATTGTTGTTTCTTCGTAAGATTTTCCAAAATAGCTAGTTACATCAGGAAAAACATAAAAAGCACCTTTTGGGTAATTTAGTTTTAACCCTGGAATTTCGTTCATTAAAGAAAGTACCAATTCTCTTCTTTTTTCAAAAGATATTCTCATCTCTGATGTACATGAGGGATCTGCTTCTAATGCTGCCTGAGCAGCTTTTTGAGCGATACTACAAGTTCCAGAAGTAAATTGTCCTTGCATTTTTATACAGGCATCAGCAATCCATTTTGGAGCACCCATATATCCAATTCTCCAACCTGTCATGGCAAAACCTTTAGAAACACCGTTTACAGTAACTACTTGGTCTTTAATGAAGTCAAATTGAGCGATACTTTCGTGTTTGCCACTAAAGTTGATGTGCTCATATATTTCATCAGAAACAATTATAATATTAGGGTATTCAGCAATTAATTGAGCAATATCATGTAACTCGTCTTTAGTATAAACAGAACCACTAGGATTGCATGGAGTGCTAAACCAAACCATTCTTGTTTTAGGTGTTATAGCAGCCTTTAATTGAGCTACATTAACTTTAAAGTCTTGATCTATTGTTGTTTTGATGCCAACAGGAGTAGCGCCAGCAATTTTAATTATTTCGTGATAGCTTACCCAATAAGGAGCAGGAAGAACAACTTCATCTCCAGGATTTAAAAGACTAATAGAAATATTTGCTAAAGAATGTTTTGCACCTGTAGAAACTACAATTTGATCTGGAGTATACTCTAAATCATTGTCTCGCTTAAATTTTTGAGATATAGCCTTTCTTAACTCAGGATATCCCGGAACAGGAGTATAGTGTGTATAGTTTTCATCAATGGCTTTTTTTGCAGCATCTTTAATAAAAGTCGGTGTATCAAAATCTGGTTCACCAATACTTAAACTAATAATATCTTTTCCTTCAGCAATTAACTCTCTACTCAATCTAGTCATAGCTAGTGTTTGAGATTCGCTTAGGTTGTTTAAAGTGTTTGAGATTTGATTATTCATAGTCAAAATATATAAGCAACGAAATTAATAAAATTGTGTCTATTTACGTTCTAAATAATGAATTCGAAAAAGTTGTTTGTTTTTTATAATTTTACCTTCACCTTAAAAAGAGATAATGGATACATTTTTAGAGATATTAAAATACATATTACCTTCATTCGTAATGTTTGGAGCGCTTTATTTTGTAATGAACAGATTTTTAGATACTGAACATAGAAAGCAGCTGATGGTCTTAAGAAAAGAGAACAATACGGTTACAACCCCGCTTCGTTTGCAAGCATACGAAAGGTTGGTGTTGTTTTTAGAGCGTATTTCTATGGATAAGTTGGTGCTTAGAGTAAATAAGCCAGGTATGAGTGCAAAATTGCTTAAGGCAGAATTGTTAAGAACGATACAGCAGGAGTTTGATCATAACTTAACACAACAATTGTATATTTCTAATACCTCTTGGGATACTGTTAAAAAAGCAAAAGATGAGTATTTAAAGGTTGTTAATTTGGCAGGTTCTCAAATGAAACCAGATTCTAATTCTCTTAACTTGGCTCAAAAGATTTTTGAAATTATGACTAAGCTAGAAAAGTCTCCATCACAAATAGCAATTCTTATTCTTAAAAAAGAAATTAGGCAGTTGTTCTAGTGAATCTCTATTTTGGTCAAGCAAAATAGGAAGTTGAACTATCTCTTACTTGATAGGGGATCTAGTTTTTTTATTGAAAAGATTAAAAGATACTCCAAAATCATAATTTAACTGAGTAAACCAAAAATGTTGGCTGGCTCTGTCATTTGAGTTGGGAGTGGTTCTGATGTCTGGCATGTTAATAAAGCCAGCTTTGTATTCCGATCGAATAAAAAAGAAGCGAAAAAAGGTAAGATCAAGACCTATTTTTGCAGCAACACCATAACCTGCAAAGTGGAATTCATCATGTCTCTCATTATTCATTAAAGTTACATTAGACCTTGGCATTAAAGCGCCAATGCCAATACCAGCCAAATAATTTAATGCAATTTTATTTCTGTTGCTATTTAATTTAAAGAGTTTTAAGAAATCTTCATTGTAGGTTACTTCAAGATTTAGATAGTTTAGTCCGTCAGTATGTTCAAACTTTAAAAATTCTTCAGAAATAATGATGTCATCATTGTCGTATTCTCCAGAGAAAAGAGATTCGTTTTCAATTTTTCCTGTAATGGAAGATTGTTGATTCGCTACCATTACGTATTTCATGTGATCTACACCAAAAGAGATATCAATATTCTCATTGATGAAGTAACCAATTCTAAAATTTGTTTGAGGAATGGTTATCCGAGAAGGTTTAAAGTAATCGTTATAGCTAAAAGGTGTTGGTCTATCAGTGGCTTCAACATTGTCTAAGGTAAAATCGTAATTGTCTCCAGTAAAGTTGATGTCAGAATTACTGTACCAGCCATTGTTCCATCCCCAAAGAATATAAATTTTCCCTTTATTTGGTTTTACTTTCTCAATATCTTGAGCGCTTATTGCAAAGCTTGGAAGTAGAAATAAAAATAAAATGGACAATCTCATATTAAAAATTAAAGAACAAAGTTAGCCTGAATTATTTTAATAGGATATGATTTTGATTAGCTTTTAAAAATTGATACCAATTCTTTTGCAGCTTTAAACGGACTAAGGTTTCCTTCTAAAACATCATTTTCTAATTCTTTTAACTTTGTGGCAACCTTTTCGTCAGTATAAAAAAGTGACTTAACAGATTCTTGAATGGTGTGTTCTAGCCAAAATTTAGCTTGCTTCTTTCTGTTTTCATGAAAAGAGCCGTTTGATATTGTAAGATTTTTAAAGCTTTCAATCACTTCCCAAATACGATCAACTCCTTTATTTTCAATGGCAGAACAAGAATCAACTTTTGGTATCCAATTGTTTAGATTAGGAGGGAAGAGGTGAATTGCATTTTTATATTCTTGAATGGCCAAACGTGCTTTTTTAGTGTTTTCACCATCTGCTTTATTTATGAAAATACCATCGGCAATTTCCATGATGCCCCTTTTAATCCCTTGTAGTTCGTCTCCAGCACCAGCAAGCATAAGTAGTAAAAAGAAGTCTACCATAGACTTTACTTCTATTTCAGATTGACCAACACCCACGGTTTCAATTAAGACAACATCAAAACCTGCGGTTTCGCATAAAATAGTGGTTTCTCTTGTGGTTTTAGCAACGCCACCTAAAGTGCCTGAAGATGGGGAAGGTCGAATAAAAGCATTGTCGTTTATAGACAAGTTATTCATTCTGGTTTTATCGCCTAAAATACTTCCGCCACTTTTTTTACTACTAGGGTCAATGGCTAATACAGCTACTTTTTTGTTTTTTTCTTCAATTAAATAAGACCCGAAAGATTCTATTAGTGTACTTTTTCCTACACCTGGCACACCTGTTACTCCAATTCTAATCGAGTTTCCAGAATGGGGGAGACAAAGTTCTATTAGCTCTTCTGCAATCTTTTGATGTTTTTGATTGGTGCTTTCTACTAGCGTAATAGCTTTACTTAGAATAGCTCTATTTCCATTTTGGATAGCAGAGAAGTATTCCTTAGCTGTTAAAGGGTTTCTTGCGTTAAGTTTTATTTTGTTGATGTTATTCTTCATGCTTATTGTGAGAATAAAAGTAGTGAAATAAACAGCATACTGTTAATATATTTATCGACAAATAAATGGTTTTAGTCGTCATTTTTGTTATATTTATAGATAATTAAAATTTAATAACACGAATTACCTATCGCTTAACCAAATATTTATACTATGGATTCAGGAATTGTAACTGGGATTATAACAACAGTTTTTTTAATCGGAGTTCTTGTTTGGCTTTACTCTATTGGTAAAGACTACGACTCTAAAAAGAAAAGAAATAAGTGATTTAAGCCATTTATCATTTTAATCTTCCTTTTGTGTAAATTAACTTTATGGACCAGAAGAAGTAATCTACTTTTACTAAGGAAATTACTTATTCTAATAAAGGATGATCGAGATAAAAGATTTACACAAATCTTATAAAATAGGAAAGAACTCATTACATGTCTTAAAAGGCATTAACATTAATGTTGAAGAGGGTGAGTTAGTTGCGATTATGGGGTCTTCCGGTTCTGGAAAATCTACGTTGCTTAATATTCTAGGGATGTTGGATGTGGCTGATGAGGGAACGTATACTCTTGATGCTGTTCCTATAAAAGATCTAGATGAAACCAAAGCTGCGAAATACCGAAATAAATTTCTAGGGTTTATCTTCCAATCTTTCAATTTGATTAATTATAAAACAGCTGTAGAAAATGTAGCTCTTCCTTTGTATTATCAAAAAGTAGGGCGTAAAGAACGTACAGAAAAAGCAATGCAATACCTTCAAAAAGTTGGATTGGCAGATTGGGCTTCTCATTTGCCAAGTGAGCTTTCTGGAGGGCAAAAGCAACGTATCGCTATAGCAAGAGCTTTGGCGGCTGAACCAAAAGTATTGTTAGCAGATGAGCCAACTGGAGCATTAGATTCTACTACATCTTATGAGGTAATGAATTTGATTCAAAACATTAATGACGAAGGAAAAACGATTCTAGTTGTAACACATGAGAACGATATTGCAAAAATGTGCAAGAGAGTTGTTCGATTGAAGGATGGTGTAATTATAGAAGATGAAAAAGTAAACCAAGTACGCGCTTCAGATCATGTTTAGTAGAGACAGTTGGCAAGAAATATTCGAAACAATTTCGAAGAATAAACTCAGAACTTTTCTTTCAGGGTTTACTGTAGCTTTAGGTATTTTTATTTTTGTTATTCTATTTGGCTTTGGGAATGGTTTAAAAAACTCTTTCCAAGAGTTTTTTATGGATGATGCTACCAATATTTTCAGGCTTTTTCCGGGTAGAACAACTGTTCCTCACAATGGGTTTAAATCTGGTAGAACAATTGAATTTGATAATGATGATTTAGCAGCAATTAAGAAAAGTTTTGCTTTTCAATTGCAATACATTACTCCACGTATTCAGAGAAATTATACGGTAAAATATAAAAATAAATCAAATAACTATGGTTTAAGAGCTGTAGCTCCAGGGCATCAGCAGGCAGAAAAAACGATTATGATGAAAGGAAGATTCATTAATAGTCAAGACATTTCTAATAAAACAAAATATGCTGTAATTGGGCGATTGGTAGAAAAAGATATTTTTAAAGGAGAAGATGCTTTAGGAAAGTTTATTGATATCGGTAAACGATCTTTTAAGGTGGTAGGGGTTTTTCAAGATGATGGAGGAGATAATGAAGAACGTTTCGTTTATGTTCCTTATACAACAAATCAGCTTATAGAGAAAAATACAGATAAAGTAGATCAAATTATTGTTGCCTTTAAACCAATTATAGGTTATGAAGGAGCGATACAGTTTGAAGAAGAGTTAATGGAGTTTATGAAAAAGAGGCATGACATAAGTTCGATTGATGAAGGGGCTATTTATTTAAGGAATGTTGCAGATGATTTAGAGCAGAACCAGCAATTTGGAAGCCTGCTTCAAATGGTAGTAACATTTGTTGGTATAGGAACTTTAATTGCTGGAATTATTGGTATTAGTAATATCATGGTTTATGTAGTAAAAGAAAGAACCAAGGAGTTGGGTATTAGAAAAGCTATTGGAGCAACTCCTCGTTCAGTTATCGCAATTATTCTTCAAGAATCTATTTTTATTACTACTGCAGCCGGTTATATAGGCCTTTTCGGAGGCATTTTTCTATTAAATTATATAGGTGATTCTTTGGATAATTATTTTATTAAGAATCCATATATCAATATGGGTACAGCTTTATTTGCAACAATAATATTGATCATTTTTGGAGGAATTGCGGGTTATGTTCCTGCAAGAAAAGCAGCAAGAATTAAACCTATTGTAGCCTTAAGAGATGAGTAGTTAATTATAGATTTATTAATGAGTTAATGTGAAAATAAAAAGAAATAGAAAATTGTTGTCTTTTAGCGAAGCGATCTTTTCTCTTATTTCTTTTATCTAAATAAGATGTTAATACTAAGTAGAGATACATGGCAAGAGATATTCGGTTCTATTCAAAAGAATAAAGCTCGAACTATCATAACCGTAATTGGTGTGCTTTGGGGTATTTTTATTTACATCGTATTGTCTGGAGCGGCAAAGGGTCTTGATAATGGTTTTGAAGAGCGTTTTGAGAATATAGCAATGAACAGTATGTTCGCTTGGGCGCAAACAACCAGTGTACCCTATGCAGGTTTTAAAACAGGTAGACCTATACAGCTTAAGCTTGGTGATGTAAGAACATTAGCAACAAGAGTTCCAGAAATACAATACATAGCTCCGAGAATTGTAAAAGGTGCTTTTGGAGGAGAATCGGGCTCTGTGGTTTATGGACAAAGAACAGGTTCTTATAGTGTGTATGGAGATTTTCCGGTATTGTCAAAAATAGCAGCACAAAAGATATATGTTGGAGGTAGGTTTGTAAATGAAGGAGATATTAAAGAGAATAGGAAAGTTTGTGTGATTGGTGAAAGAACTCAAAAAGAGCTGTTTGGAAAATACATTGATCCAATAGGAAAATTTATAAGAATAGACAATGTGTTCTTTAAGGTTATAGGAATCAAAAAGTTTGAAGATGGTGGAGGGTTTGGAGATGATGGAGACATTACAATTCCATTTTCAACTTACAGGAAGTTGTACAATACAGGTGATAATGTTGGTTGGTTAGCAATAGCTGCTTATGATGATGCAGATGTAATAAAGGTAGAACAAGATGTAAAAAAGGTATTGAAGAAGATTCATAAAATCTCTCCAGAAGATGAGCGTGCAATAGGTTCATTTAATTTAGGAGAATTGTTTACTAAGATTAGCGGTTTTGCGAAGGGGTTAACTTTTTTATCTCTAGTTGTGGGTATCGCAACTATTATTGCAGGAGTTATTGGTATTGGTAATATATTGTTGATTTCAGTAAAAGAACGAACAAAAGAATTGGGCGTTAGAAGAGCTTTAGGGGCAACTCCAAGTGAAGTAAGGGGGCAGATTATTTTAGAGTCGGTTTTTTTAACCTTAATTGCTGGAATTTTTGGAATAATACTAGGCTCATTTGCTTTAAAAGGAATTGCAGTAGCAAGTGAAGGGGCTGATATTCCTTATACCAATCCTACAGTTCCAATTCCATTTGTGCTTGGAGCGTTGTTTATAATGGTGGTATTGGGAACATTAATAGGATTGATACCTGCACAAAGGGCTGTTAGTATTAAGCCAATAGATGCATTAAGAGAAGAATAATTTATTGAGTTGTAGCGTTGTTTCATGTTGAAACGTTACAAACGTAAAAACTTTAAAACGTGATAAACTAAAGAGAAAAAAATGAAAAAAGCAGTGAAGTACATTTTGATTATTGGATTAATATTGGGAGTTGTTTATGCAACAAGCTTCTTTATATCTACAAACAATCAAGATCCAATTCAGTATGTATCAGAAAATCCGGTTAGAACAACAATTGAACGAAAAACAGTTGCTACTGGGAAGGTTGTACCTGAAGATGAAGTAGAGATCAAACCACAAATTTCTGGAATAGTTCATGAGGTTTTTGTAAAAGAAGGAGAGGTTGTTACTACTGGAGATTTAATAGCAACCATAAAGGTGGTTCCAAATGAACAGTCTTTAAACAGTGCTTTAGGAAGGGTTGATAATGCTAAAATTGTTTTAGAAAATAGTACTGTAGATTTTGATAGAAACAAACAATTGTATGATAAAGGAATTATCTCTAATCAAGATTTTATTGCTGTAGAATTAAGATATAATCAAGCCAAGCAAGAGTTGGTAAATGCAGAAAATGACTTGAAAATAATTCAATCGGGTACTGCGGGAAGGGGAGCTGCAAATACGAATATAAGAGCTACCGTTTCGGGTACTGTGCTTACTGTTCCTGTTAAAAAAGGAGATCAATTGGTAGAGAGTAATAATTTTAATCCAGGAACTACTGTTGCAACAATTGCGGATTTAACCGATATGATTTTTGAAGGCCAGGTTGATGAAGCTGAAGTAAGTAGGTTAAGTATGGATATGCCTTTACTGATTAGTTTGGGTGCAATTAATGATAAAACATTTGATGCTAAGTTAAGGTTTGTAGCACCTCAAGGAATTGAAGAGCAAGGAGCAGTTCAGTTTAAGATTGAGGCAAATGTTGTTTTAGATACCAACTTCTTTGTTAGAGCAGGATATAGTGCTAATGCAACTATTGTAATTGGACAAAAGAAAAATGTGTTGGCTGTTAAAGAAGCTTTAATTCAATTTGATGAAGAAACAGATCAGTCTTTTGTAGAATTAGAATTGGGAGACCAAGAGTTTGAACGTAGAGATATTGAATTGGGTATTTCTGACGGTATTATGGTTGAAATAGTTGATGGTTTAACAGAAGCTGACAAGGTGAAAGTGTGGAACATCACAGAACCTTTTAAGAAAAAGTCTGACGAGGATAAAAAGAAGAAGAAAAAGAAAAGAAGTAGTTAAGAGTGGTGAGGGGTAGTTTCTGTGTGTGTTAAAATGTACGTTGAGTTAATCAAACAATAAAAAAGTAAATGAAAGTTTTATCATTAATAGTAGGTTTAGGGTTGTTGAGCAGTTTGTCTGCTCAAGAAAATAAAGTATGGACACTAAAAGAATGTGTTGATTATGCTTTAGAAAACAACATATCGGTTAAACAATCGGAGTTAGATAAGAATATTGCTATAGAAGATGTTAAGGTGGCTAAATGGAATTTTGCTCCCAATTTAAATGCTTCAGCATCTCAGAATTTTAATTTTGGTTCTTCTATTGGAGTTTCTGGAGCTAGAATTCCGGCTGATTTTAGGTCCAACAATTTTGGAATAAACTCTTCAGTTAATTTATTTGATGGTTTTGCCAATGTTCATTCATTAAAACAATCTAAACTTAATGTTGAAGCACAAGATGCAGCAATAGCAAAAATGAAGAACGATATTGCGTTAAATGTTGTAAATGCCTATTTACAAATATTATTTGCTAAAGAACAATTTAAGGTAGCTCAATCACAACTAGAAATAAGTGAAGGGCAAGTGAGAAGGATTGAAGAATTGTATAAAGCTGGAGTATTGGCAGAAGGAGATTTATTGAACATTAAATCTACTATGGCCAATGATAAGCAAAGTTTAATTGTTGCAGAAAACACAATTACCATTACAAGCTTAAATTTAGCTCAGTTGTTGCAGTTGGAGGGTATGAGTATTGAGGTAGAAGAAGTTAGTGTTGATATTCAGAATCAAACCATTTTAGGAAATGATGTTTCTACAATTTACAACAAAGCCAATGAGAGTTTTCCTGAAATAAAATTGGCTGAGTTGAATATTCTGAGTGCAGAAAAAAGCGTGAAAATTGCAAGGGCAAGTTATTATCCTTCATTAACAGCTAGTTTTGGTATGAATACTGCCTATCAGCATAGGCAAAGTACTACAGATATTTCTCCATTTTTGTTTAGCGATCAAATCAGTGATAATTTAGGACAGTCCGTTATGTTCTCTTTAAACATTCCAATATTTAATCGTTATCAATTTAGGAGTAATGTAAATAAATCTAAAATCAATTACGAAAAGATAAAATATAACTTAGAGAGTGAGCAATTGCGTTTGCAACAAACAATACAAACTGCTTACACAGATGCATTGGCTTCATCTAAATCATACGATGCTGCTACAACTTCTGTGGGTGCTCAAACCAAAGCATTTGATTATGCTCAAGAACGTTTTAAAGCAGGAGCAATAAACTCTTATGATTTTAATCAGATAAAAAACAACTTGGTAAACGCTCAATCACAATTAATACAAAGTAAATATGACTTTATGTTTAAGTTGAAAGTGTTAGAGTTTTATTTTGGAGTACCGTTTGCAGGCAAGTAGAGTTTAGTTTGTTCCACTATTGAATCCAACCATTCTGTCAAAATTATCATTGAGTTGCCTGTGGTAGACTAAGATGGTGTATTCATTTCCTGTTTCGAAATGCGAACCTTCAACCAAAGCAATGTCGCCTTTGTTTTTAGATCCATCCTTTACAAAACAATATTGGTAATTGTAATAGCCTTGTTTGAGTAGAACTTCTTTTACATACTGTTGGTTTACGGTATCATAATCGAGTTTTAATTCATCTTTAAACTTCCAGTCACAGAATTTCCCAAACAAATAAAGACTACCATTTTCAATAGGAGGAGAGTAGGGAAGTGTAAAATGTACTTTAACGTAATCAGCCTCTATTTCGCTATTTTGGCCTTCATTTCGTTTAATTAAAAAGTTTCCGTTTAGATCGGGTTGAGTGTAGTATTGCTTAAAAGACCTTCTTTCATCATTTAATAGATAAGAGTGTATCATTCTGTCATGGTTTTCAAACTGTATTTTTTTAACCCTTATCGTATTGTATTTAACACTCTTTAAATCAAATTCTCTAAACTCATTGTTCGCATCAAAAACATTTTCTCCATTGTTAAAATCATAGTCCAGTTCAGTATCTTTAATGAATCTTGGTTTTAGTCCAGTAATTGCATTATCCCATCGGTAGTTTTGCATGAGTACAACATTTAATCTCCCGAAAGGATCAGTAATATCATAGCCATCATGATTTAATTTAAAATCAACTTCCTGTCTGTAATAGCTTTCATTTACATCTGTAGCTCTTTTAATATTCATTGAAATGGATACATTGCTTTCATAAATCATAAAGCGTTTAGTTAAAATCGGATTTTCTTTATCATTTACTTTATAAACCATCATAATATAGTTTCCAGAAACTATTGGTTTCATGTTTTCATTCGGAAAAGTAAGGTTGTAGTGTGTATAGTATAGATCAGTATTACTTGCATAGTCAAAATCAAACAATTCATCCTCTTGAAAACCTTCTATATATTCGTTTGGAGTTAAATCAGATGGTTCCCAGTTAGCATTGCAATGAATTATAGTGTAATTGTAAATAGGGTTCTCTCTTCTTAGGTCATCAAAACTTAGCTTTACTGTTTCATTACCATTCATTCTAATTATAGGGTAACTCATTTGGGAGTTAGAATTGTATAGTAAAACAGTTTTTATGCTATCGTCATAAATAAAATCATCATATCGAATATGGTTTTCTACAGCATAATCGTCTTCATCATTGTTAATAACCCGATGAGAACTGCAAATAATAAATACAAACCCTATTAAAGTTGTAATTGCTGAAAGCTTTAGGATATGGGTGTTCATAAAAGTGATCTTAGTTGCCAAAAATACGATATTGAACTAAGCAAAATCGGTACCAATCTAAATTGTTATAAATTCTTTTTATTTAACTTTGAAATAGCATTCTATTTTATAAATTTGCTGTCTTATTCCACAAAAAAAGATATATGTCAAAAGACGTAAAAATTCGAAAAGGCGTAAACATTAAGTTAAAAGGCGTTGCTGAAAGACTTTATGCTGATGCTGCTTCTACTTCTGATGTTGTAATAAAACCTACTGATTTTCCTGGATTAACTCCAAAGTTAGCTGTTAAAGTTGGTGATAAAGTGAAAGCTGGATCTCCTCTTTTTTATAATAAGGAAATGGATAGGATTCTATTCACTTCTCCAATTAGTGGTGAAGTAACAGAAATTAACAGAGGAGAAAAAAGAAGAATATTAGAGGTTAAAGTTAAAGCTGATGGAGCTAACACTTATGAAACTTTTAAGCAGGGAGATCCTGCTAACATGGCTAAAGAAGAAATTCTTGACACAATGTTAAAAAGTGGAGTATGGCCGTTTGTTCGTCAAAGACCATTTGATATTGTTGCAAACCCAATGGATACACCTAAAGCAATTCATGTAACTGCTTTTGATTCTGCTCCTTTAGCACCAGACTATGGTTTTGTTGCTCACGGACAAGGAGATGCATTACAAGCAGGTTTAGATGCTTTAGCAAAATTAACTTCAGGAACAGTTCATTTAAACATTACTGGAAACGCTAATGCTGATGAGGCTTTTAGTGGAGCTAAGAATGTTCAAATCAATAAAGTTTCAGGACCGCATCCAGCAGGTAATGTTGGTATCCAAATGCACCACATAGACCCTATTAATAAAGGAGAGGTTGTTTGGACGTTAAGTGCGCTAGATGTATTAACAATAGGTAAAGTATTTAAAGAAGGTAAATTTGATGCTTCAAGAGCAATTGCTGTTGCAGGATCTAAAATTACTGCTCCCAAATATGTTAAAACGATATTAGGAGCTAATATTGGTGACATCCTTAAAGGAAACTTAGAAGAAGGTGCTCGTGTAATAAGCGGTAATCCTTTAACTGGAACTCATGTTCAAGAAAATGGACATTTAGGATTTTACAATTACCAAGTAACAGCTATTCCAGCTGGTGGTGAACCAAGGTTTATGGGATGGTTACCTTTCTTAGGATTTGGTGGATTTAGTTTATCAAGAACTTCATTCTCATTTTTAACACCTAATAAGGAAAGAGATTTAGATGCGAATATGAATGGAGAGGAAAGAGCTTTTGTAATGGCTGGCCAATACGAAAAGCTTTTCCCAATGGATATTTTCCCTGTTCATTTGGTAAAATCTATGATTTATAAAGATATTGATTTAATGGAAAATTTAGGAATCTACGAAGTAGCTCCTGAAGATTTTGCTTTGTGTGAGTACGCATGTACATCAAAGGTAGAAACACAAAAGATAGTAAGAGAAGCATTAGATTTAGTACGTAAAGAAACTAGTTAATAAAAAGAGTTGAAAACGTTAAAAAGTTGAAACGTTAAAACGTGACAACATTGAAACGTTAAAAACAAATTTGTATATGAAAGCATTAGAAGAATTTATGCAAAAAATGAAACCGAAGAGTGATGGGAAATTCCCGTTGGCTCATGCGGTTTGGGATGGTACTTATACTTTCCTATTTGTTCCTGGGCACACGAACAAAAACGGAGTTCACATTAGAGATAGTGTGGATTTGAAAAGAACAATGATTATTGTTGTATTGGCTTTAATTCCTTGTTTATTATTTGGTATCTATAATGTTGGACACCAACACTTTTTAGCATTAGGAGATTGTGTGGCTGGAGATTGTGCTACTGATTTGTTTATGGATAAAGTTTTATTCGGTTTAATGAAAGTTTTACCTCTAGTTGTGATCTCTTATGGAGTAGGATTAGGGATAGAGTTTATATTTGCTGCAATAAATAGACATCCTATACAAGAAGGATTTTTAGTGTCAGGAATGTTAATTCCTTTAATTGTACCAGTTGATATACCTTGGGCGATGTTAGCTGTAGCAGTTGCATTTGCAGTTGTTTTAGGTAAAGAGGTTTTTGGAGGTACAGGAATGAATGTTTTAAATGTTGCTTTAGTAACAAGAGCATTTTTATTCTTTGCTTATCCAACAAAAATGTCTGGAGATCAAGTTTGGACGAATACTTCATTAGAAGAAGGACAAGCATTGGTAGATGGTTATTCTGGAGCTACACCATTAGGTAAAGCTGTTGAAGGAGGAGTAGAAGCTATTCCATCTATTATGGAATCAGTTATTGGATTTATTCCTGGTTCTATAGGAGAAACTTCTATAATTGCTATTGGATTAGGAGCGTTACTGTTATTGTTTACAGGAATTGCAAGTTGGAGAATTATCCTTTCTACTTTTATTGGTGGTTATTTAATGGGGTTTGTATTCAATCAAGTTGCAGGAGATAACTTGTTTATGCAAGTGCCTGCTTTACATCAGTTAATGTTAGGTGGTTTTGCTTTCGGAGCAATATTTATGGCTACTGATCCTGTTACAGGAACACAAACAAATGCAGGTAAATGGGTGTATGGTATTTTAATCGGAATTCTTGCAATTCTTATTAGAGTAGCAAATCCAGCATACCCAGAAGGAGTTATGTTAGCTATTTTAATAGGTAACGTATGTGCACCATTAATTGATCACGTAGTGATTAGTTCAAATATTAAGAAAAGATTAAAACGAGTTAAAACAGCATAGATATGGCTATAGATAGAGATAGTAACGTTTATACAATTGTTTTTGCTACCGTAATGGTAGTGATAGTAGGTGGTTTGTTAGCTTTTATTGCTTCAAGTTTAAAACCTATTCAAAAAGCAAATACAACCAACGAGAAAATGCAAAACATTTTGCAAGCAATTGGTTTAGAAGAAATGCGAACACTTCAAAGAGATGAAGCAGGAGCTATATTTAACGATTTCGTTAAAAGAAGAGTAACAATCAATTACAAAGGAGAAATTTTAAGTGATAAAAGTGCAGCAGATGCAATTGATCCACAAGATAAATTAGATGCCTTTAATATTGACTTAAGAAAAGAATACTCTAGAGCAGTTAAGCCTATTTTAAGTGCAAACAAAGGGGATGACGAAGCAATTAAAACAGCATTGAGTCAATCTGAAGCTATTCATTTCCCAATTTTTATTTGTGAAAAAGATGGACAAAAATACTATGTGCTTTCAGCAAGTGGAAAAGGATTATGGGATGATGTTTGGGGATACATTGGATTTAAAGCTGATGGAGAAACCGTAAATGGAGCAGTATTCGATCACAAAGGAGAAACACCTGGTTTAGGATCAATTATTACTGAAGCTTGGTTCGAAGATCAATTTGTTGGTAAAACAATTGCTGAGAACGGTGCATTTACTCCAATAAAAGTTTTAAAGCCTGGTAAAAACTTAAACAATCATCAAGTAGATGGTATTAGTGGAGCAACTTTTACAGGAGTAGGAGTAGATGAGATGTTAACTAGAAATTTAGAAGTATACTATAACTTCTTTAAGAACAATTCAGAATTTTAATAAGCTATATTCGTAAAAGCTATGAGTGAAGAAAAAAAATCAGAACCATTATTCTCTAAGAAGAATAAAGCGTTAATAACAAATCCATTAAACTCAATTAACCCTGTTACGATTCAGGTATTGGGTATTTGTTCTGCATTAGCAGTAACAGTACAAATGGATAACGCAATTATTATGTCATTGGCGGTAACAGCTGTATTAATTATTGGAAATGTATTGGTTTCTCTTATGAGAAACATCATTCCTGGTAAGATTAGAATTATTGTACAGCTAGTTATTGTAGCGGCATTGGTAATTATTGTAGATCAAGTATTAAAAGCATACGTATATGATGTATCTAAAAAACTTTCTGTATTTGTTGGATTAATTATTACCAACTGTATTATTATGGGTCGTTTAGAAGCATTTGCTTTAGGTAACAAATCTTGGGCTTCTGCTTTAGATGGTTTAGGAAATGGAATTGGATACGGTTTAGTTTTAGTTGTTGTTGCTTTCTTTAAAGAAGTTTTTGGATCAGGAACATTAACAATACCTGGTTTAGGGAAATTAACGATCATACCAGAATCTGTTTATGATATGGGATATATGGACAATGGATTAATGCTATTGCCACCATCATCATTATTTATTGTAGCAGTTTACATCTGGGTACAAAAAACAAGAAACCCTGAATTAATAGAAGATTAAATTAGATGCTAAAGAATCAAGATTTTAAACTTGAAAACTTTACAAACTTTATAAACTAAAAAAATGGAATACTTAAATATATTTATAAAAAGTGCTTTTATTGACAATATGGTTTTCACTTTCTTTTTCGGAATGTGTTCATATTTGGCAGTATCAAAAACGGTTAAAACAGCTGTAGGTTTAGGTTCGGCAGTAATCTTTGTATTGGTTGTTACAACACCTATTAACTATTTATTAGAAACACTTGTATTGCAAGAAGGAGCATTGTCTTGGTTAGGAGATGAGTATGCAACAATGGACTTAAGCTTTTTAAGTTTCATTATGTTTATTGCAGTTATTGCATCTATTGTACAATTGGTTGAAATGTTGGTAGAGAAATTTTCTCCAGCATTGTACGGTGCATTAGGGATATTCTTACCTTTAATTGCTGTAAACTGTGCAATTTTAGGAGCTGCTTTATTTATGCAACAAAAACAATTTGCTAACATCGGTCAAGCAACGGTGTACGGATTAGGTTCTGGATTCGGTTGGTTTATCGCAATTGTATTAATTGCAGCAATTAGAGAAAAAATTAAGTATTCTCATATTCCTGGTCCAATGAGAGGAGTAGGAATGGCGTTTTTATTAACAGGTCTTATGGGATTAGCTTTCTTAGGATTTTTAGGATTTGAACTTTAAAATAGAAATTAAGACATTAAGAAGTTGAGACTTTTGACTTGACAACTTTAAAAACTTTTTAACTGATATAAAATGGATATTCAATTAATAATTATAGCGATAATCGTATTCTTTGCGGTTGTAATTGTGCTAACAAGTGTTTTATTATTTGCTAAGGCTAAATTGATGCCTTCAGGTAAAATTACAATTACCATTAATGGAGATAAAGAATTAGAGGTTAATGGTGGTGATACACTTTTAAATACCCTAAGTAGTCAAGGTATATTCTTACCATCTGCTTGTGGTGGTGGTGGTACATGTGCACAATGTATTTGTCAAGTGCATGAAGGTGGAGGATCTATTCTTCCAACAGAAACACCTTCTTTTTCTAGAAAAGAAATTGCAACTAATCACAGATTAGGATGTCAAGTAAAAGTAAAAGAAAACATGCAAGTTGAAGTAGAAGAAGAAATCTTAGGGATTAAAGAATTCCAAGCTAAGGTTGTTTCTAACTATAACGTTGCTACTTACATTAAAGAGTTTATTGTAGAAGTTCCAGAAGATATGGACTACAAAGCAGGTGGATATATCCAAATTAAAGTTCCTGCATGTACTATCAAATGGGCTGATATGGATATTAAAGCGCATCCACAAGATCACCCAGGAGAGCCAGATAAGTTTGAGAAAGATTGGGCTGAAGGTGGTTTTGCAGTTAGAGACTTGGTAATGAAAAATGATGAAGAAGTAATTAGAGCTTATTCTATGGCTTCTTACCCTGCAGAAGGAAGAAAGATTATGTTGAATGTAAGAGTTGCAGCACCGCCTTGGGATAGAGATAAAAACGCTTGGATGGATGTTAATCCTGGAGTTGTTTCTTCTTATATCTTTAATCAAAAAGAAGGTGATGAAGTAACTATTTCTGGACCTTACGGAGAGTTCTTTATCAATGACTCAGAAGCTGAAATGTTATACGTTGGTGGTGGAGCAGGAATGGCGCCTATGCGTTCTCACTTATACGAGCTGTTTAAGACACTTAAAACTGGTAGAACAGTTACTTATTGGTATGGAGGTCGTTCTAGAGCAGAATTGTTCTACATCCACTATTTTAGAGACTTAGAAAAAGAATTTCCAAACTTTAAGTTCTTCCTCGTATTATCTGATGCATTAGAATCTGATAACTGGGTAAACAAAAAAGATGTTAATGATCCTGAAGGAGATGGATTCTCAGGATTCGTTCACCAAGTAGTGATCGATGAGTATTTAAATAAACATGAAGCTCCTGAAGACATTGAATTGTATTTCTGTGGACCACCTATGATGAACGTATGTGTTCAAAAAATGGGAGAAGATTTTGGTATCCCAGATGAAAACATCAGGTTTGATGATTTTGGAGGGTAACCCCAAAAAGAATATTAATAAAAAAGCCTCGAGATTCTCGAGGCTTTTTTGTTTTAGGTAAAATCGTAGCAATTGTAATTATTTTCCAATTGCTTCGTTTAATGTTTTTTATTACCTTGCATACTTAAGAAGTACTCTTGATAAAAGTTAAAGAACATACCGCAGCATCTTTGCTAAAAGAAAAGCTTAAAAAGCTGGAAGAACAACTCTTGCAAACGCAAAAAGAGTTGCAAAGAGAATCTGAATACAATAACCATTTAGAGGCGGTTATAGAAGAAGCTGGATCAACTAAAAAATCAACAACCATTACCATAAAAAGTGCAACTAAAATTGAGTTTGTACAAGTAAATGATATTGTTTGTTGCAATGCTGATGAAGGTTATACCGATGTTCAGTTGGTCAATGGTAAAGTGATTACCGCAGCAAAACCTCTTGCTATATTCGAAAAAATATTAGAACAACATTCATTTTTTAAGATTAGTAAAAGTCACATTGTCAATACCAATCAAATTGTTACGTTCTTCAAAGATCGAAATCAAATTCTATTGCAAGGAAATATTCTATTGGATGTGTCTCGTAGAAGAAGAGTTGAGTTTTTAAAAACACTCTAATTTGCCGTTAAATAGAAAAATGAACCACTGCTACTTCTAGTGTAAATTTCTCAATAATTTAGAACACTAAATTAAAATTAGTGTTTCTATGCAATTCAAAAAACATAAAAAATTAAAAGCAGCATCACTACTGAGTATAATGATTTACATCATTATTGCTGGAATAATAGTGGGTTTATCAGTTTCGCCATTACAAAACATGGTAACTAAAGCCAAACAAGCTGAAGCAAAAAATGAACTAGAGAGAATCCATACATTAGAAAGAATGTATCATTTAGAATTCTCTAAATACTCATCAGATTTAAAAGAAATTGGTTACGAGCAAGGTTCTTTAGTTACTGAAGGAGGTAGAGCACGTTACAAAATTGAAGTTGTTGAAGCAGAAGGAGGAACGTATTCTGCAAGAGCAACATGTGTAGAAGATTTTGATAACGATGGAGTGTTCAACATGTGGGAAATCAACCAAGATAGAGTTATTAAAGAAACGCAAGAAGATTAGTGACTTTCCTTTTGTTAATCATATTAATAGCCTTGTTAGGTGTTGTAGTTGTTCAAGATTTTAAATCTAGAGCTATTAGTTGGTTTTTAATACCACTACTTTTTGTTGGGTTTATTGGCCAGGCATTGCTTAAGATGCAATGGACAGAATTGCTTACTTATTTTGGAATTAATTTACTATTGGTAGTAACCAATTTGCTAGTAGTAACCTTGGTTATTTCTATTAAAGAGAAAAAGCTAACCAATATTTTAACTGACTATTTAGGCTTAGGAGATGTACTTTTTTTCTTGGTACTAACCGTAGTTTTTTCACCCTTTAATTTTATCGCTTTCTATTTAGGAAGTATTTTAATAACAGCCATTTTTTATGGAGGGTTGATGTTGTTCAGTAGACAAAGAAAGATGCTGATACCTTTGGCCGGAGCAATGAGTTTAATGTTGATCATTAGCATTTTAATTGAGCAGTTGGTACCATCAATTCAGTTTTACCAAGATTTTATTTTGAATTAGTGAGCAGCTCAGATTACATAGAATTAACTGCAGATATGCAGCAAACAATTTCTACTGACCAAGCGTGGCATTATCACATTGTACCCAAGTCTGTAGATGAAGAAACGTTTGTTTTTTATGCAGACGAAGAAAAAATGAACTCTAGCCTGAGTGATGAGTTGGAAATGATTTTTGGATTAACCATTAAAATTATTCCTGCATCACCAGAAAGAATTAACAAGACTTTAGGAAAGTATTACCGTGTAACCTATAAAAACAAAACAGCAGAAACCGTAAGTTTTGAAGGAACAAATTCTGATGATTTTGTTTATAAGCTAATTGTAGAAGCAGATTATTTAGGAAGTAGTGATATTCATATTGAAAGGTATGAAGATAGGTGTAGAGTACGCTTGAGGATTGATGGTAAACTCATTGAAAAATATGTGATTCATAAAGATGATTACCCTGCATTGGTCAACAAGTTAAAGATTAAAGCCAACTTAGATATTGCAGAAAAGAGATTGCCACAAGATGGAAGGATTTCTTTTGAAAATACAGGAAACAAATTTGACATTAGAGTTTCTCTATTGCCAACATTGCACGGAGAAAAAGTGGTAATGCGTTTACTGAGTAAAGATGCTACCAATATTGACATTAAAGAATTAGGCTTAGATGAAAAGCAATTAAAAGATTATTTAGAAGGAATTAAAAAGCCGAACGGAATCATTTTAATTAGCGGTCCAACCGGTTCAGGAAAGACAACCAGTTTATATGCAACATTAAAAATCTTAAACGAAGAAAAAACAAATGTTGTTACAGTAGAAGATCCTATTGAATATACCTTAGAAGGAATCAATCAAGTACAAGTAAAAGAAGATATTGGGTTAACCTTTGCATCCTCATTAAGATCATTTTTACGTCAAGATCCTGATGTAATTATGTTGGGTGAGATTAGAGATGGTGAAACAGCTCAGATGGCTATTAAGGCAGCTTTAACAGGGCATTTGGTATTGTCAACCATACATACGAACTCTGCTTGGGGAACAGTATCTAGGTTAATAGATATGGGAGTTCCATCATACCTGTTAGCCAATACATTAAGTCTTTCTGTAGCGCAGCGATTGGTGCGTATTTTATGTCCGAATTGTAAAAAGTCAACAACATTTGATAACAATTTGTTTCCGAGCAATTATAAGCCACCAAGAAAAATAGAAAAACATTTTGAGCCAGAAGGTTGTGACGAATGTTATTACACAGGATATAGAGGAAGAAAAGCAGTTTATGAAGTAATACCTATAGACTATGATTTTTCTGATGCCATTAAGAATGAAGAGTATAGTATACGAGAGAAATTACAAGAAAAAGGAATTAATCAATTAATGGACAATGCATTTGAATTGTTCGAAAAAGGCGAAACTTCTATAGATGAAGTATATGCAATGTTAATGACAAACTATTAGCAGGGAAACCTGAGCTAAATGTTGAATAAGAAGATGAAGTATGAATAGAACCATTAAAAATATAGGAATTGTTATCTGTTTCTTTTTGAGCCTTAATGCAGTGGCTCAGGATAGAATTAAGCAGATAGAAACGCAATTAACATCCATGACTACTGAAGTTCCTGGATTAGAGGAAAATGTTCAGATGTCGGTAAGTGGAGTTTCCATTCAAGAGTTTATGAGAGGAATTGCGGATGCACACAAATTAAACATTAGTGTGGATCCATCTATCAATCAAAACATTGTAAACAATTTTGCCAACGCTACAGTTTCTGATGTTTTACTTTTTGTGTGTAAAGAGTACAATTTAAAAATCAACTTTATAGGAACCATAATGTCATTGGTAAAATATGATGTGCCTAAACCTGTTGTTGTACAAGCGCCTAAAAAAGCCCTTGTCATAAAATACAATAAACCAAAAGATGAATTAACGCTCGATTTAAAAAATGACTCGTTGGATGCTGTAGTGAAAATGATTACACAAAAATCAAAGAAGAATGTGATTTTAGCATCAGGCGTTGCGGCTAAAAAAGTAAGCGTATATATTGAGGATATGCTTTTTGATAATGCTCTAAATAAGCTAGGTGTTGCCAATAATTTAATTATTACAAAAACTAAAGATGGTTCTTATCTAGTAGAAAATTCGGGAGATGCAGTGAGTAATACTCCGAAGGGAAATAAACCCAATTCAAGAAATGCTAGAAACACGAACAATAGAAATCAGAATAAAAATAATGCAGGAGGAGGAGAGTTGGTTTATGAAGCCAAAAACTTTTCAGACATTTCTGTAAGCGGAACAGACCTTGCAATTGATGAAGTAATACGAAAAGTAGCAGAAGACATTGGAGTTGATTATTACTTTGTTTCTGAAGTAAAAGATAAAGCAACAGTAAATGTTAAGTCAACCAACTTTAAAGAACTGTTAGAAAACATGTTTCAAGGAACAGATTTAACCTATGATTTAGATAAGGGGATTTACATTATTGGAGAGCGTAAAACAGAAGGTTTACGAATGACTAAAGTGATCCAATTGCAATACCGTTCAGTAGAAACTGTAAATGAATACATTCCTTCAGACATCAAACAAGATGTAGATGTAAAGGAGTTTTTAGATTTAAACAGTTTGATTTTGAGTGGTTCAGAGCCTCGTATTGAAGAGATAGAACATTTCATTAAAACCATAGATAAGGTGGTGCCTGTTGTATTGATTGAGGTAATGATTGTTGATTATTCTAACAGTAGAGCAAACAGTTTGGGTATGGAAGCAGGATTAGGAACAGAACCTGCTGTAACATCAGGAACAGTTTATCCGGAAGCCAATTTGTCTTTAAACAGTAATTCTATCAATAACTTAATAGAAAGTTTTAATGGCTATGGTATTTTAAACTTAGGAAAAGTAACCCCTAATTTTTATGTAAACATTAGTGCTTTAGAAACACAAGGTATTTTAAGAGTAAAATCTACCCCAAAACTAGCAACACTTAATGGGCATGAAGCAACTATGACTATTGGTAATACAGAGTATTATGTAGAAGAAAGAAATACCGTAACGGCTAATGCCTCTACAACCAGTCAATCGAGTAGAACTTACAAATCGGTAACAGCAGATTTATCAGTAACCATAAAACCTTTGGTTTCTGGAGATGATCAAATTACGATGGAAATAGCAGTTTCTCAATCGGACTTTACAGCTAAAATAGAACCCAATGCACCTCCAGGACAAGTTTCAAGAGATTTTACATCTATGATAAGAGTAAAAGATCAAGAAATGATTTTGTTGGGAGGTTTAGAAGAAAAATCTACTCGAGAATCAGGAAGAGGAGTTCCTTTTTTATCTCGAATTCCGATTATTAAATGGTTGTTTAGTAGTAGAAGTAGAGAGAAGTCAAAATCTAAGTTGAATATTTTTATTAAGCCAACAGTAATTTACTAAGTGTTAAATTTTTTAGATCAATATAAACTCATAAAAGGGCAAGCTGCTTTTGGTGTTGAACTTGTTTTCAATAGCAAGGATAGTTATACTCTGATAGCGCTTGAATTGACTTCGGCCAAAGATGGTATTGAGGTGAGTAGGCGTTTTGTTGACATTACGCTTGAAGAATTGGCACAAAAGAACACCAAGAAAATACCCGTTTATTTTTCTATTGGTGGTAAAGGAGTAATTCATAAAAAAGTAAAAGCAGAAGATAATGTTCAAGACCAAGAACTATTAAGTCAAGTGTTGCCTAATGCATCTATGAAGGATTTCTATTTGCAACAATCAAAGATTGAAGGATTTGAATCTTGGGTTTCAGTAATTAGAAAAGATGTGCTGGATGGACTGATTGAAAAAATAGAAGGATTAAACCTTTTTGGAGTTGAGTTGTATTTAGGACCATTTGCCATCAACAATACCATTTCGTTGTTAGATAAAATGACGCTATCAACCACTTCACATGAATTAATTATCGAGAACAATAACATTATTCAATTAGACAGTTTAGGAGCAGTTTCTAATGGTGAAGAATACAATATAGAAGGAGAAGTAATCAGTTCTCATGAGTTAATTTCTTTTGGAACGGCTTTCAATCATTTTGTTCCTTCGGCTAAGATAATTCCTGTTTCTGTAGATAAAGTGGCTCAACTTAAAGAAGAGTATTTGTATAAAAACAAAGCCTTAATAGGAGGGTTCTCTATCGTAGCTTTCTTTTTTATTGTTGTGATGGCCAACTTACTAATCGCAAATAGTTATGAGGAAACACACAACTCCTTGCAGTATCAAGTAAATAGTAAAAGACAATACTTGGTAGAGTTAACTAAGCTAGAAAAGGAGTTGACAACAAAAGAACAATTTATACAAAGTAGTGGTGTAGCACGGGCTTCTCGTTTATCTTTCTATACTGATCAAATAGGTCTGAGTATTCCTACAACCATTCAGTTAAATCAGTTGTTTATTAACCCTTTAGAAAAAAGAATTAATAAAGCTGAAGACATTAATTTCAATTACAACAGCATAAAAATAACGGGCACTGTTAGTAGAAGTATAGAATTAAACAATTGGATTAAATCACTTAAAGAATACAAGTGGGTAAATGAAATTATCATTGTATCCTTTATACAAGACAACCTTAAAACGGTTGGAGAATTTGAATTAGAATTAACCATTAATTAGCAGTTGAAAAAGAAACTAACATATAAACAACGTTTACTCTATACATTAGTAGGAGCATTCTTATTTTCTTTTGTGATCTACAATATGGCCATAGCTGATTCAATAGAATTGGCTTTTAAAAACAGTGAGTTTAGAGAGCAGATTGCCAAAAGCCAGAATGCGCCAGAACAGATAAAAATTTTAACGAAAAAAATAAAGCAAATAGAACAATTGGTGGGTACCAATAAAGATTATTCTAGTGTAGATATTCATCAAGAATTATTAGAATCTGTTACGGGATATGTGCAAAAAAATAACTTGGTGTTAAAAGATTTTCCTCAACCGTATTTAACTACAGCCAATGGTTATGTTACTAAAACAGCTCAATTAACGGTAGAAGGGGGCTTTATTAATTTGTTGAAGTTGATTTATTTTTTAGAAAACAACTATACAGTAGGTAAAGTAGTGGCGGTAGATTTTAAAACATCCAAAGAATTGAGAACTCGAAAAAGAAAATTAAATACAACGATATATATCCAAAACGTAAAAACTGAAACACATGAAGAAAACACTTAAGATCATAGCTTTATTTCTCATGATTACCACAATATTTGTTGCTTGTGATGATTTTGTTGAACCAGATATAGATAATGAAGTAGTTAACCTGTTGGCCCCGGCAAATAATTTAACCACCATTCAATTGACACATACTTTCTGGTGGGATCATATAGATGGAGCAGAAGCGTACAATATGCAAATTGTAGAAGGAACATTTTCTGCAGTAACCTACCTTGCTTTAGATACAACAGTTACTAGTAATAAGTTTGATGTTACCTTATATCCAGGATCTTTTCAATGGAGAGTAAGAGGCGAAAACAATGGTGGAGAAACTGGTTATACAACATTTAGTTTTGTAGTTGATAGTACATTAGACATTAGTAGTTTACAGGTAGTATTGAGTAGTCCTGCAGACAACATAATAACGAACAGTACAAGTGTAACGCTAAGTTGGAATTCTTTATTAAACGCAGATGATTACTTAATAGAAGCACATCAAACAACATGGTCAGGAACTGCAGTTTTAGGACCACAAATTGAAAGTTCAACAAGCATTACAACAACGTTGCCTGAGGGAGTTGTTGTATGGGGAGTACAAGCCCGAAATACAACCTCAGGTACATCATCAATGTTTGCGACCAGAACCATAACAATTGACACGACTGATCCTGGAGCACTTTCTTTAGTTACGCCTGTAGATAATGCAGTACTTAGTGATATCTACAATACTTACACCTGGACGCAACCAGCTGATGCAGGTACAGCCTTAATAGATGACATTTATTTTTATTCTGATGCCGCAGGAACTACGTTATTTAAAACTGCTCAAGCTGCCGGAACATCTTATCAAGATTCACTAGGAGTAGGAACATACTATTGGGCAGTTCAATCTACCGATGCTGCCGGTAACATAGGCACCTTTAGTTCACTTAGAAAAGTGGTAATACAATAAGTTAAGTACCCATGAAAAAGAAAAAAATACTATATACCATGTTGCCACTAGTTATTCTAGTGTGGAGCTTTGTGTTTTATCAATTGTTTTCTTCTTTTTTTGGAACCCCTAATTACGCTAAAGAAGAGTTTCAACAAGAGGTAAATATTGCAGAAATTAAAAAAGATACCTTCTTAATTGTAGCAGACTATAGAGATCCTTTTTTAGGAAAAAAGAGGAAGGTTAGTTCCTCCTTTTCTTCATCACCATCGCAAGGAAATCAACCGACAAGAAATATTAAGGCTAAGCAACCTAAAGCGGAAAAGGTATGGCCAACAATTTTGTATAAAGGAATGATTAAGAACAACAATTCAGATAGAAGAGTTGGAATTTTAAATGTTGATGGCAAAGAGTTTTTAATAAAGGAAGATGATACCGTTAAAGAAGTAACAATTGTATCCATAGGAAAAAATGCGGTTACGGTACGCTTTCAAAAAGAAAATAGAGAAATAACAAAATAACTGGCAATGCCAGATATAATATATAAAGTATGAAAAAGATTACGATCATTATTTTATTGCTGCTGTCCATTACAACAGTCTGGGCACAAAAAATGGAAGAGATTACGCATAGAGAAATTAACATTCACTTTAATGACTCTTCCATTAAGGCCAATGTTTTATTGGATGAGAAGAAGCCTAAATTGAGAACAACATCAGATTATTACTGGTACCATAACAATTCTATTAACAGCAATCAAGGAGATTACAAAGGAAGACTTTTGGATGGAGTATATCAGGTAAGCACTAAAAAAGGAGCTCTAATTACGAAAGGTAATTTTGCAAAAGGAAATAAATCTGGAGCGTGGAAAAAATGGAATACAGAAGGTAGATTGTTAAATAGTACTACGTGGTTAAAAGGCTATAAGAATGGGAAGTATCAAAAGTTTGACAACGGAAAACTAATTGAAAAGGGGAGTTATAAAAAGGGAGTATTGCATGGTAAAATAGTGACCTACAAGTCAGACACTATTTTTAGTGAACATGTATTTAAGAAAGGAAAAGAAGTGGTTAAAACGCCAGTTCAAAAAAAAGAAAAAGTTAAGAAAAAAGAGAAAGTAGAGAAAAAAGTAGAAGAAAAAGAAACACCACCTGAAAAGGAGACCCCTAAAACAGCTTTAGAAAAGAAAAAGAAACCCTTTTGGAAAAAGAAAAAGGAACAAGAAGAAAAGTCTGTAGCACCAAAAATAGAAGAAGAAAAGCCAAAGCGAAAAAAAACAAAGAAGAAGAAAAAAGAAAAGTCTTAGGTTAAATCGAAAAATAAAAGATGATAATATCTAGCTATCATACAAGAATGAGTTAAATGATGCAGTGGAGAATTCCAATAATTAATACCCGATTTTATCGGCTTAAAGCAGGAGCATTATTATATGCTCTGTTTTTAATTATTGTAATTGCAATAATCAGTTCTTCGTTTATTTTAGTGAATTATTACAACAGTGCCTTTGTTTTACAAAGCTTAAAGCAAGAACAGTTGTATAAGGATGTAAGTTCTGGGGTTAATTACGGACTCTCATTTCATGAAGAAATTCCTATTAACTCTCAAGTAGAAGTAGACCTTTATGATGATGAGCAACATGAAATTTTGTTAGAGAAAAAACACTGGGGAGCATTTTATATTCTTACAGCTGCCGCAAAATGGAAGAACAAATCAGCAACTAAATCAGCACTTATTGGGGCAAATATTCATGAGGGAGAACAAGTAGCTTTGTATTTATCAGATGAAAATAAACCTTTGTCATTAACAGGAAAAACGCAGATTACCGGCAATTGCTATTTGCCTAAAGCAGGAGTTAAAAGAGCGTACATAGAAGGTAAAAGCTTTGTAGGGAACAAACTGATTAACGGAACAACATTTAATAGTAGCAAGACATTACCGCCTGTAAGTAAAGAGTTGATTGATGAGAATTTTAAGAACTTTTTTCCTGATGAAGGGATCAATGATAGTTTAATGGATTATGAGTTGTTTTTAGAACAAGATACCATTACCAATTCATTTCAAAATAAAACCTTGGTATTGTATTCTCCATTGCAGATAGAACTGTTCAATAAAGTGATAGATGGCAACATTCGAATTAAGTCAGATAAAAACATTGTGGTAGATCAATCTACAGAAATTACAAATGCAGTACTCTATGCTAAGGGAGTAGTATTGAAACAAAATACGGTAGGAACAATACAAGTTTTTGCACAAGATTCTGTTGCAATTGCAGAAGATTGTCTTTTAAAATATCCAAGTGTAGTGGCATTAATAGGAAAAGGAAATGCCACAGAAAACCGTAAAGTTGTTGTTGGAAAAGGTGCTCAAATAAAAGGATCCGTTTTTCTGTACAATGAAAATTACGACAGAAAAAAGCAAGCCATTGTTTCTATTGGAGAGGGAGCTGAAATTACCGGACAAGTTTATTCTTCAGAAGTACTAGAATTAAAAGGCAATATTGTAGGAGGAGCCTATTGTAAAAAGTTATTGTTAAAAACGCCATCATCAGTATATGAAAATCATTTAATGGATGCGGTTATCAATAGAGCAGAATTGTCGGAATACTTTGTCGGAATTTCATTAACCGAGATGATCAAAAATCAGCAAATTATAAAATGGTTAAACTAAGCCAAAAGATAAAAGCTTTTTCGATTATCGAATCCATGGTTTCGATGGTTATTGTTGTGGTTGTATTTAGCCTTTCAGCAATGGTAGTGGCCAATGTAACAACTACAGGGATATCAAAAGAAGAACAAGCTGCCTATATGTTGGTAAAATCGATGAGAAATGAGACCCTAAAAAATGAACGCTATATTGATGAGGCTATAGAGGTGAAAGGGCTATTGATAGAAAAAACGATAACCGATTACAATAGAGATGAAACCTTAAAGGTATTGTTGATAGCAGGATCAAAAGGAGAGAATCAACTATATCAAAGTAAAGAAATAATTGCAATAAGAGAAAAATGAAACTAAAAGCATATTCATTGTTAGAGTTGATGATTGCGATATTCCTATCAGGAATAGTGGTGAGTGCTGTCTATTCAGGATATGTGTTTACGCACAAACAGTTTTTTAAATTTTCGTCTATTAAAACAGAAATAAGAAGTTATTTCGAATTGGCAGAAGTATTAAATAGAGAGTTTGAAACCTCAAAAAAAATAGTGAAGAAAGACGATAGAACAATTGAGTTTGAAATGATTGGCAGAACAATCAATTATTCTTTTGACGATAATTTTATTGTAAGAACCTTCAATGAAAAAGTGGACACCTTTTTTTTTGAAATTAACGGTGTAGAGATTAACAGTTTTGAGGTTGAAGAAGAAGCTTTTGTAGATCATATGGTCTTAACCATTAAAGAAGATCAACAACTGTCTTTATATAAAAGTTATGGCGCAATTGTTAAGCTAGAGAAGTAAGATGGGGATAGACATTAAACATATTAACCAGCAGCAACCTAAACCTCAAAAGAAGAAGGCTACAGAAGGTAAAACAAGTTTTGGAGCCTTATTGAGTCAAGACATTAGCTTTAATAAAAATTTTCCAGATAAAAAGAAGGAGCAATTCTATTCAGAAATTAGTTTGTTGTTGTCTGCAGGAACTGATATCAAAACCGCTTTAGAATTGATTGTTGATGAAACAGAAAAGGAGAAGGATAGGCTATTGCTAGAAGGAATTAAAAACGACATTATTAATGGTTTAAGTTTTTCTGAAGCACTTAAAAAGACAGCAAAATTTACCGAGTATGAGTATTATTCGTTAAAAGTAGGAGAAGAAACCTCTCGTGTAGATTTGGTATTAACAGATTTGTCGGTGTTTTTTAAACGTAAAGTAGAGCAAAAAAGAAAAGTATCTAGTACACTGTCTTACCCCATATTTTTGCTGGTAGCATCATTCGGAATGGTAATTTTTTTATTAAAGTTTTTGGTTCCAATGTTTGAAGGAATTCTTACCAGTTTTGACAAAGAACTTCCGGCATTAACTCAGTTTGTGGTAGATGCATCAGATACCATAAGTGATTACTTTATTTTGTTTTTGCTCTCTTTTATCGGAGTGTTTTTGTTGGTTTATATGAACCGTAAAAAGGAGTGGTTTAGAAGAGTTACAGCCACTGTTATCTTAAGGTTACCGGTAATAGGAGATATGGCACAAAAGATTTACTTAACGCGGTTTTGTCATTCTATGAACTTGCTAATTACTGCTAAAAATCCTTTGTTAAATTCTATAGGCTTGGTTAAAAAGATGATTGATTACTATCCCATACAAAATGCATTGGTAACTGTAGAAGATGATATTATGCACGGTAAATTATTGAATGAGAGCATGCGTGCTTTTCCTATTTTTCCGAAAAAGATGATTGCATTAATTAAGGTGGCAGAAGAGGTGAATAAATTGGATGTTATTTTTCAGAATTTAGATGAGCAATATTCAAAAGAATTGGATTACCAATCGGAAGTATTCGGAAAGCTTTTAGAGCCTTTTATAATTGTATTTATTAGTGTTATTGTAGGGTTTATTATTATAGCGATGTATTTACCTATGATAGAGATCAATACAGGATTGTTTTAAAAGCTAGTTATTGTCATTCTAGCTACATACTAGTTATCTGTAGCTTGTAGTTACAGACTACAGATTCAATCATGCAATAACAGCTATTTTTACTACAGATCTTTCTTTCTTTGCTGTCTGTAGCTTATAGCTACAGACTACAGATTCAATCATGCAATAACAGCTATTTTTAGCTTACCACTAAAAAACGAAGTTTTCCATTAAAAATGATTCACTTTTATCTCCTAAAATCTCATTTTAGGATTTTTCCTCGCTCAACTAAGTATAAATACTTAGTTAGTTTTTAAGTGTAAATACTAGGTTTTTAGGCTGTTTTTAGAGGCGTTTCCACTGTTTTTAGAGAAGTTATAAACAAAATACGACTATTTTTTGTTTTTAAAATTTGCTGAGCACATTGTCAATAAAAGAGTTTAGTACTTTTTTGAGTTATTAACAATTTTGTAAAAAATTTAACATAACGTTATGGCAATTGAAATCCAATACATTTGCTTGCAATCCTTTGATGAGTAAGGGATGTTTGTGTTCGATTAAATGAGATTTGGTCATTTTTTTATTAAAAGTGACCGTTTAAACTGAAAAAGTGACCATTTAGAGGAAAAATAAACACTTGGCATTTGTCAAGTACAATTAAAAATAAATTTGACGTCTTATTAGGCCGATTGAAATAAAAAAAGAGAATAACTAAAATTAAATAAAATGATGAAAAGTATGCTGAAGAATTTTTTAATTGCTACAACCTTTTTGCTTGTATCCAATATTAATGCTCAAGATATATTAACCGCAAATGGAGATAAGATTGCTTCAATTAGTACAGCAGGTATAGTTACCGATGGTAATGATCAACAAATTGGTGAGATTACCTCTACAGGAGAGGTAAAGAATTATAAAGGAACAGTTATAGGAATTATTAATGGAGATAACTTTAGTTATGCAGATGGAAGTGTAGCTGGAAATAGAAATGTTACAGATTCAGAAACTCAAGTTTTGTTGATGAATAATATTTTATTCGGAACTGTACAGAATGGAAATACTTTATTGAGTAGTAATGGTGTAATTTCTTACCGTTCTACTGGAACTGTAAGTGAAACACAATTACTAGCCTTCTTTTTCTTTTTCTAAAAATTAAAACAAATCGTTAAAACAAAATTAATTATGAAATATTATATTAAAACTTTATGTGCTGTTACGTTGTTATCAGTACTTTCTACTAGTAATGCTCAAACAAACTTTTCCTCCAATACCATTACAGGAGGATGGAGCAGTGCTCTAGGTGTTTCGAATGTAGTTCCTGGTTCTTATTCATTGGCATCTGGATATGCTAATCATGTTGCTGGTAATTTCGCATTTGCTTCAGGTGTAGGGGCTAATGTATCAGGAGTTTATAGTGCTTCTATTGGAGTTTATTCTGTTGCAGGCGGTACTGCATCTTATTCGATAGGGAATAGAGCAAAAGCACTAACAGCTGGAGATTTTGCAATTGGTTCTTATGCAGAAGCTAAAGGAACTCATTCATATGTTTTTGGTGAATATTCGATAGTTGATGGTTATGCAGGTTATGCATTTGGTCGTTATTCAGGCGGAACAGGTGATTATGGATTTTCTATTGGTAATTTCTCTTCTGCAAACGCATCGAGCTCTTATGCTATTGGTGAATATGTAAGTACATCTGCAACTGGAGCTTTCACAATAGGTAAAGGACTTAATTCTTCTTCTAGATTGAACAATGGAAGTACAAATTCTTTGATGGTTGGTTTTAATAGTGATCAACCAACATTCTATGTAGGAGCATCTGCCGGTTCTGGAACAACAGGTAATGTAGGTATTGGAACCGCAGCACCAAATTCAAAATTAACGGTTAATGGAAAAGTAGAAGTAGGTAGAGAAGGAGTTGTTGGAACATACAATTCTACTCAAGTGCAAGGTATTTGGTCTTTAGGTAGTGCTTATGGTATTAGTACTGCTGCAAATGATTTTGGAACCCAATATGGGATGGTATATGCACATACCAATGCAGGAACATCAGGTAGTAAAAAACCAATAGCAGGATGGGGACATCAAATTTTATTTACAGACAATGGTAATCGAAAAGCAGCTATTTCTACATCTTATGGACATGCTTATTTTGAAGGTAACATGGGTATAGGTACTGAAAATACACAAGGGTACAAACTTGCTGTTAACGGTGGTGTAATAGCTGAAGAAATTGTTGTAAAACTATATGCCAATTGGCCTGATTATGTTTTTGGAGAAAAATATGCATTAAAGCCATTGGCTGAAGTAGAAGAATTTATTCAGGAAAACAACCATTTACCAAATGTTCCTTCAGAAAAAGAAGTAAAAGATAAGGGAATTAACTTGGGTGAAATGGATGCTATTTTATTGCAAAAAATTGAAGAGTTGACTTTGTATACGATAGAACAACAAAAGTTGATAGAAAAGCAAGGTGAGTTGATAGAGCAACTTACGGCAAATAAGAAATAACAGTTCCTAAATCTTAAAACAATTTTTACACTAGGCATTGGCTTAGTGGAACTACTAAATATTTATAATATGTTTAAACCTATTATCCTAGCGGTTGTGCTAATAGTGATGGCACAGTTTAGTTTTGGTCAGCAAATCGTTAATTTAAATCAAGCAGAAACTGGTAATCAGAATCATCCTGCGTGTGTAATGGTGCATTTGCAACCAGGTTATTCATATACACCTGTAGGTACAGAAAGTATGCATGCTTACATCGCTACTTTATGTGGTGGAGGGTTCATCAAACTAAAAGAAGCATTAGATGGAGGTTACTATTATGCTTACAACAACTACATCAGTTTTCAATACAATGAAGAGTATGAAGTTGGACTAGCCAGAAAACTAGCATACAACATTTATGATCAAAACCACAATTTAGTAGGAGGTGTAGATTTATTAGGAAATACACTAGTGTCAGGATCAGGTTTATTGAACAATACCATAGGAGAAAATAAATTTGAGTTGAATGTTGCTCCATTAAGCCTTAATGCTAATCAGTATTACACGCTAGAAGTGTTTAATGATAAGAATGAGAAGGAAGTGTTAAAATTTAAGCTTTACAATTAAGAAGATGAGATACAATAAAGAACCAAAAAAACACATCAAAGCAATTTCTTTAACAGTTGCTTTTGCAATCATATTTCAATTGTTTACACCAACAATAGCTTTTGCCAATACAGGAGATGATGGTCAAGCTGAAAATGCATCGTTTGTACCAGCAGGAGCCTCAAATATGGTAAACTTATTTACAGGAGATTTAAATTACAGTATACCGTTGTTGGATATTGAAGGATATCCAATTTCACTATCTTATACTGGTAATGTAGGAATGAATACTGATGCCTCATGGGTGGGGTTAGGGTGGAGTTGTAGTCCAGGGTTTATCAATAGAGAAATGAGAGGATTACCTGATGATTTTAAGAATGATATTGTTAAGCAACAAATTAATTTAAAAGATGATGAACGAAATATTCCAGAAATTGGAGGCTTCAGTAGAGCTGGTTTCTCTGTTCCAATTGTAGGGATTTCAATGTTTCGAACCAATCGATTAGGAATTGGGCTTATTAATAGTAGTTATAACGGTTTAGGAATACAGATAAATAAAAGTACGACATTTTCAGTAAGTGACTATTACAATGCATGGACAGATACAGAACAATACAAATACAATTCACACAGTGGGTTAACCTATGTAGAAGGGAATACCGAAAAAGAAAATGATTTTCCATTGCACTATGCTTTCATGGATACGAGAACATGGAACAATTCTACAATTTACAATTCCAGATCAGGATTAACTCACAGAACGAGAGGCTATGGGGAAGGAGAAGAGTTTTCAAGAGGTAAATTAGGTGTTGTAGAGGATATAATCAAAACTTTATTTGGTTTTAGTGCAGGGGGAGCTATAGCAGGATCTAGTTTTGCAGGAGCTGCTACTGTTGGTACTATAGTGAACTATGCAGGCGGAGGTATTAACCCGGTTATGGGAAGCAGTAGTAATGGTAGTTCAGTTATCACTACAGGCACTCCAACTTATACACCATCCTTATCTTTTCGTTCTTTTCGTTCATCTGAATCCGATGAGTCTCAAATGGGGTTAGGTGCACATTTTGCCGTTGGATTATATGTTAATACAAACACACATTTGTTTAAAATTAATAATTCACCTAGATATATTGGTGCAAATGGGTTTTTACACGCTTCTAATTCGACATATGATTCAGAGGTAACTCCAAAAACACTTTATGATATGAATAGAGAAAATGATGGAATGTATTACGAATCGATGAAAGTTTTACCTGTTCCTAATGCAACTCATGATGTCTATCATGTCAGAGGTTATGGAATTTCTGCAGATTATCGTGCATTCAGAAATGATGTAGGTTCTTATAGTATTCCATACATAAAAAATATTGGAGTTAGAAAAGCGGATATGAAAAGTACTTCCTTTGGGGGAGCTAGTCTTACTAAAGGAAAAACAAGTAGTATAGGGTTGTCTCAATCTGGATCAGATTTATGGAATAATCCAGGAAATGATTCTCCAGAAAATTTACAGTTTACGGGAAATATTGAAGTTCCGGAATATGAACCTTATTATTTTAAGAATATTGGAGAAAAAGTTATTTACAATAGTGATTTCTATGATCAATATGGTGGGGATAATGCTGCTAAAGTAAAATACAAATCTTCTCCCATTCATGATCCATCAGATCTTATTATTCCTAATAGGTATATAGGCACAGAAGCGACTTTAATAGTTAATAACCCTGGACATTCTGGAATTTGGTCAACATATGAAAAACCTATACCTGATGGAAGAAGTGTTGCTGAGTTAAAGAACAAAAGAGAACGTAGAAACAACTTATTTGTAGTTAAAAATGCGGGAGATCCAATCACAAGCTTTTTTAATGAAACTATAGATGATTATATACCTTACGATGAAACAAGTAATCCAAATGGCAATCAACTGTTTAGTTCTATAGGTAGGGATGTTTATCCACACAATCATAGTTCAGAAATTAAAGTTCAGAATGATAAAGGAGGAATATATGTATATGGTATTCCTACATATAATAACTATAAAGAAGAGGTAGCTTTTAATGCCACAGGAGGTGATGAAGGGGCAACAGTACCACTTGAAATGATAGGATACGATCTTGGCGATAATAGTATAAATAATAGCAATGGTTACAATCATTATTACAACAGTACCGAACTTCCTAAATATGTATCTGCCCACCTATTAACTGGAGTAACAAGTAATGATTATATTGATAAAGGAGTTATAGGTTTCTCAGAAGATGATCATGGAAGTTATACAAAGTTTAATTATAGTAAAATAGTATCTGATTATGGATGGCGAATGCCTTATGGCTCTAATAATGAAAATTTGGCTAATCTTTCTGAGGGGAGGTATGCATACTCAAATGATCAAAAAGGTTCCTATGTATATGGCAGAAAAGAAATTTGGAATGTTCATTCAATAGAATCTAAAAATTATATAGCTGAGTTTTATTTGTCAGATCGAGAAGATGCTATAAGTGTAGTTGGAAGAGATGGTGGTCGAGGTTCATCGAAGTTAAAAAAACTGGATAAAATAAAACTGTATGCCAAGGAGGATCGAAAAACAAATGGAAGTGCTGCCATACCAGTAAAGACTGTTCATTTTGAATATGATTATTCATTGTGTCCAGGAATACCAAGCAATACAGGGAATGTTGATGTAAAGGGGTATTCAAATCAAGGAGGGAAGCTAACGCTAAAGAAGGTTTACTTCACTTATGGAAATTCTGATAAAGGAAAAGAATCAGTATATGAGTTCAAATATGCTGATTTTGATCATGATGGTATTGATAATGGCCCCCAGGATGTTAATTTTTCTTATGCTGATAATAGTATTGATAGGTGGGGTAATTACAACCCAAATAATGTAGCTCTTTTGAATTCAGAATATCCTTTTGTTCATCAAAACGATAGGGTTGCTTCAGATCGGTATGCTGCGGCATGGCGTTTGTCTCAAGTAATAACTCCTGAAGGAGCAGCAACTGATATATATTATGAATCGGATGATTATGCTTATGTGCAGAATGAACGAGCGATGCAAATGTTTAAGATTATTGGGGTAGGTAATGATCCTACAACCATTAATACAACAAATAGTAACTTATACACGATCTCCAATGGAGATGTTGTGAATAATAACATTGTTTATTTTGAATTACAGGAAGAAATTGATGAAAGTATACCTTCCAATGCTCAGAAAAAATTAAAAGATAATTATTTAAAAGGAATTGAAGATCTTTATTTTAAGAGTTTGGTAAAATTGAGTCCAAACCAAAATCTTGAAGAATTTGTTGAGGGCTATGCTAAGATTAAGAGTTATGGACTTATAGGCTCTTCACCTTATACTCATGGTTATATAGAATTAGATTCTCGTTATCTTAATGATGGAGAAGATGGGTCCTTAACTAACCCTATTGCTAAAGCAGGTTGGCAAGCATTAAGAACTAGTATACCAAGAGCCTATCATGAAATTACTAGCCCTCTATTTGACTATATGGCAATAGATGCTATTAAAAATGACCAAGCTACTAGCGACTTTTTATACAAAGGCAGAAGATTAGCAAGTTCAATAAACCTTAATAAAACATGGGTACGCTTACGTAACCCTATTAAATGTAAAATTGGAGGAGGTGCAAGAGTTCATACTATTACGGTTAAAGATAATTGGAGTTTAATGGGAGGGGCAAGTGATGTGACGTATGGTAAAACATATGATTATGGAATAAAAAGAAATGGTTATGAAAAACCAGTGAGTAATGGAGTTGCTGCATATGAACCATTTAAAGGAAGAGAAGAAAACCCATTGAGAACACCAGATTTTTTTGTGAAAGAAAATGAGAACTTCCCAAATGATTACCTCTACCAAGTTGGACCATATGGAGAAAGTCATTTTCCAGCAGCAACAGTTGGATATTCTTCGGTGATTGTAAAAAATATACCAAGAACTGGAGTTACAGAAAATGCAACTGGTTATTCTAAACATGAATTCTACACTGCAAAAGATTTTCCGACAATAGCACAGGTTACAGAAAAAAGTGTAGAAAGAATAAACTCTGATCCTACGGATAATGATTTGTTACTTGGTTTGCCATCGATAGACCATGGATTTGCTTCTCAAGGTTTTTCTATTCTTAAGAATGATATGCATGGTAAGGAAAAGGCTACTGCATTATATGATGAATGGGGAGCTACCATACTTAAGTCAACCACGCACTATAAAAAAACGCCTATAGTTATAGGTGGTCATAATGGTGTTTTAGCTTATCAGTTAAATAATGAGGCAACAATTATTGAAAATAATGGAATTAAGAGTGTCGCTTTTATAGGAAAAGATATAGATATGTACAATTCTTATAGAGAAACATTCAATCATGATTTCGCAGCTTCGAAAACAAAAAGTCGAAAAATGTCTTTAACCACGCTATTTGGAATATTGGGAAAAAACGAATCAAGCTCAGTGTCCAAATCATCTAAAAGGTTATATACTACTGCCTTTACAAAAGTAATTAACCAGTACGGTTTGGTTGAACGAATAGAAACTGAAAATTTAGGTAAAAAATCTACACTTACCAATTTGGCTTATGATGGAGAAACTGGAGAAGTATTATTAACCAGTGTAGAAAATGAATTTGAGGATAAACTTTATAATTTCAGATATCCAGCACATTGGTATTACGATAATTTAGGACAAGCTTATAAAAACTCTGGAATACATTTAAGTGACTTAAATTCTTCAATAGTTGGGACAATTGATCTTAATTCTACAACAGTAAATTATTTTGTAAAGGGAGATAAATTATTGCTAGAAGGAGCAGGTATTGCAACTACAGAAGCATGGGTGTTAAATGTAGATAACGTATTAGGTTCTGAAAACATTACATGTATTGATAAAGTCGGAGGTTTAATTTCATTTAATTTATCAGATCCAACCATAGAATTAACTATCGTAGAGTCGGGAAGAAATAATCTGCAAAACCTTTCTATTGGGTCTGTAGTATCATTAACTAACCCAATTGCTAATTCAGTTGATTTAAGTAAATTAACATTTACAGATGTATTACAGAGTTCATCGGTAGAATTATCAGATAATTGGACGATGGCCTGTGAGCCAGATATTATTGATCAAGGGGGATATATTGAGCCACCATACAATTTACCTTCTCCTAGTTTTGGAGTTAATCCTTTTGTAGAAGGTGTTAAAGGTCAATGGAGAGCTTATAAAACCTATTCTTATAATCAAGATAGAAATTTAGTAGGAACTACTTCTACTTCAGATATAAGAAAAGATGGGCCATATACTTCTTTCAAACCATTTTGGGATTTTGACAACAATGGAAAATTAGTGCCAGTTTATGATGCCAACTATCCAAATGCTACAAACGATTATGAAAATTGGAAGATTAATGCTGAAATAACCCGTTATGGCAAAGATGGAAATTTAATTGAAACGAAAGACATATTGGATAGGCATGCGACTACACTATACGGATATAACCCAAGTTTAAAAAATGTACCCATAGCCATAGCATCCAATGCACAGCAAAAACAAATTGCCAATGATGGTTTTGAGGATTATGATTACTTAGCTGACCCAAGTCATGTAAATGTTTCAGGACAATTTAACTTTAACTACGCTGTGGTCAATAATATAGATGCTTCAATAGTCAATGAGGAAGCACATACAGGAAATAAGAGTTTGAAGTTAGCTGATGGATCAACTATAAAAGTTGGGAAGGGAATTGTAGACAATTGTAGTGGAGAACCACTGTATAATCCTGCAGATAATTATTTATTAGAACATTGTGATTGTGAACAACAATTCTCTCCAAGTCAAGGAAAATATATCGTTGGTGCTTGGGTAAAACAAAATTTATTAGTTCCAGGTAGTACAATTAGCAATGTGCAAATTATAGTAGAAGAATTAGATGCAAATTATGTCACCTCATATACTGCAACACTTTCTGCCTCAGGTCCAGTAATAGAAGGATGGCAGAGAATTGAGGGTGAGATTGATGTGTTGAATGGTTCTAAAGGAATTAGTCTTACACTTCAAAACAATGGAGAAGCTGATGCCTATTTTGATGACATCCGTATTCACCCATTTAATTCAGCAATGAAAACCATGGTGTATCATCCAGAAAACCTTCGGTTAATGGCAGAATTGGACAATAGGAATTACGCTACCTTTTTTGAATATGATGAAGAAGGAACATTGGTGAGGATTAAAAAAGAAACAGAAAAAGGGATTGTTACCATTAAAGAAACAAGAAGCAGTATTGTAAAAAAATAAGGATTCAGAAAACGTAGGAGAGCTTCCTTCTGATGGGGAAATTAGTTCATAATATGAGAACATTAAAATATAAAATAATTAAGGTTTTGTTGCTAGTTTATTTATTGGTGAATGCAGCTTGTGATGCTTACTCTCAAAATGCTGATGAAGATTTAAATAAAATAAAATTAAAATATCAGCAAGTAGAAAAAATAATGATAAATAAAACCATTAATTATTATGAAAACTACAATGATAATGAACCAATAAGAATTGAAAAAACGGTATTAAAAAAAACAAAGAATCAACTTTATACCAAGTCGAATAATGTTGAAACAGTTATAAATAAAGGATTTTCTGCTTTAGTGGATCATAAAACGAAAACAATTTTATTAGATGAAAATGATCAGTCAGAATTTCAAGAAAGTTTGGAAATTGATTTTACAGCAATAAGGGAATTAAGCAGTAAGGTAACATTTAAAAAGAATAAAAACGATGCATATTATACTTTTCATTTTAAAGATGATGAATATTTAAAAGCTGAGTTATGGTTTGAAAAGGAAACATATAATGTAAAAAAAGTAATATTTTTTTTACAAGAGTCTTTATCAAACAAAGAAAAAAAAGCAGCCTCTCCTGTTAAAGTAGAGACCGTAATTACAGAAATGAAAACGAATTGTGATTTTAAAGCGAACACATTTGCATTAGAGCAATTTGTAAGAGGGACAGATAAAGGGTTAGAACCCATTCAAAGATACAAAGATTACAAAGTGATTAACAACATTGGATATTAATAGAAAGCTATGCAAGGAATCATAAAAAAATATAAAGAAACAACGCTAAAATTTATTTTGGTAATACTAACTGTTGTAGTTGTAACACCTAATTTATTTGCTGGAGTGGAGCACTTTAGCAATAAAATTGAGTTGTGTGATATTGTTGCGGGAGCTTCAGTTGTTGTTACAGATGATAAGTACCCTATAATGTCTGCAAACCCTGGAACTTGGCAAAATACCTTTAAAATTAAAGGCGTTTCAGATGGACGAATTGTTTTGAAAATGAATCCTACGGACAAAACAATTTATCCAGATTTTCAAATAACAGCCACTGTTAGTGTGAGTTATGTCAATCAAGCTTTAGCTACAGTTTCTATTCCTAACATTACGCTTTCACTAGATTATGATCCAGTTACAGGAGGTTTATCCATAGATCAAAACGTTTATCATTTTACGGATGTACATGACATGACGGTTACCTTAAATACATTAACCTTAGATCCAATATTAAATGGAGTAACCCCTAAAGGCTTAATTTTACAAACAGAGATAGATGTAGAACGCTATTATGCATTTAGCCATACGTTTACTCCAACAATTAGTCATACTATAATTGATGCTGATGCTAGTGTTGATAGAACCTTAGGATTAAATTGGCCAGTTGTTGATGGAGCAGAAGAATATGATTTAGAATGGACTTTCATTGATGATTACAACGCAATAGGGGGAGCTAAAGCATTTGATTTTAAAAATAACGCAACACGCGTGACACTTTCTGCGAATAACTATGAAATTCCTTTGATATATGAAAAAGGATATATTTTGTACCGCGTAAGAGCAGTAAGTAAATTAGAACCAAATTTCAGCCAAAGAGTTGAAGGAACATGGTCTTCAGATGCATTTAGCTATACTGATGTGAATGGATATCCAAACAAGTATTATGTAAACCCTCACGAGTCAGATAATTTTAACTGGGGTTACCAATCCTTTTTTACAGAACAAGGAGTTAGGGGAGAAGGAGTGTCTTATTTTGATGGAACCTTAAAGAACCGACAAAATTTATCAAAATTAAATACGGAAGACAAAGTGGTGGTTCAGGAAACTTTTTACGATTACCAGGGTAGGCCAGCTATTAGTGCATTGCCAGTACCTATTGATGAACGTACTTTTAAATATCGAGATAATTTTAACTTAGATGAAAATGGCATTGAATTTAAAGCAGATTACTTTGATGTTGATGGAGCTACACCAAAAATGTCAATAAGTAGTGGAGCATCAAACTATTATTCTCCGTTAAATCCAGATCAAGATGGTATAAATGCATATATTCCTAATGCAAAACAGTATCCTTTTACACAAACGGTGTATACCAATGATTTAACAGGAAGAATAAAAAGCCAAGGAGGTTTAGGGGGTGATCATACTATAGGCTCAGGTAATGAAACGAAGTATTATTATGGAATGCCATTTCAACGTAAACTCACAAAACTGTTTGGAACTGATGTTGGGTATCAAGAATCATATTTACAGACAGTTGTGGTTGACCCTAACGGTCAAACATCCGTTTCAGTTACAGATGCTTCAGGTAGAGTTATAATTACAAACCTTGCAGGAAATCTACCAAATAATTTAGAAGCACTCCCAAGTTATATAAATAAGGAGCAAGCAAATGCTTCCGTTTTAAATAATACTTCTGATGATTTGGATGGTTACGGAACTATTAATTCAACTTTCTACTATACATCTGTTGCAGCTGGAGACCATGATTTTATATATAGTTTGGACCCTGCAACTTATGATCCTTGTGTTGCCGATGCAATGTGTTTTGATTGTGTTTATGAATTGGTAATTAGTATAAAAGATAAAAATGTCGAGATGATTCCTAATGGACCACATGTTGAAACAATTGGAGCAATTAATCCATTAAACAATAGTTGTGAGAACTCTGTTTACAACTATCCAACAACAGGAGTGTTAACCGTTCCTTTGCTTACCGGTGTTTATACTATTACAAAAGAATTACGTGTAAGCCAAGTCGCAATAGATAATTATGCTGATCAGTATATTCGTGAAAGTGAATGTTTAGATGGCTACCATGATTTTTTTGATGTTTTTATAAGTCAAACCGATTTTTCAGGATGTGATACTGATCCATGTATTTTAGCTTGTCAAGCTCAATTAGGATTAGAAGCAAATTATCCTGGAGGTAGTGCAGCATATCAAATAGCATTAAATGCATGTGTCTTAGCTTGTGAATCACCACAAACACCCTGTGAAATATATAGAGAAAATATGTTGTTAGATATGAGTATCGGAGGGCAATATGGGTTATATCTAGATGCTACAGGTTTTGCAACAGATCCAAATTTATATCCACTATCAGTTTTTAATGTAAATAACAGTTTACCAACTTTAAATGCAAACTGGACGAACCCAGCAAATAACTCAATACCAAATACAGCAAATTACTATGATGCAGATGGTATTACCCTTTCAGAAATAGAGGTTATAGATTTAGGTGGAGGCAATTATAGTCCAGCAGTTAATGCTGTAAATGTAATGGGGACCGTGGGAGCATACTATACGTATCCTCAACATTTAATTAATGTATCGGATTTTATCGATAACTGGAAACCATCTTGGGCAGAAGCACTATTGCCTTATCATCCAGAGTATTGTCATTTGGGATTTATGTGTGATATTGACGATCAATCACCATATTTTCATGTATACAGTAGTGGAATATATGATCAAGATATGTTATATACATTTACCTATGATGGAGCCTATGCGGCAGGTTATTTAAATCCATTAAATAACTCACATCTTTCAGGACTTGTATTTCCTACCTTATTGGATCCGTTTTACAACTTCTTAAACGCATCAGAACAAACCAGTTTTAAAGATGCACTTACTTACTATGATGTTGGTGGGGGAAATGTTAGTATATGGGATTTAGCATTTACTATGGTCTATAGTCCTAGTCAAACTGGTTATACTGTTAGTGATGTTAATACTTGTTTAAGTTTGTATTCAAATGAATACTTTGATGATATCTGTTTAAAAGATGAAGTGTGGCGTCAATTTAGAGAATTGTATTTGGCTAAAAAAGCAGAATATTTTGATCTTAAACTAGTGGCATATGCTATAGAGAACGGGTGTTACAATGGATGTTTTGGTGTTGGAGCAAGCCCTTTTAGTTCCCTTAGTTCCAATATTAATTATACCAGTTTTTCTTTTAACAATTTTGTATCAACTAGTGGTGTTACTACCAATGAATATATAAACCCAGATCAACCGTGTAATGATCCTGATTACTTATTGTATGTAAATAAAAATAAAGTTTTTACTACAATTTACGATGAATATTCGCCAGCAAATTATCCACCAAACCCAGTATTAGTTGCTGCCCAAGCTCAAGCAGATGTAGATGCTTTTTGTCAGAGCTCTTGTCAGACCTATGCTACAGAATGGTTAAATCAGCTTTCTGGTTGTGCTAATTTTACAACACTTTCTGGACCATTAGAGATAGAGTTGAAAGAACTTTGTGAATTACAGTGTGATCCTACTAACACAACATTTCCAATAACAACGAATAACGGTAATACTACTGTAGAAGAGGTTATAAATTACCATATAACTCAATCCTCTTCATTTTCTACATTATGTCATCCAATGGTACTTGTACAACCTGGACCAACCCAGCCAATTTATGACCCTACTAAACTTGCAGTTCTTGATGATTGTGGATGTGATAAAGTGCTACAAAATGAAGCTGATTTCACTGGCTCTGGTTTTGCTACATCACAAGAACTCTTTTATGATGTATATGGCTTTTTACCATTAAACTATCAAAACATTGTATGTAAATGTAATGATATAGCACCTAGTTGGAGTACTGGGTATAATTGGACTAGTACGGAGTTAAATGCATTATCATACCTAGCACTTCCTGTTGTAGAAGAACTTGAATGTGACCAATGTGTAAGTTGTACAGATGTGACTGCGTATCAGAGTGATTTTGATGTAGATTATGCATTTTTATCAGGAGATCCAGATTATTATTTGTTTTTAACCAACTACATTAATACGAATTACAACTTTAACTTTTCTAGCTTTCAAGTTGAACAACTTATTACAAATTGTACTTTATTGAATGCTTCAGGTAATACTGTCTGGAATGATAATAAAGAAGGAGCTGAATTGGAATTGCTTCTGCATAAATTAAATAGTTTTGGAGACTTGTTCCAAACTAGCCCTATTGATTTAACTACTTACTTTGGAACAAGTAGTTTACAACAATATACAATGGGCTATGATTATTGGTCTGATGGACTTAATAGCTGTACTGGAAATATTCTTGAGCTTCATATTGGAGATGGAGCAAATCAAGCAAGCCCAGAAGCAACCATAACCTTAGATTTAACTAATGCTTCACCATCTGGATATAATTTTGACTTTTGTAACATTATTAGTTTAGACAATTTACAAAAAGTAACTTCAGCTACATGTACTAATTTTAATGACTTTACAATTGATGCGACTATAATGGATGGATTGCAAACTGTTGTTGTTACAATAGAAGGAACATCTACAGTTTATCCTGTTTCTACTTGTGTATCTAATTCAGCTGATTTAGCATTATGTAAAAATACATTCAATTCTAGTGATGCTAATCCTTGTACTGATTTTCTTGTTCAAACTGCAGAAGACAATGCTTTACAAGCCTATTTACAATACCTGTTAGATGAGAAAAACAGAATTACAGCCGAATTAAAAGACAGGTGTATGAATGGATCTACAGAAACATTTGATATGACTTATTGGGATCAAGAACATCATTTCACCCTGTATTATTACGACCAATCAGGTAACTTAGTAAAAACAGTGCCGCCAGAAGGAGTAAAACCATTTGCTGACCCTATTAATGATATTCCTGCAGCAGATGTTAGTAGAGATAATAATGGCAGTCCTTTAAGACCGCCCCATGAATTAGAAACAAAATACCGTTACAATTCATACAATCAATTAACAGAACAAAAAACACCAGATGCGGGTAAAGGACAGTTTTGGTACGATATAGCAGGCCGTTTAGTAGCATCTCAAAATGCTGAGCAAAAAGCGAGTATTGATGAAGAATATAGTTATACCATCTACGATGAATTTGGACGAATAGTAGAAGTAGGAGAAAAAACGTTTGGTACAGCAATGAATAAGTTGGTTGCCAATGATCCAGTGCAATTACAAACCTGGTACAGTAGTGGAGTAAATGCACAAATTACACGTACTTTTTATGATCGAACATTAGATCCTGCTATAGATGCATACTTTACCGGTGGACAAGAAAACTTGCGTTTGAGAGTAGCAACAGTAGCTTTTTATGAAAGTTACGGAGTAAATATGGCTTACGATAATGCTATACATTACAGTTACGATGTTGCAGGTAATGTAGAACATGCAGTAATGGAAAACAAAGAACTAGAGTTGATCAACAACAGTTTAAAACACTTGAGTTATGAGTATGATTTAGTAAGTGGTAATGTCAATCAAGTAATCTTTCAAGAAGGAGAAACAGATCAATACTACCATAAATACCATTACGATGCAGACAACAGAATCCATGAAGTATCTACCTCTAAAAATGGTGTGATTTGGGAAAAAGATGCCAAATACTTTTATTACAAGCACGGACCATTGGCAAGAATAGAATTGGGAGATGAAAAAGTACAAGGAATAGATTTGGCTTATACCATACAAGGTTGGTTAAAAGGAACCAATAGCAATACGTTGGATGCAACTAGAGATATTGGTAAAGATGCAATACAAGGTTATCTAGCCAATGCTCCAGAAATACATACTTCAGTAGCCAAAGATGCATTTGGATACAGTTTAAATTATTTTGATAACGATTATGAAGCCATTGGTCAACCCACTCAAAATTTTGAAGCAACAATAGCAGGATCAGCTTATGATGTTTCCAATTCTAATTTATTCAATGGAAACATTAAAGGAATGGTAACGGCTATTGAAGGAATGGAGATTTATGGGAATGCCTATAAATACGATCAGTTAAATAGATTGAGAACATCAACAGTATTTAATAATCTTAATGTGCTAGGAAATACATGGGTTGGAAGTACTGGGGTAAACGATTATTTTACAGATATACACTATGATGCCAATGGAAATATAAGTACGCTATTGAGAAATGGAGTTACCACCAATCAACTTGCTATGGATAACATGAGTTATGATTATTATCCAAATACTAATCAATTAGCACATGTAACTGATGCTACTGCAGATTTTTCAGGATATTCGGATATCAAACAAGGTATGATTACCAATAATTATGAATATGATGAATTAGGTAACCTTATAAAAGATCCATCAGAAGAAATATACGATATTGAATGGACGGTTTACGGTAAAGTGAAAAGTATCACTAGAGAAAATAACAGTTCTAAGCCCGATTTAGAATTTAAGTATGATGCTATGGGTAACCGTATCATGAAATTGGAAAAACCACGTACCGGATCTGGATTAGATAATGAAAATGAATGGGTTTACAGTTACTATCAATACGATGCTGGAGGAAACATGTTGGCCATTTATGATAAAAGATATTTGTATATTTCAGGAAACAACTACCAGACAGTATTAAAAGTAAAAGAAATGAACCTTTATGGAAGCAGTAGGTTAGGAATAGACGGTAGAGATAAAATCTTAGTAGAAGAAGATTTTACCGCAACAATATCTGGCGGACTCTTTACGGGAATTAATGTAACGTCTACCAATTATATTGCTGATGACCCTAATTTAATGGATAGGACATTAGGGAAGAAAGCTTTT
>CAJQOH010000022.1 GCA_905479915.1 uncultured Flavobacteriales bacterium
TCACTTTTGTTTGTAAGTTGTTGATAACCAAAGCATATTGATGTGCGTGTGTTGGTTTGTTATAATGATTTTTTTATTGAAAAAGAATTGTTAGAGATTAGATTTTGTATATTAGTAGGATGATAGTAAGACACCTTTTGATATTGCTTTTTGTTTCCTCATTATCTTTTGTTTATGCCAATACCAAAATTGATAGTCTTGAAAATTTGCTTGTATCAGCTGATGAATTAACACCTAAAGAATTAATAAATATTAATGATGTGCTCAGTAAGAGCTATCTGCATGAAAATACGATAAAGAGCCTTAAATATTCCAAAGAAATGCATAGGCTAGCTGAAATAACTCAAAATATTAGGATTCAGGGTGTTGCTTTGAGGAAGATGGGATTCTCTTATCAAAACATGAGGGATTATGAGGGGGCTCTTTTAAATTTTATTAAAGCTGAAACTTTGTTTAAACAAATTGAAGACAATAAATCACTAGGAGTTATATATTCGGATATAGCCGCATTATTCTTGATTAAGGAAGATGATGAAAAAGGGGAAGCTTATTTTAAAAAATCTATAGTTATTCTAAGAGAAGCGAATAGCCCAGCATTTTTATCTAGAAGTCTTACCGGATTAGCATATATATACAGTTTGAAAGGGGATAAGGAAAAAGGAAGAAGCTTGTACAAAGAATCTTTAGAAATTAGTTATGAATTAAATGACATAAAAAGTTTAGCTGCAACCTATTCAAATCTTGCACAAACTTATTATGATGAGGAAGATAAAGAAACAGTCTATCAATTATTGGATTCTGCAATATACTACGTAACTCACTATCCTTTTTCTTCTTTAGAACAAGCTAGAATGTTTTATGTTTATGGAAAAGCAATGATTGTATTTAAAGATTATAAGGACGCATTAGAATATTTGGATAAAAGTTATCATGTTCTAAGTGAAGGCTCTCCTGGAGAAGTTCTTATTAATAATTATAAAGCGAAAGCTACTTGTTATAAGCACTTAAATCAAATTGATAAAGCGATTATTTATCTAGAAAAATATGTTCATTTAATAGATTCAACCTCTAATGAAAAAAGTGAAGAGAATTATCAGAAGTTTAAGACCATGTTTGATACTCAGCAGAAAGAAAATGATTTAATTATAAAAGAACAGGAGTTACAAGCTTTTAGAGGTAAGGAAAAAGCATCAACATATAAACTTTATCTATTAATTGCTTTGGTGGTTATTCTTGTCCTTACTGGAGCGCTATTTTATTTGAATCATAAAAATAAAGTTGAGAGGTTAAACCATCAGATTAAACAAAGAGATAATGAGTTAAAAGATTATGCTTTAAATTTAATAGAGAAAAACAAAATTCTGAAAAATGTAAGGGGGCAAATTCGTAAGATCAAACAAAATCCTAATTCTTCTCACCAGGAAGAATTAGGAGATATTCCTTTAATGATCTTATCAGAAAACCCTGAGTTGGATGAGAGAATTACAGCTTTGGAGCGTTCTTTTTTTGATGACTTAGCAAGTAAGTACCCTGAGTTAACGGATAGAGAAAAAAGACTATGTTCGCTTATTAAGTTGGATTTCTCTTCTAAAGAAATTGCAGAGTTACTAAACGTTTCTTCTATCAGTATTGATAATTATCGATACAAAGTAAGAAAGAAAATGAAGCTTAGTTCTAACGATTCTTTATCTGGTGTATTGAATAATATTTAGGATAAATAGTGTTGTACTAACTTAGGTTCTTTTATTTTGATTGATCTGAAAATATTTAACTAGTCAGTAGTTATCAGGAGTATTCATCTTTGAAGCTTTATTTTTTATATGTACTTACTTTCTTGTTTAATTTTTACAAATTAGAATTCTTATTTAAGAAGGTAATCAATCAAGAAGAAGTATATGGGTTGAGAGGTATATCTGAGTGGTAAATGGATTTTGGACAGAAGAATCAATTAAGTAAAAAAAGCAAGTGGAAATATTAAATGATGAAAAAATTAAATTTCTAAAAAAGAACTAGATCCTTACTCCAATAACACAGACATCATCTATCTGTTCTAAATCTCCTCTCCAGTTCTCGAAGGCATTATTAATTATTATCTTTTGATCTTCCATAGATTTTTCTTGAATAGATAATAATAGTTTTCTGAATGCTTTTGCTTTAAATTTCTTATTCTTTTCACCTCCAAATTGATCTACATACCCATCAGAAAAGATGTAAATGGCATCTCCTTTTTCTAATTCTATTTTGTGAGTAATGTATGGTTCAAGATTGTCGAATTGACCAATAGGTTGTTTGTTCGCTTTAGTTTCTATAACCTCTCCGTTTCTAATAATCCATAATGGATTATGGGCACCGGCATATTCTAGTTTTGTTCCATCTAAAGCACATAAAGCGATGTCCATACCATCTTTTACTTCTTCTTCAGATTTTTCAAACTCTTGGATCACTATAGTTCTTGTTTTATCTAGAATTTTTCCAGGTTCGGATAATCCATACTCTCTTACACTTCTGTTGAGAGCATTGTTACAAACTACACTTACAATTGCTCCTGGTACCCCATGTCCGGTACAATCAGCCGCGGCAAAAAGTAATTTATTCCCTTTCTTTTCCATCCAATAAAAATCTCCAGCTACAATGTCTTTGGGTTTGTACAGTACAAACGAATCATTAAGGTGTTCTTTGATTAACTTATCGGGAGGTAAAATCGCTTTTTGAATTCGTTTGGCATAATTTATACTGTCTAGAATGTTTTTATTTATTTCTTCAATAATTTTATTCTTATCTAAAATTTGTTTGTTGGCAGCTCTTATTTTTAAATAGGAATAGAACCCTGAAACAACAATAATTATACAAATACTAAAGAACCACCAGGTTAACCAAAATGGAGGGTTAATAACAAACTTAAATGAAACTGGTTCTTTGTTCCATATTCCATCTCCATTGGATGATTTAACTAAAAATTCATATTTTCCATGTGGTAAGTTGGAGTAGATAATTTGATTTTTAGAAGTAGGGTTAGACCATGATTTATCAATTCCAATGAGTTGGTATTGGTACCTGATTTTGGTAGAATTGGAATGACTAACTCCTATAAAGTTAAATTCGAAATAATTTTTATCATAATCTAATTCTAAATTGTAGGGAATGTCACCAGCAGAGATCGTGTCAGTATATAAGCTCCAATCTGTAATTTGAGAGAATAATTTAACATCAACAATTTTTGTTTTTGCTTCAATTGATTTAGGAACATCATACTTGGCTTGATAAATCATTAAACCATTGTCAGTACCAAAATACAATTGATTGTCATTTGATTTTTCAACAGCATTTAAGTAGCAAGAGATTCCTAAAAAACCTTCTTCAGGTCCATACATTTGGAACGATATGGCTTTGTTATCTTTTATCACTGCTTTAACAATACCATCAGATAATCCAGCCCATAGATTCCCTTTTTGATCAAAGATAAGTGAGTAGATATTGTCAGATTTTAATCCATCTTTATCTGAATAACGTGTAAATGTTTTATTGTTGTATTGATAGAGTCCTGAAGAGGAACCTAACCAAAGACTTCCTTCTTTACTGATTACTGTTCTAACGCGTCCTTTTTTAATGCCGTCTTCTTCTCGGTACTTTGTTACTGATGTGCCATCATAACTAATTAGTCCATCATCTGTTCCATACCAAAAAACACCCTGATCATCTTCACAAATATCAAAAATGGTATTGTTTGTAAATACATTGGGCTTGTATGGTACTATTTTGTTATCCTTGAAGGTAGCAAGCCCTTTAAACGTTCCAAACCAAATCTGTCCATTTTTAGCTTTATAAATTTTAAAGCATTTTTTGTAATCATTTCCACCAGTGATTTCAATAGTGGTTATTTTTCCATTTTCAACATAAGCTATTCCAAAGTTGGTTCCGATCCAAGTTCGGTCACCATCTTTTAATATCGCTAATATTTCACTGCTTGGAAGGCCATACTTTTCATTAAGAAGTAGTTTTTCAGTATTGTTGTCAACCACAACTCCGGCTCCTGTTCCTATCCATAATTCATTAGTTGAAGTTTTATTTAAACTAGAAATAACTTGGTCAGGTAAATCTTTGGGTTGGTACCTGAAAAATCGTTCACTTGCTAGCATCGATAATCCTTTAGCTTTGCTTATGAACCAAAGGTTATTTTCGGAATCCTTAAATATTTTCCAGATATCATTATGTACCAGTCCGTTATCGGTAGAAAATCGTTGGGGTTTCTCTCCATTAAATTTAAATACGCCTCTACTTGATGCAACCCACAATACTCCAAACTGATCAATTTCTGAACCGTAATAAGACACAGCTTCACTAAAATAATTGGGTAACAATTCGGTTAAACCTTCATCATTTAAGCGATATAATCCTTTATGAGCAAATACATGTAGTAAACCGTTGGCATCTTCGTTAACAGAATAAACGTATTTACTTGCTAAACCATTTTCTTCGTTAATGTTTTTGAGTTTGTTGTTTGATAGTTGGAATAGTCCATGGCTTAATGTGCTGAACCATATACTGCCATTTTTATCTTGGTAAGTGTTAATTACAAGTGCTTGATTTAGTAATTCAAACTTATTGAAATGTTCAAGTTTATTCTCTTTAAAAGTAGCAACACCTTGACCTGTACCTATCCAGGCAGTATTGTTTTTGTCAAACAAAATATGATAAACTCTATCATGAGGTAATCCGTCTTTTGTTGTGTAGTTTTTAAATGTTTTACCATCATATATGGAAAGGCCACTATTTGTTCCAATCCACAATTTACCATCATAACTTTCTTTTATGCAATAAATGATGTTGTCTGGTAATGAATCTTTTATGGTTAAGTATTCATAGGATGTACCATTGTACTTTGTGATACCTCCATTGTTTGTTCCTATCCATATAACACCTTCTTTATCTTGTTCTACAGATAATAAAATTGAATGTGATAAGCCTTCTTCAACTGTTAGGTTTTTGAAGGGGTATACTTGAGAGATTACGGATCCGCAATACAAGAAAAACAATAGAAATATTGTAGGTCTTATATCAACTTTAAAAGTATCAAACATAAAGGGACTAGGTTGTACTATCGATGAATTAGTTTTAATTCTTCTTGCTCTCCGTTTATGTTGATCTTAACAAAATAAATTCCAGCTGAATTATTTTTAGTACCAAAGTTAAATTTATGAATACCGCTATATAATTCAGAGTTAATTAATTCCTCCACTTTATTTCCTATAATATCATACACATTGATCTTAACATTACTCTTTTCTTTAATGTCTATTTCTATGTTGGTAGAAGTACTAAAAGGGTTTGGATAAGCCTTGATAACAGAGTTACTCAGGTTAACAGGTTCAATTGTTGTACTAATTCCAACTGGGTGAATTGAATCAAATCCGATTTTAAAATCTAAACTAGAAACTACTGTACCTCCATTGATAGTAAAATCATAAGATCCGGCCATGTTTAATCCTGGTATATCAACAAATAACTTATAGTCGCCATCATTTAAACCACTCATATTAAATCCTCCTGCAATTCCAGATCTAGTTTCAGCAACATTTTTACCGCTAGGTGTTTTTTCAATAATGATATCGATACCAGGGATAGGGTCGCCATTTCCTTTTTTAGAATAGGAATAATCAAATTGAAGGCTTCCTGCGATTGAACCTGCACCAGATTGATTTTCATGATATACTAATGTTATGTCGTTACCACTAGAATTTGCTGTAGTAATAACAGTTTGACAGTTGATCCAATCTGTTGTGTCACCAACATAAGTAGTCATTGCATTTGTATAAACTTGTAGGTCTGGTCTACATGCAATTCTATATTCTCCATAAGGAATTGAATCAAATTGATAGTTACCTGCACCGTCAACTATTGTAGTAGCAAGAATGTCATTTTTAGTGAAGTTGGAGTGTTCTCTGTATAGTATCATATCTCCATTTGTAACTGGCATTCCAGTTGTGTCATATACTGTTCCAGAGATAGAGCCGATATCAGCTGGGAGCGTGTACCAACCAAATGAAATAGTTGTTTCTGCAGTATCAGAGTTTAATTGCATTAAATGCGAAGTAGCAAAAGTGTTATTTCTTAAAAAATGAAACCTATGAAAATACTTATCATTTAAGTAAGCATAAGTCCACCCAGCACCTAGATCAACAAAAAAGCTATCCAATACATGTTGTTTTTCAGTTCCTAGCAGTACATCATTGAAAGTTCCAAGTGGTGTTGATAGTGTTCCGTAACCATCAACTAACATGTCTTTAGTTCTGTGAGAGATATATTTAATGTCATAATAACTACCTCCAAAAAAGTAATAATCTTTTAGGATACCTTCTGTTACAGAAGTATCATAGATATGATCAAGATAGTGCATTTCAAAAGGGATAACCCATTCTGTAGGCGAGGAAATGAACGTAGTATCAAATTCTTTTTTTTCACTAAAATAACCTAGGTTTTGAATTCCATTTGTATCAACAATAAAATAATTGAAAACAGAATCAGCAAATGAAAATGGTGCTCTTAAAAAAGAAGCATGAGTAGCATTTGGAAAATGATTTACATGTGGAGTTGTTGCTGCATCAAAAGTTTTTAAATCAAAAGTATCTAACACATTGGTGTATCTCCAAGAATAATCCCAAACTTGATTGGCTCCTTTTGTTGGAACGATTAAATCATTAGCAACAGTGTCATATACTTGTCTAATAATAGTGTTGTGAACAGGTAAATATGTTGCTTCTATTACAGGTTGAGCTATAGTGCTAAATCCAAAAGCAAGTAAAAAAATTGTAAATATCTTTTTCATAGGTCTAAAGTTATGTTGCAAATTTCAATCAATTAAATTGATTATCAAAATGTTATGTGTATTTTTTTTAATTGAATTTACGTTTTAAACTCAAGAGTGTTTCTTTTTTCCCAATCTTATTTTATAATCGTCTATTGTTCCTGTTATTTTAAGGTTTAGATAGCGAACTTTTTTGCCAGGTTCAACTTCAATAATTTTATCATCACCAGTTTCACCATTTTTAGTTTTTTTAGCACCAAAGAGTTTACTTCTCGCTCCTTGGCCAATAAATTTCCATGGAATTCTTACAAAATATTCTATTTGATCATTCATGTTTTGAGTTCCAGAAATTTCAAAGTGTCCAATGGTGGTCTCTAAGTTCATTGCAGGAATAGTCATTAAACCATTGGTAATGTCTATATGGTTTGCTAATGTGTCAAACCTTAGGTTTGTTAAGTCTTTATCTCCAAAGTAATCGGATAAAAGAAGCATAGGTTCATAATTTACCAACCTACCTTTTAATACTTCTACATCCATATGTATTTCGGATTGATCTAAGTCTGGAACTAAATCAGGATAAACTCTAATGTTTCCATCAATGTGAGTAGAAAGTTGTCCGTGTAAATTGTCTGAAACTACGGCATCTTGTCCAAAATTTTCGAATTTAAAAAGAAGCTTATCTATGTCAACATCAGTTATAGTTAAATTGGGTTTTGCATAGATGTGTTCAGGGTCACTTCCATTAAAATAACCAGACATTGCAATTTGTCCTCCAGCCATTCCCAACCTTAACGTATCAATATATAAATAATGGTTTTTTGTGGTTCTTAATTCTGCTTTAAGTTTTTTGATGTCTATTTTGTCTTTTATAAGGTGACCAATATTAATATCAAACTTCATATCTGTAAAAGGAAGTTCATAAATATTAAATGCCTCAGTATGTGTTTTTACATCTGCAGTAGATTTAGAATTTTTTGATGTTACTTCTTTATCTTTAGGAGCATCAAGGTTGAAGTTTGAGAGTTGGTCTACATCAATATAATTCGCATTTAAGCCTAGATAATTATCTCTCTTTTTAATGATAGAATCATTGCCTAAGTAATAATTCATATCTAAATTAAATACAGTTCGTCCCATTTGGCCATGGAATTTTTGTATCATTAGGTGCTCATCTTCAAAATGAATTCTTCCTCTAAAATCTTTGAATTGCATTGGGTGAACATGCATTTTAGTGGTTAGCTTGTCTAAGTCAATATCGATAGAATGTAACGATGATTTTTTGTAATGCATGCTTGAATTTACATGTAATGTTAAATTGTCAAATTCTTCATGTCTATACTCTTTAGGCACATAATTTTCTCCTTGGTATGAAAATACATCTTCTAACTTAAGCAGTTTAGAGTGTAAGGTTATATCCATGTCTACATCACCATTAAGTTCTGGTTGCATCCAAAAATTGTAATCATGAATTAGACCGTCAAACACAAAATCAGAATGATCAATGAATCCTTTAAAGTCTAAAATTTTAAGATCTCTATCGTCAATTAAAAAATCACCATGAAAATCATGTAATTCATGCGGATAGTGTTTTAATTGAGCATGTAAACTGTCTATAAAAAACTCTCCTTTTGGAAGGGTGTTTGATTCTGTTAAATCTTTTGCTGATGATTCAAAAGAAAAACCTACACGTAAATCTTCAATTTTTTCATCTACACCGGTACTGTCTTTTTTGGAATAATTAGTTAGTTCAGCAATGTCTAAAACTTTTGAGTTGATGTCTAGATGAACTTTTATAGGTTGGTTGGTGTGATGCAATACGGCAGGTAGATCTGATAAATAACCGTTTAGAGATAAATCAGATTTACCAAGTTCAACGTCAAATTGATCAATATTGGCTTTCTTTCCATTCATGATTAAATGCATGTCTAATTTTTTTAATGGAGCAGGAAAACTAGAAGAACTAAGAGATAGATCTTTTATTTTTAATTCTGCAAAGTAAGCTTGATTTAAATCTTTTAACGTGTGTTCTGGATTGTCTAAGTCTATAATGTCATGAAACTTCATTTGCATCTTTATATTTCCAGAAGGATTTTGTACATCTTTTAAATTTAAAAATTCAGCAAGAAAATCAATATTGAAATCAGCATCTAAACTCATATCAATTTCTGGTTCTTCAAAGTTTTTAACTGAAACACCACCGATAAATTTTCCTTTTTCAAGGTCAGCTGTCATGTTGTTAAGTGAAAATTCCATGGTTGTTAAATTCTGTTCTTTACCATTGGTGAAATGCCCTTCAAACCCCATATTGTCAATTTTTTTTCCTTTTTCAGTATTTTCTAAAAATGCTTCACTTGCTCCAAAATTGGCATCGATAAATGGGGTTAATCCATGTGCTGTAGGACCTTTTATTTTTGCATTGAGGTATATTTTTCCTGCATTTTTATACCGTTCCAAAACAGGAATAAGTTCATGTGGAGCAAAGGCAATAAACATGTCAAAATTCGGTTTTGTCCCTTTAATTTCGATGTCTAAATCCATATCGTTTTTGATATCTAAAGATCCCTGTAGTTCAAAGTCACCATGTTCCATTGTTACGCCAGATGGTTTGAATTCTACAATTCCTGTTTTTTCATTTAATGTAATGTCAGTATGGAATTCAAAGTGTTTATCATGTATGTAAGTAGTATCTCCATTGTTGAAAATATTTAATTCAAAGTCAGAATCAATATGGCCGCTAATAAGTCCATCACCGGATTTAAAACCACCATTAGCGAAATACATGAATGTTTCAACATCTACTTTTGTAGCTTCGTCATATTTGTGGATATCTAGATTTATTAATTCTATTGTTTTGAGGTGGATTTCTAAAGGGTTGTTTTTGTCTTCGGTTTTAGTTGTGGCTAATGCGTGTTGCAGATTTGTTGAACCATCTTTATGAATTACAATGTTAAAAAAGCCCTCTTCTATGAGAAGGGAATGAATATCATAGTTTCCGCTAATTAGATCCAGAAGATTAAAACGAATAAAAATATCAGCAACGTTTAATATTGCTTTTTCCTTATTGTTTTTTGTTTCATAAACTTTAACATCATCAATTTTAAATGAAATATTTGGGAAATTATCGAAAAGAGCAAGGTGTGTATCTCCAATTTCTAAAAGACCCTCATGTCCTTCATTCATAGTGTTTAGTTGGCTCTGAATAACCTCGTCTTGTTTAAGATAAATGGTTAGGATTAGAGCGCTAAAAAGAACAATGGGTATTGATAATGCCCATAAAATTCTTTTGATAAGAAGGTTTTTATTTTTCATAATCGTCTAAATTACAGAATAGTTCGCCTTAATAAAATGTTCATCTTACGATAATTAATTTTAACTGGCTCTTTCTTTTGCTAAAAAGATGGCAATGGCTGTAAGGGCTCCAAAAATTAGAAATCCATATACTAGAGGTTCTACGGTGCCATCGTATTGCATCCCAATATAAGTTCCGAAAGGAACGGATATAAATGTTGAAACGGATCCAACAATAGCAGCTCCTATTCCTGCCATGTGCCCTAATGGTTCCATAGCCATTGAGTTTAAATTTCCAAAAAGTATTCCAACAAAGAATACCGTAGATAGAAGGTAAATCATGAATAATGATAGGGAGGGGGTTGAAGCAATTGTAAACATTAAAGTAGAAAAGGTAATTGAGATCAATACGATTGCTAAGACAGCAACCCGCACCATCTTTTGCATTCCAAAACGCATTACGAGTTTACCATTAACAAATGATGCTGTTCCAACACTAAGGGCAATTGCAGCAAAATAGAAAGGAAATTTTTCACCTAACTCAAATTGTATTTGAAAGACTTGTTGCGAAGAGTTTAAGAAGCCTACAAAGGCACTTGAAATAAATCCAGCAGCTAATGTATAGAAGACTGTTGAGCGAATTGTAATGATTTCTTTTAATGCCTTGATAACATTAGAAATGGAAAATTTTAATCTTTTTTCTTTGGCTAAAGTTTCGTGTTGACGAATTGCAAACCATACAAGAGCAACAATACCTAAGGTAAATAATGCAGTAAATATCATTCTCCAACTGGCAATAAATAAAATTCCTTGACCAAGGGCTGGAGCTAGAGCAGGTACGGCAATAAAAACAGCCATCACAAACGACATGACTTGTGCCATTCTTTCTCCTTTGTATAAATCTCTGATAATTGCAACACTAACAACTCTGGGGCCGGATAATCCAATTCCTTGTAAACACCTTCCAATAAGCATAAATGTAAGGTTTGTAGAGAGTAGAGAGGTTATACAGCCAATACCAAAAAAAACTAAACCTATATATAGTGCTGGTTTTCTGCCAATATTATCAGAAAGAGGTCCGTAGAATAGTTGGCCAATGGCTAATCCTAGAAATAAAACGGATATAATCAGTTGATTGTCGTTTGCTTCAGTAACTCCTAGATCTGATCCGATGTTGGTTAAGGCGGGTAGCATTGCATCAATTGATAATGCTGTTAATGCCATTAATGTTGCCATTAAGGCAACAAATTCTCCAAATCCTATTTGAGATGCTTTGTTCATTTTGAAATGCAAAGCTAATCACATTTCTTACAAAAAACAGATTACTAAGGCTTTTTAGAATTTAAAATTTTAGAGAGAAATTTTTTAGGTAAACTGTAATAAATTATGCCTGAAAAAATTAATGTTGCTCCAATAAATTCATTGGTATTAAATGATTCTCCCAATACAAAGTAGCTCGTGATAGATGCAAAAATGGGTTCTAATGAGAATATTAATGCGGTATAAATTGTGCTTACTCTTTTTTGTCCCCAAACAGTAACGAAATAGCAAAATAAAGTCCCTATAAACCCTAGGTATAAAACGTTGTTAATGGCATCTGGGTGAAATAGAATTGAAGAGGAATTTGTGATTTTTGCATTTATAAATAGCCCTAAAGAAGAAACGATTGTTGCAGTAAAAAATTGAAAGAATATTAGACTTAAAAAGTCAACTTTTCTAACGTAATGTCCGGCAAATATTAAGTGAAAAGCACAAATTATAGCTGCAATAAAAGTAAGGATGTCACCGAAGTTAAAGCTTGTTGCACCTGGATGATAGGTAAGTAGAATTAGTCCCCCAGTAACCACAACGATTGCTAAGATTTGTCGTAAGGTAAATTTTTGCCATCCTATAAAGTATAAAAAGAGGGGAACCATAATTACTGCAGAACAGCTAATAAATGCGCTATGATTGGATGTGGTATAGATTAACCCAACGGTTTGGATAGTGTAGATACCTGCAAGCAGAATGCCTAAGATTGCACCGTAAATAAAAGCGTTTTTATCTTTTAAAGCTTTTGTTTTTTTACGAATTAGAATGTAAACAATTAGCACAATCGTTGCAATTAAGTTTCTAAATGTAGAAAGCAAAAAAGGATCAATTAATGTAGCAGAATCCTTTACTACAACAAAGGTTGTTCCCCAAACTAAACAACAAGAGAATATTGCAATTACAGGTATGTTTTCTTTATTGAAAAAATTCATAAAGGTGAATAGGTGCTCTTAATAATTAGAAAACCATTCTTTTTTTAAGTTGAGGTCCTTTACCTTTTTTGTGTTTGTTTGGTTTTTCGTAAAGATGTCTAGTAGGGTTTGGTCGTTTAAATTTGATTCCAGATTTTCCTTTGATTTCGGCAGGTGGTTCTGGATCTTTTTTTGGTGTTATGGTTGATTTTTTTATTTCTTCTTTTTCTTGAACGGCAATTTCAACTTTTATTTCTTTTTTCTTTTCTTGAAGTGCTACTTGATTTTCAGCTCTTTCCTTTGCTGCTTTTTTGGCTAATTCTGCCGCTCTTTCTTTGGCTTTTCGTTCTTCTTCAGCTTTCTTTTGAGCAGCTTCTTTTTCGGCATTGGCTTTCTTTTCGGCATTAGCTCTTTCTTTGGTTTCTTGTTGAGCCAATAATTTTGCTTTCTTAGCTTCTTTAGCACTAGCTATAGCTGCAAGATTTTCTTCTTTTGCTTTCTCCTCTTCTGCTTTTTTTTCTGCTGCAACTCTTTTTGCTGCATTTTTAGCTATAGCTGCTTCTTTTGCTAAAGCTTGTTTTTCTGCTTTTTCTTCTAATTGTTTTTTCTCTTCAGCAGCTTTAGTTAGCGCTTCTTTTTCCGCTTTCTTTTTTTCAATTTTTTCTTTTTGAGCTTCTGCTAAGGCTTTTTCCTTTTCTTCCAATTGTTTTTTCTCTTCAGCAGCTTTAGCTAAAGCAGCTTTTTCTGCCAATGCTTTTTCTTTGGCCAGTGCTTCAGCTTTTTCTTTGGCTAGTTTTTCTTCTTCAGCTTTTTTAGCTGCAATCTCAGCTAATTTATTTGCTTCTTCTTCTGCTAAAGCTTTTTCTTTGGCTAGTGCTTCAGCTTTTTCTTTGGCAATTCGCTCTTCTTCCGCTTTTTTGGCTGCAGCTTCGGCTTCTTTTTTGGCTTTTTCTTCTTCCAATGCTTTTTCTTTGGCCAATGCTTCAGCTTTTTCTTTGGCCAGTCGTTCTTCTTCAGCTTTTTGGGCTGCAGCTTCGGCTTCTTTTTTAGCTGCTTCTTCAGCTTCTGCACGCGCTTTTTCTTCTGCACGTGCTTTTTCTTCTTCAGCCTTTTTAGCTATTTCGGTTTCAATTAGTTTGAGTTTATCTTTTGGTTCAGGTCTATCATTAAATAAATCAATTGCTTTTTTATAGTTGTCCGAAGCATTTTCCCAATCCTCTTTTGCAAATGCTTTGTCTGCTTCTTTCATAGCAGTAGTGTAATCTTTTTCTTTCTGTTTAGCCTCTTCTTCCATTCTTGCAGCTTCTTCAGCACAATCATCTAACATTTCATTTAGAGCAATTAGTTTATCCATAGAATAATCCATGTCCCAATCCATTACATTCTTTTTAGGAAAATAAATTGCTCGTCCAATAGGAGCGTTTAACATTTCTGATTTAATACATTCATTCGGTTTAAACATGGTTATTTCTGCTCCCATGTCAGGTACCTTTTGTCTTTTTAAGTCAGGTACCCCATTGGTATTCATGGTTATTGTTTTGCTGGTTAAACCTGGTTTAGAAAAAGTGATGGTGTAAATTTTATCGTATTCTAATACCATCTTATATTGTCCTTTTGCATCTGAAGAACCACTAATTGGTTTCCCTCCTCCGGTAGCAGTTATTTTAACTCCAGAAATTGATCTTCCCGAATAGTAATCAGAAACAACTCCATCTAAATAGATATTGTCTAAGTCCCATTTTTCTTCTCTATCAGCACCATCGAGCTGAGCAAAACCAATAAGATTGGTAAAGATTAAAAACAATAATATTTGGATTTTTTTAACCATTAATCTTTCATTGCTCTATCCATTCTTCTTTTATCATCTTTAGCTTTTAAATCATGACGTTTATCATGTAATTTTTTACCTTTTGCTAAAGCAATATCTAGTTTGGCATAGCCTTTTCCATTGATGAATAAACTAATGGGTACTATAGTTAAACCAACATCTTTTTTCTTTTTAACGAGCTTGTCTATCTCATTACGGTTTAAGAGTAATTTCCTGTCTCTTCGTGGTTCATGATTGTTGTATGAACCCTGTTCATATTCGGAGATGTACATGTTTTTGATAAAAACTTCCCCGTTGTTTACGTAACAGTAACCTTCAACAATACTTGCTTTTCCTGCTCTAATCGATTTTATTTCAGTTCCATAAAGTTGAAGGCCTGCTGTGAATTTCTCTAAAAATTCATATTCGAATTTGGCTTTTTTATTTTTTATGTTGATTTGATTACTCACGAGGCGAAATTAAGGATTAACCAAAAAATAAACACTATAAATCAAGTAGCATTTAACCTAGACCAACATCAAGCATCATCATAATAATAAATCCGCCTATAAAGCCAAGAACTGCAATGTCGGTATACTTATCTCTTTGGGTTTCAGGTATTACTTCTTCTACTACTACAAAAATCATTGCTCCAGCAGCAAAAGCTAAAGCATAAGGCAATATTGGCTGAAATGTCATAACAGCCCATGCTCCTAAACAGGCCGCAACTGGCTCAACAATTGCAGAAAGTTGTCCGTAGTTAAAACTTTTCCAACGGGACAGACCTTGTCGTCTTAAAGGCATAGAAACAGCCATGCCTTCAGGGAAATTTTGAATTCCAATTCCAATAGCTAAGGCAATTGCTCCGCCAATGCTTGCACCTTCAAAACCAACTGCTGCTCCACCAAATAAAACTCCAATAGCTAATCCTTCGGGTATGTTATGAAGAGTAATGGCAAGCACTAACAATGTTGAGCGGTGCCAATCTGTTTTTACACCTTCGGCTTCACTTTGTTTAAAATTGATGTGTAGATGGGGTAGTACTTTATCTAGACTATATAGCATAAGTGCTCCACCTAAGAAACCTATTGCAGCAGGCATAACTTTTATGAAACCTTCTCCATCCGACATTTCAATTGCTGGACTTAACAATGACCAGAAACTTGCCGCAACCATAACACCTCCTGTAAAACCTAGCATTCCATCAAAGATTGCCCTGTTAATAGATTTGAAAAAGAAAACAAATGCTGCTCCTAGAGCAGTTAATGCCCAAGTAAATAATGAGGCATATAATGCCTGGTGTATTGGACTTTCAATACTTTGGATAAGGGCTTTTAATTCTTCTATCATGATCTTTTTATTATCAAATTTTTACTTGCTTGATGAGAAATGTTTACGGTGTTTTCTTTGTTGATTGTAACACTCATTGATCGGTCAAAATCAACCACTTCTTTTACTTTTATTTCAGTTCCTAATACTAAGTTGATCGATTCTAAGTAGTTTAAATAACTTTTTGAATGCTCCTTAACACCAACAACAATACCTTGTTCATTGAGTTTTAAGTCGGCTAGAGTTATGTCTTGATGGCGGTGAATATTTCCATCTTTATCTGGTATAGGATCTCCATGAGGATCGTATTTTGGGTATTCTAAAAAGGCATCCAATTGATTGGTTAGTTTTTTGGAGTTTATGTGTTCCAAATCTTCCGCTAAATCATGCACTTCATCCCATTTAAAGTTAAGCTTTTCTACTAAGAAAACTTCCCATAAACGATGATTTCTAATGATAGATACAGCAATATCTTTACCTTTTTTAGTAAGACTTACTCCTTGGTATTTTTTGTAGTTTACCAGTTTTTTTTCTGATAATTTTTTTATCATATCTGTAACCGAAGAAGCCTTTGTTTCTAGAGACTCTGCAATGGCATTTGTAGAAACACCATCATTGGTCTTTTGACTTAATTTAAAAATTGCTTTTAAATAATTTTCTTCTGTAAAGGAGTTCATTTTAGCATAAAATTTAAGCGAAGATAAAAAATATAAACTACTTGGGTAAATATATTTTTAGATTAGTCTAAAAATATTTATTAGATTTGTCGAAAATTTAGGTTAAATGAGAAGTTTTTTGTTGCTGATTATGTTGTTTCCTCTATTTTGCTTTTCGCAAAATGGAACGATAAGCGGTGTAATTAAAGATGGTGCAGAGCCAATTCCATTTGCTAATGTAGGTTTGGTAGGTACTTCTTTTGGTGTTGCTACAGATATAGATGGTAAGTATTCTTTAAAGGAAATCCCTGCAGGAAAATATACTGTTCAAATTTCTAGTGTGGGTTATAAAAATGTAAAGAAATCCATACTTGTAGTAGCGGAGAAGCCAACTTTTTTTAATCATGTAATGGAAAAGACCACAGCTCAATTGGATGAGTTTGTAGTTACAGGTGAGTTGAAAGAAATTTCTATTATGGAATCCGCTGTTCCAATTAAAGTGTATAAACCCGCTTATTTTAAAAAGAATCCTACACCAGCTTTGTTTGAAGCATTACAGATTGTAAATGGAGTTCGCCCACAAATTAATTGTAGTGTTTGCAATACTGGTGATATTCATATTAACGGAATGGAGGGACCTTATACTATGATTACTATTGATGGGATGCCTATTGTTGGTGGTTTATCTACGGTTTATGGATTAAACGGTATTCCCAATAGCATGATTGGACAAATGGAAGTTGTTAAAGGTCCAGCATCTACACTTTTTGGTTCTGAAGCGGTTGGTGGATTGATCAATGTTATTACAAAATCTCCTGAACAAACACCAAGACTCAGTGTGGATGTTTTTGGGACAACCTGGGGAGAAATTAATACTGATGTGGGAGTGATGTTTAAACCTTCAGAAAAAATTAGTTCATCATTAGGTGTTAGCTATTTTAACTATTCAAACCCGATTGATAATAATGGAGATAATTTTACAGATCTTACTTTACAAGATAGAGTGTCTGTATTTAATAAGTGGAGTTTTAAAAGGAAAAAGGATAGAGATTTCTCTATGGCTTTTAGATATATTTATGAAGATAGGTGGGGTGGAGAAATGCAGTGGACACCGGAGTATAGAGGCGGTGATAGTATTTATGGGGAGTCTATTTATACAAGTAGGTATGAGGTTATAGGTAAATATCAATTGCCTTTTAAAGAGAAGTTGATGTTGAGTTTTTCTTATTCTAATCACGATCAAAATTCGGTTTATGGGAATACTCCCTATATAGCGAATCAAAAAATTGCTTTTAGTCAATTGCATTGGAATAAAAAACTAGATGTTCATGATGTTTTGGTTGGAGCTGCATTTCGTTATAACTATTATGATGATAACACTGTGGCAACACAAACGGCTGATACTTTAAATGTTCAGAATAATCCTGATGTAGCATATTTACCAGGTTTGTTTGTTCAGGATGTAATTATACTGCATGAAAAACATAAGATGTTATTAGGTGCTAGATATGATTATGATAATAGGCATGGTAGTATTATGACCCCAAGGTTTAATTATAAATGGTCTCCTAATGATAAGAATACGCTTCGTTTAAGCACGGGTACTGGATATAGAGTTGTTAATTTGTTTACAGAAGATCATGCTGCAACTACAGGTTCTAGAGAGGTTGTTATTAATGGTACATTAAATCCAGAGACATCTTATAATGCCAATTTAAATTGGCAACGATTTATCAATACCGAATTTGGATTTATCAATTTTGATGCAAGTGTTTTTTATACCTACTTTACCAATAAAATATCTCCTGATTATGAAACAAATCCTCAGCAAATTATTTATGAAAACTTAGATGGATATGCAGTTTCTCAAGGAGTGAGCTTTGATTTGAGTATTAATTTTTCTGCTCCTTTAAATATAAAAATAGGTGGAACATTTATGGATGTTTATGAGATGAATAATGATGAGAATGGAGATTTGCAAAGGGAAAAACAATTGTTAACAGAAAGTATTTCGGGAACATATGGCGTGACTTATAAGTTTAATAAATCAAACATTAAAATTGATTATAGTGGTAATGTGTATGGTCCGATGAAATTGCCTCTTGTAGAGAATGATACTAGGCCAGCATATTCTGATTGGTATAGTATTCAGAATATTCAAATAACCAAAACGTTTAAAAAGCATTGGGAGGTTTACGGTGGAGTTAAAAATTTACTGAACTATACACCACCTGTTTATTCTATTTTACGACCATTCGATCCGTTTGATAAAAATGTGGATGATCCAGTGAGGAACCCTCAAGGATTTACTTTTGACCCTTCATATGTGTATGCTGCTAATCAGGGGATTAGGGGTTTTTTTGGGGTTAGATATACGTTTAAATAATTACGCTTCTCTAAACCATTTTTTATCGGCATAAAAAGTGCCAAAAGGAATAAAAGATGCAATAAAAGCTCCAAGAGTTTTAAAAAAACTCCATTTAAATTGAAGGTGTACAATTAAGAGGTTTATTGTGTAAAGAACGAATAAAACTCCATGAGCCATTCCTACTATTTTAACCATTTCTGGTTTGTCATAATAGTATTTTAATGGCATGGCAAGTCCAAGTAAAACTAAAAAAGATATACCTTCTAAAAGGGCAAGAAGTCTTAGTATGCTTAAGGATTTTTTCATATGGATAAATGTAGTTATTTTTTTCTTACGATCATTAATCCATCTCTAATTGGGAACAATACATTTTGGACTCTGTCATCATTATTAACTTTTTCTGAGTAGTCTATCAGAGCAATTGTATCGGGATCAAGCGTTTCTTTTGCTTCAGTTACTTTTCCGCTCCAGAGTACATTGTCTGCTATTATATATCCGCCAGAATTAACTTGATCAAAAACTAGGTCATAATAATTAGAGTAGTTGATCTTATCTGCATCTATAAAAACGAGGTCTATAGGTTCTTTTAAGGTTGGAATAATTTCTACTGCGTTTCCAATATGATTAATGATAGTGTCTTTTAAGTTAGATTTTTCGATATAGTTGTTTACCATAGATTCGAGTTCTTCATTAATATCTATGGTGTGAATTTTTCCGCCTTTCTGTAGGCCTTCGGCCATGCATATTGCAGAATATCCCGTGTATGTTCCTATTTCTAAAACAGTTTTAGGATTAATCATATGGGTAAGCATGCTTAAAACTCTTCCTTGTAAATGTCCTGAGAGCATTCTCGGAATTAGTACTTTTTCCCAAGTTTCATGGTTGAGATTTGCTAAGATTTCAGGTTCTTTTTCGGTGTTTTTTAGAACAAAGTTTTCTATTTCTTCAGGTAAAAAATCCATAATTTTTAATTTGGTGAGAATGTTAAACTGCTTAATTGTTTAGTGTCAAAAACTTCATTTGCTATTCCTAAAATTTCTTCTTGAGTAATCATCATAATTTTAGCGTGTGTTTCTTGAAGAGAGTCAATTTTGTTGTAGAGTAACAAGCTTTTTCCCATGCCTAACATGATGTTGCAATTGTTTTCTTCTGATAATGTTATTTGGCCAATTATTTGTTGTTTGGCTTTTTTGAGTTGAGCAGAAGTCATCTTTTTTTCTCGTAAAACTTTAAGTTCTTTATGAACTAATTTTATACTTTTTTCAATGTGTTTTTGATCTGTACCTAAGTAAATGTAAAATAGCCCTGTATCTGAGAAAGCCGTATATGAGGATTCGATATTGTAGGTAAACCCATATTTCTCTCTAATCCCCATATTTAATCTACTATTCATTGCCGGACCACCTAAAATATTGTTTAACAGTATAAAGCCATTTTTGTGTTTATGATGCGCTCCGTAAGCAATATTTCCAGTAATGTAATGGGTTTGATAAATGTCTTTTTTAATTTCTTTTTGGATGGTTTTGTAGTTGGTGAATGGGGCTCTTTTCTTGTTGGTTGTTTTTTCAGGGATTTCGTTCAGGTGTTTTTTACAGAGTTTTTCAATTTTTTTAAATGGAAAATCTCCTACAACACTAAATATAATTTCGTTAGTGAGGTAATCGTTTTTTATAAATTCTAATATCTGTTTTCTATTGATTTTCTTAACACTTTCAGTCGTGCCCAATATGTTCATTCCTAATGGATGATCTTTAAAGATAAGTTCCTCAAAATCATCATAAATTTGTTCGTAAGGGCTGTCTTGATAGGAGTTGATCTCGTCAATAATTACATCCTTTTCTTTTTTAAGTTCATTTTCTGGATAGGTGGAGTTGAAAAGAATGTCGGTTAATAACTCCAATGCTCTTTCTAGATGTTGTTTTGTAAAGGAAGCATAAATGCTAGTTTGCTCTTTGGTAGTAAATGCGTTTATTTCTCCACCAACATTGTCTATGCGATTTAATATGTGATGAGATTTTCGTTTAGAAGTTCCTTTGAAAATGGCATGCTCTATAAAGTGAGTGATTCCATTTTCTATAGTTTTTTCATCTCTAGACCCTGTTTTAACGATAAAACCGCAATGTGCAACTTCACTTTTTACAGGTTTGTGAATAATTCTAATTCCATTTTTAAGCTCTAAAAAATTATACTCCATCCCTTGTTATTACACGATTTTTTGACAAATATAAGTTACTAAAATTGAAAGCAGTGTTAATAACTAAGTTAATAACTGTAAAATGTGTTAATAACTAAGATTGCTTATTTAATATATTTTAGCTTCGATTTAATCTATAAATCTGGTTTTAAAATGCTTATGCGAAAATATACAATAGGATTATTGTTAACAATTTTGATTGTTAATTCTGCTTATTCTCAAGAAAAAATTTCAAGTAAAGAAGAGAAACAATTGCTTGAAAAAGCAGAGTTTTATTATGAAGATGAGGAAAGTAAAAATATTCCTAAAGCATTAAAAATATTTGAGAAACTATCTAATAATAAACCAACAGACCCTTATTATAAACTAATGAAAGGGATTTGTTGTTCTTACTTTAAAAATAGAAAACAAGATGCGTTAAAAACGTTGTTAGAGGTAAAGGAGGAGAATGCAGAGTTTAATGAGGTCAATTTTTATCTAGGAAGAGCATATGCTGTTAATAATAGGTTTGATGATGCTGTTATGGCTTATCAAGATTATATAGCTGTAGATGGTGTTTTGGATGAGCAAAAAGCAATTGCTCGTCAAAATATAATATACTGTGAAAATGCTAAAATTTATTTGCAGGATAGTTTAGCTGTTGAGATTAATAATATTGGATCACCTATTAATACAGAGCATTCTGAATATGTTCCTGTTATTACTCCTGATGAATCTATGATGATATTTACTTATTCGGGAGATAAGAGTAAAGGTGGTTTGTTGGGGCCTACTGGAAAGCCAGATCCTGATGGGAGTTATTATGAAGATATAATGGTTTCATATAGGTTGGGTGAAGATTGGTTGGAGCCAGAGAGTATTGCGGATAATATTAATACGGTAGGACATGATGCAAGTATAGCATTGTCTGTTGATGGTCAGATGCTTTTTGTTTACAAACAAACTAAGGCAGATAATGGAGATATCTATTATAGTAATTTAATAGGGGAAGACTGGAGTAAGCCAGAAAAATTGAAAGGAGAAATAAATACATCAGAGTGGGAAGGAAGTGCTACTTTAACGAGTGATGGTAAAACGATTTATTTTGCTAGTGAGAGAGAAGGTGGATTTGGAGGTAGGGATTTGTATTCTTCAACATTGCAGCCAGATAATTCTTGGGGAGAAATTAAAAATTTAGGGCCAGTAATAAATACTCGGTTTGATGATGATGCGCCTTTTATACATCCGGATAGAAAAACAATGTATTTTAGTTCAAAAGGACATAATAGTATGGGAGGGTATGATATCTTTTATACGTATCTTACGGATGAAGGTTGGGATGAGCCAGAAAATGTTAAGTATCCGGTAAATACAATTGATGATGATCGATATTATGTATTGTCAGCAGATGCTAAAACAGGTTATTATTCTACTTCGGGAAGAAGTGAATTGGGTACTCACGATATTTATACGGTTAGCCCTGGGCATTTTGGGAAAAGACCAATACTTGCTTTAATTGTTGGTGTAACTCAAGCAGATGGGACACCTCAGGAAGCTGATATTACTGTTACAAATGATAAGACTGGAGAATTAGAAGGTAAGTTTAAATCAAACTCTACGAGTGGAAAGTATATGTTGGCATTAACCCCTGGTAATAAATATAAGATTGCTATTGAGGTTGAGGGTTATGAAACAAAAATCGATTATATTGATGTGGAGTCTTTGGCTACTTATGTTGAGGTTGAACATGATTTTAATGTTTATTCAGAAAAAAATGTTGTTGGAATATCTGATGATTTGGATCCATTACAAGGGAAGATTGATAATCAGATAGAAAAGTATAAGAAAGAAAATACAAAAGAAGGTTATGAGGAGATGATTCATTCTAAAATTTTGAATGAAAGAGGTGAAGAAAAAATTGCAGGAGTTCAATATTTTTTAGATGCTGATTGTATTGATTCTGCTAATACTGATGCTGAAATATTGGCTAAAATTAATAGTGTTAAATATCCAGATGGTACAACTAAAAGCATTATAGGTCCTTTTGAAACCTTGTTAGCTTCAGAAATTGCTAAAGAGGAAATGGTTTCTAAAAATGAAAGTTGTAATGAGTTAGAGGTTAAGGTGAATGATAATGGGGTGGAAAAATCATTTAAACAGTTTTATAACGAGGAATATACTAAGACGGATTTTTCTGATAAAAACATTCATGATGAGTTGACTAATGCGGATACGACTCAGGTTGCCGAAGAGAATGATGGTAGCGCTATTAATTTAGAAGAGGTTACAGATGTGGATCTTACTAATGAGAGTTTGGCAGATGCAGAAGGTAAAACAATTACTGGTTTAACTTTTAAGGTTGAGGTTGGAGCAGTAAAAGATACCAATGATTTTAAATTGCAATACTTGGAGAAGTATGGGAAGGTAACTGCTAAAACTTATCCTGATGGAATGACTCGTTATACATTTGGGCCATTTAAAACGCTTAAGGCAGCGGAGGATTTTAAGCAAATGTTAGCGGAAAAGGAAGAGGCGCAAAAAGATGCTTTTGTTACTGTGTTTGTTTTTGGTCAAGACAAGAAGGTTGACGATATTGAAGATAAGCAGCGTGAAGAGTTGGGTATTCCTTTAAAAGAACCTGTAGAAGAGGTTGTTGTGGTTGAAGAGCCAGTAGTTGAAGAGCCAGTAGTTGAAGAGGTTTCTGTTGTTGAGGAGGTTGCAGTTGTTGAAGAACCTGTAGTTGAAGAGCCAGTAGTGGAGGAGGTTCCGGTTCCTGTGGTAGAAGATGTTTTAAAGGAGCCATGTGGAACAGTAGGGATGATAGATTTTTCATGGTTTGTGGGTAAGGATTTGAATGATAAAGAAGTGTATAATAAATTGATTGCAACAGGAGGTAATTCTTGTGCTGAAGGATTAGAGTTTAAGGTTCAGATAGCTGCTTATCGTTTTCCGAAAAATTATAAATGGGATCATTTGAAGCAATATGGAGACCCTTTAGTTTTAGGTTATCCTGATGGAATTACAAGGTTTACACAGGGTAGTTATGTTACAATGTCTGAAGCAGAAGTGTTAAGACAAAAAATAATTAAATCTGGACAAAAAGATGCTTGGATAACGCCATTTTATAATGGTAAAAGAATGCTCTTAGAAGAGTTGATTAAGGTTAATTTTTATGGTAAGAGTGTGAACTAGAAAAGGGTCGCCTTCGGGCGGCCTTTTTTGTTGGTTTAAATTGTAGATTAAATATCATCTTTTTTTTTCGGTATAAAATTTGATAATTTTGCATTAAAATAATATTATGAAGAATACATTGCTAATTATATTTTCCCTGATTACTCTTGTCGGGATTGCTCAAACTAACCTGGTTCCAAACCCTACGTTTGAAAAAATTGAAAAAAAGATAAAGTATAAAGGTGAAATTAAGGTTGCTACCCCTTGGGTTTCGCCTACACTTGCTCTTGCAGATTTGTATGTTGAGAAAACTAAGAATTATGATATTTCAGTTCCAGAAAATTCTTACGGAGAAGAGAAGCCTATGAAAGGTTCTGGTTATGCAGGGATTGTTGCGTATAGCTATAAGAACAAAACTCCTAGAAGTTATTTGCAGGTTCAATTAACGGAAAAACTAAAGGAAGGTGAAGAGTATTGTGTGCAGTTTCATGTTAGTTTAGCTGATTTATCAAAGTTTGCTTGTAACCACCTTGGTGTTGCTGTTACTGGATCAGCAGTAACGGCTAATAATTCTGATGTGTTAAAAGTTGGGGAATTTATAGAGAGTAGGAAATTAACAATTTACGAAACACAGTTTTATTGGACTCCAGTATGTGGTGTTTATAAGGCTAAAGGTGGTGAGGAATACTTGACTATAGGGAACTTTACGGATGATGCGGAAGTTGGTTATAAAAAAGTAAAGAGACCAAAAGGTTTTACAAAGCCGCAAATAAATGATGCTTACTATTATATAGATAATGTTTCTGTTATTGCTAGAAAGGATGTTAAAAAATGTGATTGTGATGTGACTCCAGGTATGGAGAATGTGAAAACTGTAAGGAAGGATTTTAGTAGTGATAAGAGTGTTAATACTACAACGGTTAAGATTATTAATACTGATGGTTCAACTGAGGTGGATAAGGAGGTTGCCGGAATTCCTAGTGTTGCTGAAGATGGAAAGGTTGATGGGATGAGGATTATGTTTGGTGAAGGTGAATTTTCGGCAAAGGAGTCATTAGCTAAGTTGGATCAAGTTGTAGTTTATCTTGATGAAAATATTGATGAAAAGATCAAGTTGTCTGGTTTTATAGATGAATCTGAAAGTGCAGTTGAAAAATTGGCTGGAAAAAGAGTAGGTGCAGTCTATAAGTATTTAATATCTAAGGGTGTTAAAAAGGAGAGGATTGAAAGAGAAATTGTTGGTGTAGGATCTCCAATTGATAAAAAAGATGTTAAAAAGAATATGAGGGTAGAGATTGCTGTTCTTCCTATCTAGTTTTTTTACTAAACAAAAAGAAATATGATCCCACAAGTTTTATGCTTGTGGGATTTTTTTATTATCAATTATTGGTTACACCTTGTTTTTATTTTCGGTTTGATTAAAAATTAGGGGGTGTTAATAAAAAAAAGCAACTTTTTTTAAAAACAACCCTGATTTAAAATACATTTGCATCTGATTTTATCAAAATAACCTTAAATTAATAGATAATATGTCAACTTTTAGATTTAAAGCCTTAGAAGATGTTCTTGAGAGAAAACCAAAACATGTTGAATTCCCTTCAGATAAAGCATCAGATTATTATGCAACAAATGTTTTCACTGAGGAAACAATGCAAGAATACCTTCCGAAAGAAGCTTATAAGAGCGTAATGAATGCTATTAATAAAGGGGTTCGTTTGGATAGAGGTATGGCAAATCAAGTTGCTTCTTCTATGAAAGACTGGGCATTGACTAAAGGTGTGACACATTATACGCATTGGTTTCAGCCGTTAACTGGTTCAACAGCAGAAAAGCATGATTCTTTCTTTACGCCAATTAGTGGAGGTAGAGCTTTAGAACGTTTTGATGGTGAGAATTTGGTTCAACAGGAGCCTGATGCTTCTAGTTTTCCAAATGGAGGAATTAGAAATACATTCGAGGCAAGAGGTTATACGGCTTGGGATCCTACTTCTCCAGCTTTTGTAATTGATAAAACATTGTGTATTCCAACTGTATTTATTGCTTATACAGGAGAATCTTTAGATTTTAAAATACCTTTATTGAAAGCATTAAACGCTGTAGATGATGCGGCTGTTGGTGTTTGTCAATATTTTGATAAAAATGTAAATAAAGTAAGTGCTAGTTTAGGTTGGGAGCAAGAATACTTTCTTATAGATAAGGCTTTGTATAATGCTCGACCTGATATTATGATGACAGGTAGAGCTTTGGTTGGGCATAACCCTGCTAAGGGTCAACAATTAGATGATCATTATTTTGGTTCTATTCCTGGAAGAGCTGAAGCTTTTATGAAAGAATATGAAATAGAGGCATTGAAATTAGGAATACCTGTAACTACAAGACATAATGAGGTAGCCCCAAATCAGTTTGAGTGTGCACCAATGTTTGAAGAAACAAACTTGGCCAACGACCATAATCTATTGTTAATGGATTTGATGGAGAAAATAGCAAGAAAACATGATTTTAGAGTGTTGTTACATGAAAAGCCATTTGGAAGTTTAAATGGATCAGGAAAACACAATAACTGGTCGTTATCTACAAATACTGGTGTAAATTTATTAGCTCCCGGTAAAAATCCAAAAACGAATCTTAGATTCTTGACTTTTCTGGTAAATACAATTAAGGCTATTTATGATAATGCTGATATTTTAAGAGCAAGTATTGCTTCTGCAGGAAATGATCATAGGTTAGGAGCAAATGAAGCACCACCTGCAATTATTTCTGTTTTTCTAGGTTCGCAATTAACAGAGATGTTAGATAAGTTAGAAAAAAATGTTAAAGCTGGAAAAATGACTCCAGAAGATAAAACGGAATTGAAATTAAGTATTGGTAAGATTCCTCAGATTATGTTGGATAATACTGATCGAAATAGAACTTCACCTTTTGCTTTTACAGGAAATAAGTTTGAGTTTAGAGCAGTTGGTTCTACTGCAAATTGTGCACATTCTATGACTGCTTTAAATGTTATTGTTGCTAAACAGTTACAAGAGTTTAAAAAATCAGTTGATGCTAGAATTGCGAAAGGATTAAAGAAAGATGAGGCAATTTTAAAAGAGCTTCAGAAGTTGATTAAAGAATCTAAAGATATTCGTTTTGAAGGAAATGGGTATGGAGAAGAATGGGTTAAAGAAGCAAAAAAGAGAGGTTTATCTAATTTAAAAGATACGCCTAGTGCTTTGAAGGTAATGGTTCAAAAAGAAACAAAAAAATTATTTGGAGACTTAGGAGTGCTTTCTGAAGTAGAATTAGACGCTAGGTATGAGATTGAACTTGAAAATTATATCATGAAGCTTCAAATAGAATCGAGAACACTTGGTGATATTGCTCAAAACCATATTGTTCCTACTGCAATTAAATATCAGAATGTTTTGATTGATAATGTAAAAGGGATGAGTGATATTTTTGGTAAAGATGCTAAGGACTTAGCAGCTACTCAATTACAGATTTTAAAAGATATATCTAAGCACTTAAATGCAATAAAAGAGAAGTCGGAAGCTATGTTGGCTGAGCGAAAAAAAGCAAATAAAATTGAGGATTCAGAGAAGAAAGCGATAGCATATTGTAATAAAGTGAAGCCTTATTTTGATGAAGTTAAATATCATTCAGATAAGTTAGAGATTCTAATTGATGATGAGTTATGGCCGTTGCCTAAGTTAAGAGAATTGTTGTTTACAAGATAGTTTTGTCTTAAATATGGACTTGTTTATCCCTTTAGATTCTAAGTTGAAAGAGGTTTTTTTTATCAAACTTACTTTGATTAGTTAAAAAGATGTTTTACTTTAGCGGCTATTCAAAGAAAATTAACGTATTTGTATATGAAGGTAATTAGAATTATTGGCGTATTTGCCCTGTTAGCAGTTTTTAGTTTAACTGTAAATGCTCAGAAAAATTATAAGCAAGAGGCTGATATGGCTTTCAATGGCTTTAAGTATTATAAAGCAATTAAAATGTATAAGAAAGCTTATACTAAAGAGTCTAAAAAAGAGGTTAAATCTGAAATTTTATTTCAAATAGCAGAATGTTATAGAAATAAGCATGCTGGTAAGCAGGCTGCAGTTTGGTATAATAAAGCGGTTAAAGCTAAGTATGAAAACCCAATAGCTATTTATCATGTAGCTAATATCTATAAGGAACAAGGGAAGTACGAAGAAGCTATAGTTCAATTTAACAAATATAAAGCTGCCAACCCTAGCGACAAAAGAGCTGATGCTGGTATTAAATCTTGTGAATTGGCTAAAAAGTGGTTGGATGAACCGACAAGAACAGTTGTTAACCCAATGCCTTTATTAAATTCTGAAGATTATGATTTCTCTCCTGTTTTTGCAGATAAAAAGAATATGGAGATTTATTTCACTTCTACAAGACAAGGTTCTGCAGGTTCTGGAGTTTCTGATATTACGGGGATGAATTTTGCTGATATCTATAGGTCTAAAAGAGATAGAAAAGGGAAGTGGAGTGAGCCAGTTGTTTTAAATGAAACAATTAACTCTCCAACAAGTGAAGGATCATCTTGTTTAAATAAAAAGAGAAATGAGATTTACTTTACAAGATGTGAAGTGAAAAAAGATGGTGTAGCAGGTTGTGGTATCATGAAGGCTAAAAAAGCTGGACAGAAATGGGGAGAACCAGAATATATTACAATTGCAGATGATACTATGAAAGTACGTCATCCTGCAATTTCTCCAGATGATAAAACATTAGTTTTTTCTGCTAATATAGAAGGTGGACAAGGAGGAATTGATTTGTGGTACATTACTTATGATAAAAAGGCTAAAACATGGTCTAAACCGACAAACTTAGGTTCTGAAATTAATACTCCTGGTAATGAGGCATTCCCTTATATTAGAGAAAATGGAGAATTGTATTTTTCATCTAATGGTCATTCTGGAATGGGAGGATTAGATATTTTTAAAGCTACAAGTACTGGAGCTAACCAATGGGGAGGAGTAGAGAATTTACAAGTTCCTATGAATTCTGAAGCAGATGATTTCGGAATTGTTTTTGAAGGAGATAAAGAGAGAGGTTTCTTTAATACTTCAAGAGAAGGCGGAAAAGGTGGTGATGATATTTGGGAATTCTATTTACCTCCAATGTTATTTTCTTTAGAAGGGGTTGTAAAAGATATTGAGTCAAAAGCAGTTTTAGCTAATGCAAAAGTTAAATTAATTGGAACTGATGGTAGTTCTGCTGAAACAACAACTGATGAGAATGGAAATTTCTTTTTTCTAGAAAATGGACCAGATAGATATATTAATCCAGAAACATCTTATTCTTTAGTAGTTGAGAAACAAAGTTATTTAGTAGCTAAAGGAAAAGAAACTACTGTTGGTTTAGAAGGTTCTAAGAAATTTTTCCACGAGTATGCATTACAGCCGTTTAAAGATGTTGTAATTAAGTTACCTCTTATTGAGTACAAAACTGCAAAGTGGGATTTACAACCTCAATACAAAGATTCTTTAAATTTCTTATATGATATTATGACAGAGAATCCAACGTTAATTATTGAGTTAAGATCACATACAGATCACAGAGGTTCTACAGCGGCTAATCAGAAATTATCTCAGAAAAGAGCTCAATCTTGTGTGGATTACTTAGTAAAAGAAAAAGGAATTCATCCTGATAGGATTAAAGCAAAAGGAATGGGAGAAAATGAGCCAATTAAAGGAATGGGTGGAGTTGTATTAACTGAGAAGTTCATTAAATCATTGAAGACAAAAGAAGAGCAAGATGCGGCTTTACAACGTAATAGACGTACAGACTTTAAAGTAATTGGAGATGACTTTGTTCCTCCGACTGCTGAAGAAGTAAAATAGCTTATTAACATAATTTAAAAAACATCCTGATAACTTTCAGGATGTTTTTTTTATATCTATATGTCAACAACAAATAGAGTATTAAATTTGTGAAAAATTCAGAGAATGGATAAATCAGAAAGATATATGCAAAGAGGTGTTTCTGCCGATAAGGAAGATGTGCACAATGCAATAAAAAATATTGATAAAGGCTTATTTCCTAAAGCCTTTTGTAAAATTATTCCGGATCATTTAACCGGAGATGAAGATTACTGTGTTATTATGCATGCTGATGGGGCAGGAACTAAATCGTCATTGGCTTATGCGTACTGGAAAGAAACTGGAGATGTTTCAGTATGGAAAGGAATTGCTCAAGATGCCTTAATCATGAATATTGATGATTTATTATGTGTTGGAGCAGTAGATAATATTTTATTATCATCAACTATTGGAAGAAATAAGAATTTGATTCCAGGAGAAGTTTTAGCAGCTTTAATAAATGGAACAGAAGAGTTGTTAGAAGATTTAAAGAGTCAAGGAATTGGAATTCATTCTACAGGTGGAGAAACGGCAGATGTTGGTGATTTAGTAAGAACAATTATTGTAGATTCTACTGTTACGTGTAGAATGAAAAGATCTGAAGTAGTTGATAATGCTAATATTACTGTTGGAGATGTTATTGTAGGCTTAGAATCATTTGGACAGGCTTCTTATGAAACAGAATACAATGGTGGAATGGGGAGTAATGGATTGACCTCTGCTAGACATGATGTTTTTAATAAATCTGTTGCAGAAAAATATCCTCAAACTTTTGATCCAAGTGTGCCAAGTGATTTAGTTTATTCTGGAGGTTATTCTTTAACGGATAGTGTTGAAGGAGCACCGTTAAATGCAGGTAAAATGGTTTTATCACCAACTAGAACATATGCTCCAATTATCAAAAAAATATTAGATAATCATTTAGGAGATATTCATGGAATGGTTCATTGTAGTGGAGGGGCTCAAACTAAAATTTTACATTTTGTAGATAATCTTCAAATTGTAAAGGATAATATGTTTGATGTGCCACCATTATTTAAAATGATACATGAACAATCTGGAACAGATTGGAGAGAGATGTATAAAGTATTTAATATGGGACACAGAATGGAAATTTATGTTCCTCAAGAAATTGCAAACGATATTATTGCTATTTCAAAATCATTTAATGTTGATGCGAAAATTGTTGGTAGAGTAGAGTCTGAAGGGAAGAAACAGCTAACGATAAAAAGTGAGTTTGGAGAGTTCATATATAACTAAGATAGTATGAGTAGTTTATTAAAGAAATTAGAACAGATTAGTATTCGTTATGATCAGGTTAGCGAGCAAATTGTTGATCCTGAGATTATTTCTGACATGTCTCGTTATGTAAAGATTAATCGAGAGTATAAAGAATTAGGAACAATTGTAAAGGTTTACAATAGGTATAAAGATGTTATTGACAATATTGCTGCTAGTAAAGAAATAATAGCTACAGAGACAGATAAAGAGTTTGTAGATATGGCTAAAATGGAATTAGATGAGCTATTGACTGAAAAGACTCAAATGGATGAGGAAGTGAAGATCATGTTGATTCCTAAAGACGAAGAGGATTCTAAGAATGTTATCATAGAAATTAGAGCAGGTACTGGAGGAGATGAGGCAGCAATTTTTGTTGGAGATTTATATCGAATGTATATAAAATGGTTAGAACGTAAGGGTTGGAAGACGGAAACCATGACTATGCAAGAGGGTACTTCTGGTGGTTTTAAAGAAGTTTCTTTTAGTGTAGAAGGAGAAAATGTTTATGGTGTTTTAAAGTTTGAATCTGGTGTACATCGTGTTCAAAGAGTCCCAAAAACAGAAACTCAGGGTAGGGTTCATACTTCTGCCGTTACAGTTGCGGTTTTGCCTGAGGCAGAGGATGTGGATATAACAGTTAGAAAAGAGGATATTAGAAAAGATACCTATAGAGCATCTGGGGCAGGTGGACAGCACGTAAACAAGACAGAATCTGCAGTACGTTTAACACATATTCCAACAGGAGTTGTAGTTGAATGTCAGGATGGAAGATCTCAAATTAAGAATTATGATAAAGCGTTAAAAGTCTTAAAAACGAGATTGTACGAAGCTGAAGTTATTAAGAAAGAATTGGAAAGAGCTACAGAAAGAAAATCTCAAGTTTCTACAGGAGATCGATCTGCAAAAATTAGAACATATAATTATCCTCAAGGAAGAGTTACTGATCATAGAATTGGGTTAACCTTGTATAGTTTAGATAACATTATAGCGGGAGACATTGATGAGATTGTAGAAGGACTTAAGATTGCCGAAAACACTGAAAAATTAGCAGCAGGATTAGAAGATTAAACGATTATGAATAAAGAGGAATTAATAAATCAAATTAAAATAAAGAAATCATTTTTATGTGTTGGTTTAGATGCTGACATTGATAAAATTCCTCAGTATTTATTGAAAGAAGAGGACCCAATTTTTGAGTTTAATAAACAAATTATTGACGCCACTAAAGATTTATGTGTTGCATACAAACCAAATACGGCTTTTTATGAAAGTTTAGGTGCAAAAGGTTGGGAGAGTTTAGAGAAGACAATAGCTTATATTCCTAAAGATATTTTTACGATAGCTGATGCTAAAAGAGGAGATATTGGGAATACTTCTAAGATGTATGCCAATGCATTTTTAAATACACTTAATTTTGATTCTGTTACTGTTGCTCCTTATATGGGAAGTGATTCTGTAATGCCATTTTTAGAGTTTAACGATAAATGGGTTATTCTTTTAGCATTAACCTCTAATAAAGGGGCTGATGATTTTCAGTTTTTTAATGATGGGAATGAACAGCTTTTTGAAAAAGTTTTAAAACAGTCTAAAAAATGGGGTAACGATAAAAACTTAATGTACGTTGTGGGAGCTACAAGGCCTGAAATGTTTACAGAGATAAGGAATGTTGTTCCAGATAGTTTTTTATTGGTGCCAGGAGTTGGAGCTCAAGGAGGTTCTTTATCTGAAGTATGTAAATACGGAATGAATAAAGATTGTGGTTTGTTGGTTAATTCTTCTAGAGGAATTATTTATGCGGGCAATGACGAAAAGTTTGCCTCAGCAGCGAGAAATTCTGCTTTGCAAGTTCAAAAAGAAATGGCTATCTTGTTAGAAGAATTTTTAGCTTAAAATTCGATATTTTTATAATTCATTATTAAATTTTACATTATGGGACCAGAGTTTATTTTTAAAATTATTTTAGGGCTGTTTGCAGTTCTTTTTACATTAGGATTGTTTTTTATCGTTAAACAGAAAACAGCTGTTGTTATAGAGCGTTTAGGAAAATTTCATAGAATAGCTAGTTCAGGTTTTAACCTTAAAATACCTATAATAGATAAAAAAGCAGGTACTGTTAATTTGAGAGTAATGGAATTGCCTGTTGAAGTAGAAACGAAAACAAAAGATGATGTTTTTGTTCGAATGATTGTTTCCGTTCAGTATTATGTAGTAGAAAGTAATGAAGGGATTAGACAATCGTTTTATAAGTTTGATAATCCAGCAAGACAAATTCAATCTTATGTTTTTGATTCTATTCGATCTGAGGTGCCAAATATGCTTTTAGATGATGTATTTAGTGAAAAAGATAAAATAGCAAAAGCAGTTCAGACAGAATTATCCGAAACAATTGAAGAATATGGTTATGCTATCATAAAAGCATTAATAACTGACATTGATCCTGATGCTAAAGTAAAGCATGCAATGAATGAAATTAATGCTGCAAAACGTATGAAAGAAGCTGCAAAAGAGTATGCAGAAGCAGATAAAATTAAGGTAGTTGCAGCTGCAGAAGCAGAAGCTCAAAGTAAAAAACTACAAGGTCAAGGTATTGCTGATCAGCGAGTTGCTATTGCCAATGGTTTAAAGAACTCTGTAGAAGAGGTTAGAGGAGCAATGGAAGATGGTGTAACTGGTCGTGAGGTAATGAATATGTTATTTATGACCCAACATTATGATACGATTAGCCGCTTAGCTGAGGATGGAGTAAATACTATTTTTATGCCCTATTCTCCAAGTAGTGTTGGAGATCTTCAAACTCAAATTCAATCAAGTTTATTATCGGCTGATACGATTACTAAAACTACAACAAGCTCTGATATCGCAAAAGCAAGCATGAAGAGTAAAAAAGCAAAAAGAGCATCATCCGCTGATGATTCAGTTGCTGGAGAAGATTTTGAGTAAAAGTTGAAAGAAGATTTATTACATTACATCTGGAAGTACAAGTTGTTTAATACTTCAAAGCTTATTATCCAAAATGATAAAAAAATTGAAGTAACCGATTTTGGATTACATAATACAGATGCTGGTCCTGATTTTTTTAATGGTAAAGTTAAAATTGACGAAACTGTTTGGGCCGGAAATATTGAACTTCATATTAATTCCTCAGATTGGATTAAACATAAACATCAGTTTGATAAAGCATATAATAATGTGATCCTTCACGTTGTTTATAATAATGATAAACAGATTTTAGATAAAGATGGAAACGATATTCCAACTTTAGAATTAAAGGATCTTATTGATAAAAGTTTAATAGAGAACCACAGTAAACTTATTGATCAATCAGGTGCTGATATTTCTTGTAGAAATCAAATTAAAACAGTTGATGAATTTACTATTCAATCATGGCTTAGTCGTTTAGCAATAGAACGTTTAGAGCGAAAGGCTGAAGAGATTCAGGTAACACTTCATCAAAATCAAAACAATTGGGAAGAGACTTTTTATCAATATCTATTTAAGTACTTTGGATTAAAAGTGAACCCTTTACCATTTGAATTGTTGGCAAAAAATACCGTACTTAAAATTATTGAAAAGCATCACAGTTTGTTTGCAATTGAATCGTTACTGTTCGGACAAGCTGGTTATTTAGAAGATGATATTGAAGATGAATATTTTCAAAAGCTTAAAAAAGAATATCAATTTTTAAGATCAAAATTTGAATTGTCTCCTTTAGATAAAAACTTATGGAAGATGCTGCGTTTACGTCCAAATAATTTTCCGACAATAAGAATTGCTCAATTGTCTACTTTATTGAGTAGAGAAGCACGTTTGTTTTCTAAAGTAATCGAAACAAATTCTATAAAAGAGCTCCAGGAGCTTTTTGCAGTTAAAGCTTCTGAATATTGGGATACTCACTATCAATTTGGAGAATTGGCTAAAGAAGAAACACTTAAAAAAATAGGAATTAATACCATCAATACTATTATTATCAATGTTATTGTACCATTTACTTTTGTTTATGGAAAAGTAAATCAAAAAGAAGAATTGGTGGATAAGGCTTTGAAATTTCTCGAAAATATCAAACCAGAAAACAATTCCATTGTAAAAGATTGGACTGAATTAGGCGTAAAATCAAGTAATGCAATGCATACCCAATCATTGATAGAACTTAAGAACAATTATTGTTCTCAAAAAAAATGTTTAAATTGCAGTATCGGAAATAAAATCCTCCAATCATGATTAATAAAATCCTTTCATATTTTGAAAAGCAAGCCTTTGGAGTTTGTTCATGGTGGGGAGAAAAACTTCAATTAAAATCAAGTAGAATAAGAATGACATTTATTTATCTTTCATTTTTAACTTTTGGTTCCCCAATTTTTGTTTACTTAATTATGGCTTTTTTATTGGAGCATAAAGAGTATTTTAAGCTTAAAAAACGTAGATCTGTTTGGGATATTTAAAACATACATTATTTAATTTCACGTACTTTAGAAAGGTATACCTTGCGTTACTTCTCTTAATTACTATTCTGTTTTTTGGAATTACAGGATTTATATTGATAGAAGGCTATACTTTAGGTGAAGCATTTTATATGACTGTATTAACAGTTTCTACTGTAGGTTTTAACGAAGTTAGACCCTTATCTGATATTGGTAGAATATTTACAGCATTTTTGATTATCTTTAGCTTTAGTACATTTGTATATGCTGTAACATCTATTTCTAATTATATATTAGATGGAGAGTATAAACTTTATTTTAGAGATTTAAGAACAAACAAGAAAGTGAGTAAAATTTCCAATCATACAATTATTTGTGGCTACGGTAGAAACGGTAAACAAGCAGCAACAGAACTTAAATCTCATCGTAGAAAATATGTTGTCATAGAACAAGATAAGGTGTTGAGTGATGAATTACGTGAAGAACATGATATTCCGTTTATTGAAGGAGATGCAACATTAGAAAGATATTTAGAGAAAGCAGGAATACAAACAGCATCATCTTTAATTACTACTTTACCTAAAGATGCTGATAATCTTTTTGTAGTATTGACCGCTAGAGAAATGAACCCTGACCTTTTAATTATTAGTAGAGCATCAAAGGATAATTCTGATAAAAAATTAAAAAGAGCAGGAGCGGATAATGTAATAATGCCTGATAAAATTGGAGGAGCTCATATGGCTTCATTAGTTATTAAACCAGATGTTATTGAGTTTATGGATTATGTAATGGGACAAGGAACAAGTTCTGTTAATTTGGAAGAAATTACCTTTGAAAATCTTCCTGATGAATTAAAAAATAAAACAATTAGAGAGTTAGGTATTAGAGATAAATCTGGAGCGAATATAGTTGGTTTTAGAACCCCTGAAGGAGAGTATATTATAAATCCTTCACCAGATACGGTAATTACCCCACAAGCAAAAATATTTGTGTTAGGAACAATAGATCAAATTGATGCTTTTAGAGAATTTGCTACTCAGCAAAATTTATTAAACAAATAAAATATTTACAAGTGAAAATTTTAATCACGGGAAGTAATGGACTTTTAGGTCAAAAGTTAATTAAATTGTTGGCAGCAAACAACAATGTAGAATTGTTAGCTACTTCAAAAGGAGAGAATAGAATTAAGGATAAGGAAGGATATCAATATCAATCTTTAGATATTACCAATAAAGAAGAAGTATTAAATGTTGTAGATGGTTTTAATCCAGATGCAATTATTAATACAGCTGCAATGACTAATGTTGATGCCTGTGAATCAGATAAAGAATTATGCTGGGATTTAAACGTAAATGCAGTTAAGTACTTTATTGAAGCTTCAGAAAAGAATAACTCTCATTTAATACATCTTTCTACGGATTTTATTTTTGATGGAGAGCAAGGGCCTTACAAAGAAGTAGATCAGCCAAATCCATTAAGCTATTACGGAGAATCAAAATACGAAGCTGAAAAGTTGTTGGCTGCAAGTAATATTAAATGGAGTATTGCTCGAACAATTATCGTTTATGGAATTGTAGATGATATGAGTCGTTCAAATATTGTTTTATGGGCAAAAGAAGCTTTAGAAAAAGGAAACCCATTAACGATAGTTGATGATCAATTTCGTTCTCCAACTTTAGCAGAAGATTTAGCTATGGGGTGTTATTTAATTGCAGAAAAACAAGCTGAAGGGATCTATCATCTTTCAGGTAAAAATGTAATGAGTATTATCGATTTAGTGTATAAAGTAGCTGATTTTTATGGATTGGATAAATCTATTGTTACTCCAATTAAATCTGCATCATTAAATCAAGCAGCAAAACGTCCACCTAAAACAGGTTTTATTTTAGATAAAGCTGTAAATGATTTAGGTTATAACCCTGTTAGCTTTGAAGAAGGTTTAAAAACACTTACAAAACAGTTAGAATTGACTGCGTAAGATGAATGTTATAAATCATACTATTTCGAATAAGAATTTATTTGAAAAACAACTACTAACTTATTTTAAAGATAAGAAGAATGTTGTTTTTTTAAATAGTAATGATGTAGATAAAATCAATCTTTTTGCGGTTTCTAATAACAATGGTTTAGATAAAAACAAGAATCAGTTTGGATTTATTTCTTATGATTATAAGAATAAAATAGAAGAATTGTTTTCTAACCATTTTGATGGAATTCAATTTCCAGAAAAACATTTTTTTACCCCAGAATTACTTTTTAAGTTAGAGAAGGATAAAGTTGAAATTGTTTTTTCGAATGATTATTTAGAAAAAATAGAGGTAATAATTTCTGAAATTGAAAAGACTTCCATCGAAGAGATTGAGCAAGAAAAAATAGAAGTATTACCAAAAATTTCTAAGGAAGACTATTTGAAAACAGTAACTCAATTAAAAGAACACATTCAGTTAGGAGATATTTACGAAGTAAATTATTGCCAAGAATATTTTTCTGAAAAGGTTGAGGTTAATCCAATAGATATCTATATCAAATTGAATAAAAAATCACCAACACCATTCTCATGTTTTGTAAAGTGTGATAATAATTATTTAATGTCAGCTTCCCCTGAGCGTTATATTCAAAAGGAGGGTAGTAGAATTCTTTCTCAACCAATAAAAGGAACTGCAAAAAGAGGAGTTACTTTAGCAGAAGATAAGGTTATAAAAGATCAATTATTTGGTGATCCTAAAGAGCGTAGTGAAAATGTGATGATTGTTGATTTGGTAAGAAATGATATTTCAAAAATTGCGAAAAAAAATACAGTTAGCGTGAATGAATTGTGTGGAATTTATACGTTTCCTCAAGTACATCAAATGATTTCATCAGTTTCTGGACAAGTTGAAAATGATGTTTCGTTTGAAGATATATTAAAAGCTACTTTTCCAATGGGATCAATGACTGGTGCTCCAAAAATTAGAGCAATGAAGTTAATTGAACAATATGAGAAAACTAAACGTGGTTTATATTCAGGTACTGTTGGTTACATTAATGAAAAAGGAGATTTTGATTTTAGTGTTGTGATTAGAAGCATAGCTTATAATGCAACAAATAATTACCTTTCATTTATGGTTGGTGGAGCTATTACTGCTCTGTCTGACCCAGAGAAGGAGTATGATGAATGTTTATTAAAAGCAAAAGCAATGCTAGAAGTGTTAAGTTGATAGGTGTTAAATCGATTTATAACATATTATCAAAAAAATAAACTGTTTAATGCAACAGATAAAGCTCTATTAACTGTTAGTGGAGGAAAGGATTCTATTGTTATGTTGCATTTGTTTAAAGAAGCTAATCTAGCTTTTGGTGTAGCACATTGTAATTTTAATTTGAGAGGAGAAGACGCTAACCAAGATCAATTATTTGTTCAAGAGTTTTGTGAAAAAAATAAGATTCCTTTTTATACTATAAATTTCCAAACACAAGAATACGCTACCAAAAATGGGATTTCTATTCAGATGGCTGCGAGAGATTTACGATACGATTGGTTTGAGAAAATTAGAGAAGAAAATAATTACCAATATATTGCAACAGCTCATCATAAAAATGATGTTGCTGAAACAATGTTAATTAATCTAGTAAACGGAACCGGTTTAGCTGGTTTACATGGAATCAATGCTAAAAAAGGGAAAATAATTCGTCCGTTATTGTGTTTTACTCGCAGAGATATTGACGATTACTCTAACCAAAATAAAATTGATTATAGAGAAGATCTTTCTAATGCAGATACCAAGTATACACGAAACTCAATTAGACATGATGTTATCCCGAAACTTGAGAAGATTAACCCAACAATTATTGAAACATTAAATGTTGAAGCAAGTCATTTTTTAGGTGATGAGAAGATAATTTCAGACAAAATTAAATTAGATAAAAAACGTTTATTCCTAATAAATGGAAATGGATTTAAAATTGAAATTCAAGAGCTTAAAAAATTATCACCACTGAATTCATATTTGTATTATTTTTTGAGAGAGTATAATTTTAATAGCACCAATGTTTCAGATATCATTCATGGATTAGAAAATCAATCTGGAAAAATATATTATTCATCTACGCATCAAATTGTTAAGGATAGGAAGTTTTTATTGTTGAATAAAATAGAAGAAACATCTATAGATCATATAGAAATTAATACTATTGAAGATTTACCATTTAACTATAAAGTGGTAGATGATATCAAGAATTTAGAGATTAATAAATCTAATGACTATGCTTATTTAGATGCTGATAAAATTCATTTTCCTTTGATACTTAGAGGTTGGAAAAATGGAGATTCTTTTAATCCTTTAGGGATGAATGGAAATAAAAAGGTAAGTGACTTTTTGATTGACAACAAAATTTCTCTTTTTGAAAAGCAAAAGGTAGGAGTATTAGAATTTAAAGATCAAATAATATGGTTGATAGGTTATCGTATTGATGATTGTTTTAAAATCACTTCGAAAACCAAAAGAGTACTCATTCTATCAAAATAGAGCTATGATTTTTACAGATCAAATCGGTCATAAATTTAAATTAGAATTTGTTCCTAAAAGAATTGTTTCTGTGGTTCCATCACAAACGGAATTGTTATACGATTTAGGTTTAGATGATCGAGTAGTAGGTATTACAAAATTTTGTATTCACCCGGAAGAATGGTTTAGAAATAAGAAGCGAATTGGGGGTACAAAAAATTTAAACTTGGCTAAAATAGCTGATCTTAACCCCGATTTAATTATTGCTAATAAAGAGGAAAATACGCAAGCAGAGATTGAAGAATTGCAAAAGCTTTACCCAGTTTATACAAGTGATATTTCTAACTTAGATGAGAGTATTAGTATGATTAAAGATCTTGCTGTTATTACAGATACTGAAGATCAGGCTTCAAGTATTATTCAAAAAATAGTCAATGATTTTAATAGATTGGCCGAGGTATCCGTCAAAAAATGTACAGCGTTATATTTAATTTGGAAAGACCCTTATATGAGTATTAACCAAAATAGGTTTATCAATGATATGATGCAACGTTGTGGTTTTGAAAATGTAATTGTATCAAATGTAGATTATCCAGAACTTACGAAGAATCAAATTTTAACATTAAATCCTGATTTTATATTGCTCTCTTCAGAGCCATATCCATTTAAAGAGAAGCACATAAAAGAAATTCAAGAACTTTCCCCAAAATCTAAAGTTATACTTGTTGATGGTGAATATTTTTCATGGTATGGTTCTAGATTACAAAATGCTGTAAGTTACTTTGTTGCTTTGATAGATAAAATCCCTTAACTTTCTAGCTTTTTAGCATTATCACACAGGTTAAATACATATTATTAGTTATAGGGTTAATTGCTCTTTCAATCAATGTATATGCTCAAAAAGTAGGGGTAGTATTGAGTGGAGGAGGTTCTAGTGCTGTTTCTCATATAGGCGTTTTAAAGGCTTTGGAAGAAAATAATATTCCAATAGATTATATTACGGGTACTTCTATGGGAGCATTGGTTGGTGGCCTATATGCTGCAGGTTATTCTCCCCAAGAAATTGAAGAAGTGTTTTTATCGGATAAATTTAAGGAATGGGCTGAAGGGAATTTGGATAAAAAATATAGCTATTTTTTGAGGGAGAAAGATGCTACACCATCCATGATTACTTTTAAACTGGATCTAGATACTTTGTTGGAAACAAGTTTACCTACCAACTTAATATCTCCTACTGCAATGGATTATGGATTGATGCAGTATTTTGCACCATCTACTGCAGCGGCAGCAAATAATTTTGATAACTTATTTATTCCATATCGCTGTGTTGCTTCGGATATTATTTCTAAAAAAGTATTTGTTTTAAAAGAAGGTAAGATGGCAACAGCAATAAGAGCTTCTATGTCATATCCTTTTTATCTAACTCCAATTCCTTATGATGACAAATTATTATTTGATGGTGGATTATATAATAATTTCCCAGCCGATGTAATGGTTAATGATTTTTCACCTGATTATATAATAGGAAGTAATGTTTCTTCCAATTTTGAAACACCTGATGAAGATAACTTAGTTTCTCAAGTTAAAGCTATAATTGTAGATAATACAGCATATTCAATTCCTGAGAATGTTCCGTCAATTATTATTGAACCAGAATCATCAGATTTCTCATTACTTGAATTTGATAAAAATGAAGCATTGATCAAGATTGGTTATGATGCCGCAATAAAACAAATAGAATCTATAAAAAAAGGAGTTCAAAGGAGAGTAAATGTTTTTGATTTGATTGAACAAAGAAAGTCTTATAAAAAGAAATTGCCAAAATTGATCTTTGATGATCTTGAAGTGACAGGAATGAAGGCCGCACAGAATATGTATGTTAGGAAGTCAATGAGGTTTAAAGGAGATACTGTTAGTGCAGAAAGGTTAAATTCAGAGTACATAAAGGTATCTTCTGATGATAAGATAAAAAAGATTTATCCTGAAGCTGAATTTAATGAAGAAACACAACGATTTACATTAAAGTTGAAAGCTAAAAAAGCTAAAGATTTGTTTGTTTCATTTGGTGGAGTATTTTCATCTAGACCAATAAATGAAGCTTATATTGGTTTACAGTACAACCTTCTTGGAAAAACGGCAGTATCTATTTTAGCAAATACTTATTTTGGAAAATTACATAACTCTGTTACAGGAGGATTTCGATTAGATTTTCCTTTAAGGATTCCTTTTTATTGGAAAACCACCTTTACGATAGATGGTTGGGATTATTTTAAAAGTAGCTCTACATTTTTTGAAGATACAAAACCTTCATTTTTAGTAGTTAATGATCAATATGTTAGATCTGAAGTTGCTTTTCCAATTGCTTATAAAGGGAAAGTTATTATTGAAGGTACAGCAGGTGAGATGGAAAATAAATATTATCAAACCAGGGAATTCTTATCTACTGACACGACTGATAAAACAATGTTTAGAAATTTTTCTTTAGGATTGAATTTTGAAAGAAATTCTTTAGATATGAAACAGTACGCATCTAAAGGAAGCTACTTTTCATTTGGAGGTAGGTTTATCAAGGGAAAAGAGTCGACAAGACCAGGGTCTACATCTATTGTAAAAGAAGAGTTTGATACTTTGGTAGATTGGTTTAGAGTTAAAATAACTTACGATAAGTATTTTGAATTAACTAAAAGTATACGTTTAGGGGTTTTTGCTGAAGGTGTTTATAGTAATCAACCTTTTTTTAATAATTATACAGCATCTATTCTTTCAGCACAAGCTTTTGAACCTTTATCAGAAAGTAAAACTTTATTTCAAGAAAACTTTAGAGCGCATAGTTATTTTGCCGTAGGATTAAAAAATATTTATCAGTTGTCTAAAAATATGCAATTAAGGTTTGAAGGTTATTTATTTCAGCCTCATCAAAATATATTACAAGGTGATGATAAGAAAGCTTATTATGGTAGGGTTTGGGATGAAGGGCACTTTATTTATTCATCATCATTGGTATATACCACACCTTTAGGCCCAATAGCATTTAATGCCAATTATTACGATAAGTTTGAAGAACATTGGAGTTTTATGTTCCATTTCGGATACCTAATATTCAATAAAAAGAGTTTAGATTAACCTTAGTAGGTTAGTTTAATTAAGGGCAATAAGAATGCCCAGAACACCACACCCGCAAACATAAACAACAATGTATATTTCTTTTTTGAAAAGAAACGAGAGGCAATAAAACTTCCTACAGGAATAGAGATAATTATAGGAGTGATTAATGCAATTCCGATTAATCCATATTTATTTTTGATATGAATAAATCGTCTAACTTTTTTTGAGAAAACTTTTTTCTCTTTTTTCTTCTTAAATAATTTAGATATCATTTTATTGACCCAGTTACTAAAATAATAAAAGAACAATATCCCTGTAAATCCGCCTACAATTAGCATGAAAACACTTTCAATATAAGTGTAATTAGTAGCAGGAGATACTAAAATTCCTACAGCAACAGCAAACTTAATTCCTGCAAGGAGAAACAATCCTAAAAATTCTAATAATTCTGGTAATCCCATTTATTCTTTTATTCCGTAAGCTAAATCACCAGCATCTCCTAATCCAGGAACAATGTATGATTCAGGTGTTAATTCATTATCAATTGCACCAACCCAAAGTGTAGTATCTTTAGGTAAATTCCTTTTGACAAATTCAATTCCTTCTTTACTTGCAATTAAAGCAACAATATGTATTTTTTTTGGTGTTCCTTTTTTTAATAATAGCTCAATGATCTTTACAATAGAGGCTCCAGAAGCTAACATTGGATCAGAAAGAATAACTATTCTGTTTTCTAAATTAGGACTGGCAATATATTCAGATTCGATAATAAATGAGCCATCATCTCTATGTTTTCTAAAAGCGGAAACTAGTGCATTATCCGCATTATCAAAATAATTTAGTAACCCTTGATGTAATGTTAAACCTGCTCTTAAAATAGTTGATAAAACAGGTTGCTCATTGGTTAATAGCATATTAGCTGTTCCAAGTGGTGTTGTAATAGCTTTAGGTTGATAGTTGAATGTTTTACTGATTTCATAAGCAAAAATTTCTCCCAGGCGCTCACAGTTTTTTCTAAAACGCATTCTATCATTTTGTGTATCAATGTTTCTTATTTCAGATATAAATTGATTAAAAATTGAATTACTTTGTCCTAAGTTGATTATTTTCATATTACTTTTCTTGAGATAAAACTATTCAGTTAATTTCAATTAAGTGATTCTTTTAACATTTTTTCATAAACTATCTTCCATCCTTTCCATATACCTTCTTCGCAAAGAGATTCATTATGCCATACACTGATGAACGTACCATTTACAGATTTTACTATATCCATTAATTTTGAAATGTGTGCAGAAGCTTCCTCAGGGGTTGATTTTTTATAATACTGATAAGTTGCCTCCATAGTTGTAAAAGGAAGTATTAAGAGTTTTGTTTCTGTTTCTACATCTAAGTCGTAAAAATAGAAAGGACTGCAAATACTTGCTCTAAAACCTGCTTGTTCAGCATATCCCATAGTGTAATCTGCCTTGATATCATTATCAATTAAATTACGATATGTGTTTGGTAGGTTTAACTTTAAGAAATGTTGCCTGCTTTTACTAGTGTTTCTGTGTGTTATCTCTTGTAGTCTTTTAATTTCCTTTGTAAGTGTTTCAATATTACTATTAGATGCATAAGAGGGATGAATACCAACTTCTGAATAATCAGCAATAGACTTTATTAAAGATTGAAAAGTTTTATTTTTAACAGGGGTATTCTTATCGTTAACTCCATAATCTCCTAATAGGAAAAAATAGATTGGGGAAATTTGATATTGTTTGTGAATTTTATGTTGATACTCAAAAGTATCGTATGGATCTTGTTCTTTTCCAAATATTACTTTTAAACGTTTTGAGAAACTTCTTGTTTTAAGTGATTTTACCAAACCTCCTAAAATTCTAATGAACCCTTTATGTTTGTATGCATAAGCATTATCGATATCAATAGTAGAAATAAGTTCAAAATTTCGTTGAGGAAAGTTGAAGTTAGGAACGGACTCTATTTTTTTTGCAATTTGGTTAATCCAGATATTAACCAATGGAATTTCTAAAAAACTATTTTGAAATGCTAAACTTTCACTGGCTAAAAAACGCTCGTGATTATCTTTGATGTGAGGTAAATATTCTTCGTATCTACTAATTAAGTAAAAGCTTGCTGCAAATGGATCAAAAGGAAATTCAGAATCTTTTCCTACACTAAAAAAACATTTGTTTCCTTCAAATTCAAAAAGACTAATCTCTTGTTCTTTTATTCCTGTTTCAAACAGAATAGTAGAAGACTGAAAAAATAGTCCGGAATTCAATTTAGATGGGGAGTAATTAATTTTAATCGTATCAGATTTTTCAAACTCTTCAATATTATCAGTAAAGTGAATTTCTGTTTTAAGTACATTTTTAAAAATAGTTTTAAAAATGTATCTCAATCGAGGAGTTAGTTTATGAGAATAGATTAAAATCATTTTTACATTAAATTTTCATCAGCAAAACTAAAGTAACCTTTTTCACCAATAATTAGGTGATCTAAAACCGGTGTGTCTAACATTGATCCTGTTTCCTTTAGTTTTTTAGTCAACGCAATATCCGCATTACTTGGATTTAAGTTTCCTGAAGGGTGATTGTGAAAAAGTATAATTGCAGATGCTAGTTGTTCTATAGCAGATTTGAAAATAATCTTACTATCTGCAATTGTTCCAGAGATTCCTCCTTTACTAATATTCTCTTTTTTGATGACTTCATTTTTACGATTAAGATGGAGTACCCAAAATTCTTCATGAGGTAAATCACTTAAAACATCTGTGATCATACTGTAAGCATCCTTACTTGATTTAATAATAGGTTTTTTTTCAATCCCAGAAGTTTTTCTTCTTCTTCCCAATTCTAAAGCTGCAATAATACTTATCGCTTTAGCTTCTCCAATACCACTAAATTGAGTTAAATCGGCTATGGTTAATTTCCCTAATTTGTTGAGGTCATTATTTATTGAGGCTAATATTTTTTTTGATAGTTCTACAGCACTATCATTTTTATTGCCTGAGCCAATTAGGATAGCAATTAACTCAGCATCAGATAATACTCCTTTTCCTTTCGAAGAAAGTTTTTCCCGAGGTCTATCTTCTTCAGCCCAAGTTTTTATGGTTAGATTTTGATCGTACATTTTAGAAAAATAAAGATACAAAAAAGGGAAACTAAATGTAGCTTCCCTTTTAATTTAGTCGTTATTTATTGTTTAAGCTTCAGCTGCCGGTCCACCAAAATTCATTGGGATTCCACCTTGTGGTCCAGGTCCTAAATCTTTTATTTTTCCGTGCATTGCTTCAAATTTTTCTACATTATCTTGTAATGCATGAATTAATCTTTTTGCGTGTTCTGGAGTCATTAGAACTCTAGATTTAACCTTTGCTTTTGGCATACCAGGCATTACCTTAATAAAGTCTAATACAAATTCAGAGTTAGAATGACTAATGATAGCTAGGTTAGAATAGATTCCATCAGCAATTTCTTCACTTAATTCAATGTTTAATTTATTATCGTTGTTTTCTTCGCTCATCTTTTTTAGTTTAAAGTTATCAAGTTAAAAGCAAGAAAGTCCAAAGCATATAAACTTTGGACTTTCATCTTTCAAACTTTCATCTGAATTATTACTCTTCAATAATAACTGCTTCTTCTTTAGCAGCCATTAAATTATCGTATTCTTCTTTAGATCCAACAATTACATCACCGAACTCTCTAAATCCTGTTCCTGCTGGTATTAATTTACCAACAATAACATTTTCTTTAAGTCCCATTAAGTGATCAACTTTACCTTTCACAGCAGCTTCGTTTAACACTTTTGTTGTTTCTTGGAAAGAAGCAGCAGAAATGAAACTATCTGTTTGAAGTGAAGCTCTTGTAATACCTTGAAGTATTGGACTTGAAGTTGCAGGAATAGCATCACGGCTTGTAACCGTTTTCTTATCCATACGTTTCAATTTAGAGTTTTCATCTCTTAATTGACGATGAGAAACAATTTGTCCAGCTTTTAAATCTTCAGATTCTCCAGCATCTTCAACAACTAACTTGTCATAGATCCAATCATTTTCGTCCATAAAATCTCTTTTATTTACGATAGATTTCTCTAAGTGTCTAGTATCTCCAGGCTCTTCAATTAATACTTTACGCATCATTTGTCTAACGATAACCTCAAAGTGTTTATCGTTAATTTTCACCCCTTGTAAACGGTAAACTTCTTGTACTTCGTTTACAATATATTCTTGAACCATTGTAGGTCCTTTAATTGCTAATATATCTTTTGGAGTAATAGATCCTTCTGATAGAGGTACACCTGCTTTTACGAAATCATTTTCTTGAACTAAGATGTGTTTAGATAAGTTAACTAAGTATTTTTTAACTTCTCCAGTTCTTGATTCAACAATAACTTCACGATTACCTCTTTTAATTTTTCCAAAAGAAACAATACCATCAATTTCAGAAACTACAGCTGGGTTAGAAGGGTTTCTTGCTTCGAATAACTCTGTTACTCTTGGTAAACCACCAGTAATATCGGCAGTACCACCTGCAACACGAGGAATCTTAACTAAGATATCTCCACCTTTCATCTTATCACCCTCATTAACAATAATGTGAGCTCCAACAGGTAAGTTGTAAGTTCTAAGAACGTTTTTCTTAGCATCAACAATAGTTAATACAGGAATCTTTTTCTTGTCTTTAATTTCTGAGATTACTTTTTCAGTAAATCCAGTTTGCTCATCAGATTCTTCTTTATAGGTAACACCTAATTCAAAGTTTTCGAAAGCAACCTTACCATCAACCTCTGTAAGAATTACAGCATTGTACGGATCCCAATCACAAATTAAATCTCCTTTCTTAATCTTAGCATTGTTTTTTGCATGAAAATGAGAACCGTAAGGAATGTTTCCTGTTGTTAAAACAACATTTGTTTTAGGATCAATAATTTTCATTTCAGCAGCTCTACCAACAACAACTTCAATATCATCTCCAGCATCATTCTTAGTTGCGATAGTTCTTAATTCAGCAATTTCTAATTTACCATCGTATTTAGCTTCAACGCTTGAAATACCAGTAATTTTAGAGGCTGTACCACCAATATGGAATGTTCTTAATGTTAATTGTGTTCCTGGTTCTCCAATTGACTGTGCAGCAATAACTCCAACAGCTTCACCTTTTTGAACCTTTCTACCAGAAGCTAAGTTTCTACCATAACATTTAGCACAAACTCCTTTCTTTTGTTCACAAGTTAATACAGATCTAATCTCTACTTCATCAATTTCTGCTTCTTCAATTGCTTCAGCAATATCTTCAGTAATTAATTCTCCAGCAGCAACTAATAAGTTTTCTGTTCCAGGAGCAAAGACATCATGTACAGATGTTCTACCTAAAATTCTATCAGATAATGGTTCAACAATATCTTCATTGTTTTTAAGTGGTGTAGCCATTAAACCTCTTAATGTACCACAATCTTCATCAGTAATTACTACATCTTGAGCAACATCAACTAATCTTCTTGTTAAGTAACCTGCATCGGCAGTTTTAAGAGCGGTATCGGCTAATCCTTTACGTGCACCGTGAGTAGAAATAAAGTACTCTAATACCGAAAGTCCTTCTTTAAAGTTTGCTAAAATTGGATTTTCAATAATTTCTTGTCCACCAGTACTACCAGATTTTTTTGGCTTAGCCATTAATCCCCTCATACCAGATAACTGACGAATCTGCTCTTTAGAACCCCTTGCACCAGAATCAAACATCATATAAATAGAGTTGAATCCTTGTTGATCGTTCTTCAAGTTATTCATTAACGTATTCGTTAATCTTGTATTCGTGTGTGTCCAGATATCAATAATTTGATTGTAACGCTCGTTGTTGGTGATGAATCCCATGTTATAGTTATTCATTACTTCTTCAACTTCTTCGTTCGCTTTACTTACCATTCCTTCTTTTTCAGCAGGAATCATAATATCATCAAGGTTAAACGATAATCCACCTTTAAAGGCCATATCGTATCCTAAAGTTTTGATATCATCTAAGAATTCAACAGTTCTTGAAGTACCGGTAATTTTAAGAACCTTACCAATAATATCTCTTAAGTTTTTCTTAGTCAATAATTCGTTAACATATCCAACTTCTTCAGGAACAAGTTCATTGAAGATTACTCTTCCTGTACTTGTTTCAATCATAGTATCAACTAACTCGCCTTTTACAACGTCTTTTGTTTTTACTTTTATTGTTGCGTGGATATCTAAAACACCTTCATTATGAGCGATAATTACTTCTTCAGGAGAGTAGAAAGTCATTCCTTCTCCTTTCACAGTAACATCTTTAGTTGTAACTCTTTCCTTAGTAATGTAATAAAGTCCAAGTACCATATCCTGAGAAGGAAGAGTTACTGGAGTTCCATTTGCAGGGTTCAAGATGTTGTGAGAAGCTAACATTAATAATTGAGCTTCTAATATTGCAGCATTACCTAATGGTAAGTGAACAGCCATTTGATCCCCATCAAAATCGGCATTAAATGCAGTACAAACTAATGGGTGTAAACGAATTGCTTTTCCTTCAATTAATTTTGGTTGGAAAGCTTGAATACCTAAACGGTGTAGAGTAGGAGCCCTGTTTAGTAAGATAGGGTGTCCTTTCAATACATTTTCTAAGATATCCCAAACTATAGGCTCTTTTTTATCTACAATTTTCTTTGCAGATTTTACAGTTTTTACAATTCCTCTTTCTATCAATTTACGGATAACGAAAGGCTTGTAAAGCTCAGCAGCCATATCTTTAGGAATTCCACATTCGTGTAATTTAAGACTTGGTCCTACAACAATTACAGAACGTGCAGAATAATCAACACGTTTTCCAAGTAAGTTTTGACGGAAACGTCCTGACTTACCTTTTAAACTGTCAGATAAAGATTTTAATGCTCTGTTTGCATCTGTTTTTACAGCACTTGATTTTCTTGAATTATCAAATAATGCATCAACAGATTCTTGTAACATACGTTTTTCATTACGTAAGATTACATCTGGAGCTTTAATTTCTATTAATCTTTTTAATCTGTTATTTCTAATAATAACTCTTCTATAAAGATCATTTAAATCAGAAGTAGCAAATCTACCACCATCAAGAGGTACTAAAGGTCTTAATTCTGGTGGAATCACCGGAACAACCTTAATAATCATCCATTCTGGTTTGTTTGCTATTCTACTTTGAGAATCTCTAAAAGACTCAACAACTTGAAGTCTCTTAAGAGCTTCATTCTTTCTTTGTTGAGATGTTTCAGTATTTGCTTTATGTCTTAAATCATAAGATAATGCATCTAAATCCAATCTTTTTAATAATTCAAATAATGCATCAGCACCCATTTGAGCTACAAATTTATTTGGATCAGTATCGTCTAAATATTGATTTTCTTTCGGTAAAGCATCTAAGATATCTAAATATTCTTCTTCAGTTAAGAAGTCTAAATATTGTACCTCTTCTCCTTCAGCATTAGTAGTACCAGCTGGATTAATTACTACGTATCTTTCGTAATAAATAATTGTATCTAATTTCTTAGTTGGTAATCCTAAAAGGTAACCAATTTTGTTTGGTAAAGATTTAAAGTACCAGATGTGAGCAACAGGAACAACTAATGAGATGTGTCCCATTCTTTCTCTTCTTACTTTTTTCTCAGTAACTTCTACACCACATCTATCACATATAATTCCTTTATATCTGATTCTTTTGTATTTCCCACAGTGACATTCCCAATCCTTAATAGGACCAAAAATTCTTTCACAGAATAAACCATCTCTTTCTGGTTTATATGTTCTGTAGTTTATTGTTTCAGGTTTCAATACCTCTCCACTAGATCTTTCTAAGATTTGTTCTGGTGAAGACAAACTAATCGTGATTTTCGAAAAATCACTGTTTGTTTGGTTGTTATCGCGTTTAAAAGCCATATTATTTTTGTATTTGAAAGTTCAAATTATAATATTAATTAGTCCATTGTGATGTTAAGAGCTAAACCTCTTAATTCGTGTAACAATACGTTAAACGATTCCGGTATACCAGGTTCTGGCATCGGTTCTCCTTTAACAATTGCTTCGTAAGCTTTCGCTCTTCCTTTTACATCATCAGACTTTATAGTTAAGATTTCTCTTAAGATGTTAGCAGCACCGAATGCTTCAAGTGCCCAAACTTCCATCTCTCCAAATCTTTGTCCACCAAACTGTGCTTTACCACCTAATGGTTGTTGTGTAATTAATGAGTATGGTCCAATAGAACGAGCATGCATTTTGTCGTCTACCATGTGACCTAATTTCAACATGTAAATTACACCAACAGTTGCTGGTTGATCAAATTGCTCACCAGTACCACCATCATATAGATAAGTTTTACCGTATTGTGGTACACCAGATTTAATACAATAATCATTGATTTCTTCTACTGAAGCTCCATCAAAAATTGGTGTAGCAAATTTCTTTTCTAGTTTTTGACCAGCCCATCCAAGTACAGTTTCATATACTTGTCCAAGGTTCATCCTAGATGGTACCCCTAATGGATTTAATACAATATCAACTGGAGTTCCGTCTTCTAAATAAGGCATATCTTCTTCACGAACGATATTAGCAACAATACCTTTGTTACCGTGACGACCCGCCATTTTATCACCAACTTTAAGTTTTCTTTTCTTAGCTAAATATACTTTAGCCAATTTAATAATACCTTGTGGTAATTCATCTCCAACAGAGATAGCGTATTTAGCTCTTTTGTAAACTCCTAACTTTTCGTTAGTCTTGATACTGTGGTTGTGTAATATTTGTCTAACTAAACTATTTAAGTCTTCAGAAGTAGTCCAGTTTTTAGAATCGATAAAAATAAAATCATCAATTTTCTCTAAAACCTTAACACTAAATTTAGTTCCTTTAGGAATGATGTCTTCGTTATAGTAGTTTACTACTCCTTGACATGTTTTTCCGTTAACAACTTTAAATAGTTTGTCAATTAATACTTTTTTCAAATCAGCAAGTTCTTTGCTGTAATCTTCGTCTAAAGTAGCAATCAATTTTTTCTCTTGAGCTCTAACATTTTTATCTTTTACAGCTCTTTGGAATAATTTTTTATCTACAACAACTCCTTTTACAGAAGGTCTTACTTTTAAAGAAGCATCTTTAACATCTCCTGCTTTATCACCGAAAATTGCTCTTAAAAGTTTCTCTTCTGGTGTTGGATCTGTTTCTCCTTTAGGAGTAATTTTTCCAATTAGGATATCTCCTTCTTGAACTACAGCTCCAATTCTAATGATTCCGTTTTCATCTAAATCTTTAGTAGCTTCTTCACTAACATTAGGAATATCAGCAGTTAATTCTTCTAAACCACGTTTAGTGTCTCTAACTTCTGTAGAAAACTCTTCAATGTGAACTGAAGTAAAGATATCATCTTTTACAACTTTTTCTGAGATTACAATTGCATCCTCAAAGTTGTATCCTTTCCATGGCATAAATGCTACTTTAAGGTTTCTTCCTAAAGCTAATTCACCATCTTGAGTTGCATAACCTTCACATAAAACTTCACCTTTAGAAACCTTTTGTCCTTTCATTACGATAGGAGATAGGTTTACACAAGTGTTTTGATTTGTTTTTTGGAAATTAGCTAATTTGTAAGATTTTGAATCTTCATTAAAGCTAACTAATTGCTCATCTTTAGTTCTATCATACTTGATTGTGATCTTGTTAGAATCTACATATTCAACAACACCATCAGCTTCAGCATTAATTAAAACTCTAGAATCTTGTGCCACACGACCTTCTAATCCTGTTCCTACAATAGGAGCTTCAGCATTTAATAAAGGTACTGCTTGACGCATCATATTAGATCCCATCAGGGCTCTATTCGCATCATCATTTTCTAAGAAAGGAATTAATGAAGCGGCAATAGAAGCAATCTGGTTAGGAGCAACGTCCATTAAAGAAAGTTCTGAAGGCTCAGAAATTGGAAATTCACCTTCTAATCTTGATTTAACAGTTTTAGTAAGGAAGTTTCCTTTCTCATCAACTTGAGCATTTGCTTGAGCAATGATTTGTCCATTTTCTTCTTCAGCACTTAAATAAATTACATCTTTTTTAAGATTTAATTTACCATCTTCTACGTGACGATAAGGAGTTTCAATGAATCCTAATTTATTAACTTTTGCGAATACACATAATGAAGAGATCAAACCAATATTAGGTCCCTCAGGAGTTTCAATTGGACAAAGTCTTCCGTAGTGTGTATAGTGAACATCTCTTACCTCGAACCCGGCTCTTTCTCTTGATAAACCTCCTGGCCCTAAAGCAGACATTCTTCTTTTGTGTGTAATCTCTGATAATGGATTTGTTTGATCCATAAATTGAGATAACTGGTTGGTTCCGAAGAAAGAGTTAATTACTGATGATAATGTTTTAGCATTAATCAAATCAGAAGGTGTAAATACCTCATTATCTCTTACGTTCATTCTTTCACGAATAGTTCTAGCCATTCTTGAAAGTCCAACACCAAATTGGTTATACAATTGTTCACCAACCGTTCTAACTCTTCTATTACTTAAGTGATCAATATCATCAACTAAAGTTTTAGAGTTAATTAATTCAATTAAGTATTTAATAATAGAAATGATATCTTCTCTAGATAATGTTCTTACATCTTCTGCAGTATCAATTCCTAATTTTTTGTTTATTCTAAATCGACCTACTTCTCCTAAATCATATCTTGTTTCAGAGAAAAATAATTTATCGATAACACCTCTTGCAGTCTCTACATCTGGCGGTTCTGCATTTCTCAGTTGTCTATAGATGTGTTCTACAGCTTCTTTCTCTGAGTTAGAAGGATCTTTTTGTAATGTGTTGTAAATGATTGCAAAGTCTGCAGAATTTACATCTTCTTTATGTAGGATAATTGTTTTAGAACCTGACTCAATTATTTCGTCAACGTGATCTTTTTCAAGAATAGTTTCACGATCAATAATTACTTCATTTCTTTCTATAGAAACAACTTCTCCAGTATCTTCATCAACGAAATCTTCTACCCAAGTTTTTAATACTCTTGCAGCTAATTTTCGTCCTAAAATCTTTTTAAGTCCTGATTTACTAACTTTTACTTCGTCAGCTAAATCAAATAACTCTAATATATCTTTATCAGTTTCGTATCCAATAGCTCTAAAAAGAGTAGTTACAGGTAACTTTTTCTTTCTATCGATATATGCATACATTACACTGTTAATGTCTGTAGCAAATTCAATCCAAGAACCTTTAAAAGGAATTACTCTTGCTGAATATAATTTTGTACCATTTGCATGGCGACTTTGACCAAAGAATACACCTGGAGATCTGTGTAATTGAGACACAATTACTCTTTCTGCTCCGTTTATAACGAATGTTCCTTTATTAGTCATGTAAGGGATAGTCCCTAAATACACATCTTGAACGATTGTTTCAAAATCTTCATGTTCAGGATCTGTACAATAAAGTTTTAATTTGGCTTTTAAAGGTACACTATGTGTTAAACCTCTATCAATACACTCATCTATTGAATACCTTGGTGGATCCACAAAGTAATCTTGAAACTCCAATACGAATTGATTTCTCGCATCTGTAATTGGAAAGTTTTCACTGAATACATTAAACAAACCTTCTTGTTCTCTGTTTTCAGGAGTAGTTTCTAATTGAAAAAATTGTTGAAATGATTTTAATTGTATATCCAAAAAGTCTGGATAAGCCAACTGATTTTTTGAAGCAGCAAAGCTAATTCTTTCTGCTTTTGGTGTTGTAACTAACGGTTTATTCATTAGTATAAATGAGTTTAGTTATTATTAATAATTACGCCTCATAATGAGGATTAACTGTTTTATTAATACTGTAACTCTTTGTAAATCAGCTCATTATTACAATGGCCTCAGTTTTCTATTTACATAGGAGTGTATAAGCACAAAATGGTTTAGACATTATTTCGTTAAAAACGAGATAATATCTAAACCGTATTTTTTAGGAGGTAGAAATTATTTAACTTCTACTTCAGCTCCTGCTTCTTCTAATTGAGTTTTTAAAGCTTCTGCTTCGTCTTTAGCAACACCTTCTTTTAAAGGTTTTGGTGCACCATCAACTAATTCTTTAGCTTCTTTTAATCCTAACCCAGTTAATTCTTTAACTAATTTTACTACAGCTAACTTTGAACCACCAGCTGCTTTTAAGATTACATCAAACTCAGATTTTTCTTCACTTCCACCAGCGTCTCCACCAGCAGCAGGTCCAGCAACAGCTACTGCAGCAGCAGCAGGCTCAATCCCGTGTTCATCTTTAAGTATTGTAGCTAATTCGTTTACGTCTTTTACAGTTAAGTTTACTAACTCTTCTGCTAGTTTATTTAAATCTGCCATTTTATTTATTTTTATTTGTGTTATTGTAAATTATTAATTGTTTGTGTTTGTTTTTATTCAGGTTTCTCTGAAAGTGTTTTAACAATACCTGCAATTGTTCCACCGCTCGATTTAAGAGCAGAAACAACATTTTTCGCAGGAGATTGTAATAAAGTAACGATTTCTCCAAGTAACTCTTCCTTAGATTTGATAGCAACTAGTGCTTCTAAGTTTTCATCACCTATAAAAATAGCTTCTTCAATAAAAGCTCCTTTTAAGAAAGGTTTATCACTTCTTTTACGGAAATCTTTAATGATCTTAGCTGGAGCATTTCCAACTGTAGAAAACATTATAGATGTATTTCCTTTTAATGTTTCATAAAGTTCTTCATATTCACCATCAGCTTTTTCTAAAGCTTTTCTTAAAACAGTGTTTTTTACAACTTCAATCTGAACATCACCTTTAAAGCAATTTCTTCTTAAGTCAGAAGAGCTTTCAGCATCCAACCCAGCAATATCAGCTAAATAAAATATGTTAGCATCGTTTAACTTTCCAGTTAAAACGTCTATTGCTTGATTTTTATCTTCTCTTGTCATAACTTAAATTTGTTTAGATTAGATAATCTGTTAAACCGCTAATGTTTTCGATTCAACTTTAACTCCAGGACTCATAGTACTTGATAAGCAAACGCTTTTCATATAAGTACCTTTTGCTGATGAAGGTTTTAATTTTATAATAGTTTGGATTAACTCATTTGCATTTTCTGCTAATTTATCAGCTTCAAATGACGCTCTACCAATAGTAGTATGAATAATTCCAAATTTATCTACTTTAAAATCAATTTTACCAGCTTTGATTTCAGTAACTGCTTTTTTAATATCCATTGTTACTGTACCAGATTTTGGGTTAGGCATTAAACCTCTTGGTCCTAAAACTCGACCTAAAGCTCCAACTTTACCCATTACACTTGGCATAGTAATAATAACATCAATGTCAGTCCATCCGCCTTTTATCTTTTCGATATATTCGTCTAAACCAACAAAATCAGCACCGGCCTCTTCAGCTTCAGCTTGTTTGTCAGGAGTACATAATACTAAAACTTTAACATCTTTACCTACACCATTTGGTAAGGCAACGGTTCCACGAACCATTTGATCAGCTTTTCTAGGATCAACTCCTAAACGTACACTAACATCAACAGATGCATCAAATTTTGTAAATGTAATATCCTTAACAATTTTAGCTGCCTCATCTAAATTGTACTCTTTTTCAATATCAAATTTTGAAAGAGCTTCTTTTGTATTCTTGCTTAACCTAGCCATTGTTAATTAATTTTTATTATTAAACTTCTGCTGGAAATTTACCTTTAACGTTAATTCCCATACTTCTTGCTGTTCCAGCAACCATTTTCATTGCAGAATCAACTTTAAAACAATTTAAATCGGGCATTTTGTCCTCAGCAATTGCTTTTACTTGATCCCACGTTACTGAACCTACTTTCTGTCTGTTTGATTCCGGAGAACCACTCTTCAATTTAGCAGCTTCTAATAGTTGCACCGCAGCAGGAGGTGTCTTAATTACAAAGTCGAAAGATTTATCAGCATAAACTGTGATAGCAACTGGTAATACTTTACCTGCTTTATCTTGAGTTCTACCGTTAAACTGCTTGCAAAATTCCATTATATTAACACCCTTAGCACCTAAAGCTGGTCCTACTGGTGGTGATGGATTTGCTGCACCCCCTCTAATTTGTAACTTAATTAATCCGCTTATTTCTTTAGCCATCTTAATTATTATTTAAATCGTACTCTTTCAACTGGAAGCATTATAATGTTGAAATTATACTGGTAATTACACTTTTTAACTTTCTTTTTCTACTTGTAAAAAACTCAATTCTAATGGTTGTTTTCTTCCGAAAATCTTAACCATAACTTCAAGTTTTCTCTTTTCTTCATTAATTTTTTCAATAGCTCCTGTAAATCCGTTAAATGGACCATCAATAACTTTGATGCTTTCTCCAACAACGTAAGGTATGTTCATTTCTTCTTCGCTCTCTGCTAACTCATCAACTTTACCTAAGATTCTATTTACTTCACTCATTCTTAAAGGAAGAGGGTTACCTCTTTTTTCTGCTCCAAGAAATCCAATTACTCCATTCACACCTCTAATAACGTGAGGAACTTCTCCAGATAAATCTGCTTCAACAAGAATATACCCAGGAAAGAAACTTTTTTCTTTACTAATTTTTTTTCCGTTACGTATTTGATAAACTTTTTCGGTAGGAATTAAAATCTGAGAAACATAATCTTTCAACCCAGCAAATTCTATCTCGTCTTGAATGTATTTTCTAATTTTATTTTCTGATCCGCTAATTGCTCTAACAACGTACCATTTTTTTGTATTCTCAGCCATAATCATTATTCAAATAAATTGTAAACAAATTTCATTAATTCGCTAAATGATCGATCCATTACAAAAATGATTAATGCAAAAATAACCGAAGCTAAAAGTACAACAACAGAACTGCTTTGAAGTTCTTCCCATGTTGGCCAAGAGACTTTGTTAAATAGCTCGTCTGCTGCTTCTTGTATGTATGTTCCTATTTTTGCCATAATCTTTTATTCTCTTTTCGCACGGAAGGCGAGGCTTCCTTCGACTTCGCTCAGGATAAACTTCTCGTCTCTCGTTTTTATTTTCGCACGGAAGGCGAGGCTCGAACTCACGACCGCTGGTTTTGGAAACCAGTGCTCTACCAACTGAGCTACTTCCGTAATTTTTTAAGTCAAGAAAGGTATCCCGAAATTTCTTCGGGATACCTTTCTTGACTTAAAAAAGTATTATTACTTTTTATTATAAGATTTCAGTGATTTGACCAGCACCAACTGTTCTACCACCTTCTCTAATTGCAAATCTTAAACTCTTGTTGATCGCTACAGGTACAATTAATTTAACTGTTACTGTTACGTTATCACCAGGCATAACCATTTCTCTTCCTTCTTCTAAGAAGATTTCTCCAGTTACATCAGTTGTTCTAATGTAAAATTGTGGTCTGTATTTGTTATGGAATGGAGTGTGACGTCCACCTTCTTCTTTTTTCAATACGTAAACCTCAGCTTTAAATTCTGCGTGTGGAGTAATAGATCCCGGCTTAGCGATTACCATTCCTCTCTTAATATCAGATTTTTCAATACCTCTTAATAAGATCCCTACGTTATCTCCAGCTTCACCTCTATCTAAGATTTTTCTGAACATTTCAACTCCAGTAATAGTAGACTTTAATTTCTCGTCTCCCATTCCTAAGATATCAACTTCGTCACCTGTATTAGCAACTCCAGTTTCAATTCTTCCTGTTGCAACAGTTCCACGACCAGTAATAGAGAATACATCCTCAACTGGCATTAAGAAATCTTTATCAACATCTCTTGGAGGTAATTCAATGTAAGTATCAACGGCTTCCATTAATTTATGAACTGTTTCTTCCCATTTTGGTTCACCATTTAATGCACCTAATGCAGATCCAGCAATAATAGGAGCGTTATCTCCATCGTACTCATAGAAAGATAATAACTCTCTAATTTCCATTTCAACTAATTCTAATAATTCTTCATCATCAACCATATCCACTTTGTTCATGAATACAACCATAGAAGGAATACCAACTTGTCTTCCTAATAAGATGTGCTCTCTAGTTTGTGGCATAGGACCATCAGTAGCAGCAACAACTAATATAGCACCATCCATTTGGGCAGCACCAGTAACCATGTTCTTAACGTAATCCGCGTGACCTGGACAATCTACGTGAGCGTAGTGTCTGTTCTCAGTTTGGTATTCAACGTGAGACGTATTAATTGTAATACCTCTTTCTTTTTCTTCAGGAGCGTTATCAATTTCTGCGAAGTCTTTTACTTCAGCTCCACCTGCTTTTGCTAATACAACTGTAATAGCAGCAGTTAATGTTGTTTTACCGTGATCTACGTGACCAATTGTTCCAATGTTTAAGTGTGGTTTAGAACGGTCGAAAGTTTCTTTAGCCATGATTATTTTATTTTATATTATTTTACTTTTATTATTTACTATCTAATAATAGAGCCAATGACGGGAATTGAACCCGTGACCTCTTCCTTACCAAGGAAGTGCTCTACCTCTGAGCTACATCGGCTATTGCTGATGTATTACTTTAAAAAGAGCGAGAGACGGGGCTCAAACCCGCGACCCTCAGCTTGGAAGGCTGACGCTCTATCAACTGAGCTACTCTCGCTTTTTAAAGTCATCTAAATAAAGTTTCCTTTATTTTAATTGTTGTGGGGGGAGAAGGATTCGAACCTTCGAAGGCGAAGCCAACAGATTTACAGTCTGTCCTCGTTGACCGCTTGAGTATCCCCCCAACGTATTTCAATACTTTCAATTATCTACACTTAACGTTTTAAGTGTTTTTAAAAGAGCCGATAGAGGGACTCGAACCCACGACCTGCTGATTACAAATCAGCTGCTCTAGCCAGCTGAGCTACATCGGCTTTTAACACTGTTTTCCTAGCTAAAAAAACATAAAAAAACAGACCTTTCCTTGAAAAGGTCTGCAAATGTATTAAAGTTTTTATACTTGACAAGAAAATAATATTATTTTTTTTCAATTATGCTTGTCGTAGCTTCTCTTTGTGCTTTTTTAGTTGTCTTCTTAATGCTTCAACTGCTGTATCTGTTGCTTCTTCAAATGATTTACATTGTTTTTTAGCAAACATATCATGGCCAGGGATCAATAATTTTATTTCAGCAACTTTATTTTCTGTATCATTAGAGTTTTCTACTTTAAGAATTACTTCCCCATCAATTATCTTGTCGAAATGGCTAGCAAGCTTATCAACTCTTTCATGTATAAATTCTACCAACTTCTTATCTGCATCAAAATGCACCGAACTAACTTTTAGATTTACTTTCATCTTTTTCTCTTTTTAATTGTTACTAAATGTATCTATAAAACGTGTTATCAAAATTTAAGTTTCATTTATTTTTTAAGCTTTTGGGTGAGCTTGTTTATGAATGTTTTTTAATTTCTCAATCGTATTGTGTGTGTAAACTTGAGTGGCAGATAAATTAGCATGCCCCAAAATTTCTTTTATCGAATTTAAATCAGCACCGTTGTTTAACATATGAGTTGCAAATGTATGTCTAAGAACATGTGGACTTTTTTTGCTAACTGTTGTAATAATACTAAGGTAGTGATTTACTATCCTGTATACAAGCTTTGGGTAGATGTTTTTGCCAACTTTTGTTAAAAACAAATTGTTTTCGGAAGGTGTTATTTTTTGTCTTTCTATTAAGTAGTTAAAAATACTTTCATTTAAGTTTTTTCCAAAAGGGATAATACGTTCTTTATTTCTTTTTCCGATTACTTTTATAGTAGAGTTACTGTTATCGATGGAGCTTAGTTTAAGGTTTACTAGTTCTGTTAGTCTTATTCCTGTGGAATAAAGGAGTTCAAGTATTAACTTATTTCTTATTCCTTCAAAATTATTTTCGTATTCGATTTCGCTAAATAGCTTTGACATTTCATTTTCTCCAACAAAAACAGGAAGTCTTGTTGATGTTTTTGGAGTAACGACTTTAAGCAGGGGGCTAACTTCTATTTCTTTGTTTTTAAGAAGGTATTTATAGAATGATTTGAGTGTGGATATTTTCCTGTTAATACTTCTTGTTGAGACGCCATCTTCTATTAGTTGAACAATCCAAGATCGGATGATTGAGGAGTTTGCTTCTTTTAAATTTTCTAGTTCAAAATTTGTAAGAAGGAATTGTTTGAATTGTTCTAGATCTTTTTTGTAAGCTGTAATTGTATGAGGGGAATATCTTTTTTGGTGAGAAAGGTAATCGCAAAAAGATAAAATATGGGGCATAAAAAAAGTAGTTTATTTTTATAACGAATTGTACATTCTAAAATTATAAAAATAAACTACTTAATAAAGTAGAAAGTTAAGAAATATTACTCTTCAGCTTTTCTTAACTTTTCAATATATATTGCTTTTTGCATAGCTTCTCTGTTGATTACAGATGGTCTATCAAACTGCTTTCTTTTTCTTAATTCTTTAAGTGCTCCAGTTCTTTCGAATTTCTTCTTGTAACGCTTAAGAGCTCTCTCAATGTTTTCTCCTTCTTTGATAGGAATAATAATCATCTTCTTACTTTTTAAATTTATTTAAGGGCTGCAAATTTAGAGATTTAATTTACAATACCAACTATTACTTTAATATTTCTCTGGAAATAACTAATTTTTGTATTTCAGATGTTCCTTCTCCAATTGTACACAGTTTAGAATCTCTATAGTACTTTTCAGCAGGAAACTCTTTGGTATATCCGTAACCACCAAATATCTGAACAGCTTCAGTAGATACTCTTACAGCAACTTCTGAAGAATAATATTTAGCCATGGCTGACACCTTAGTTAAATCTTCTTTTCTGTCCTTAAGATCGGCAGATTCAAAAATTAATAATTCAGCAGCTTCAATTTCCGTAGCCATATCTGCTAACTTAAAAGCAATGGCTTGAAAATTGGCTATTGGTTGATTGAACTGTTCTCTTTCTTTAGAATATTTTAAAGCAGCCTCATATGCTCCTTTAGCAATACCTAAACCTAATGAAGCAATAGAGATTCTCCCTCCATCTAAAATCTTCATAGCTTGAACAAAACCTTCTCCAACTTCTCCAAGAATATTATCTTTATGAACCTTACAGTTATCAAAAACTAGCTCAGCAGTTTCTGATGCGCGCATTCCTAATTTATCCTCTTTTTTTCCTGATGTAAATCCTTCAGTTCCTTTTTCAATAACAAAAGCTGTCATTCCATGAGAATCTCCTTTTTCTCCAGTACGAACAATAACAACAGCAACATTTCCAGAAATAGCGTGAGTAATAAAGTTTTTGGCTCCATTAATTATCCAATAATCGCCATCTGGTTTTGCGGTTGTATTCATTCCTCCAGCATCAGAACCTGTATTGTGTTCTGTTAATCCCCAGGCACCAATCCATTCTGCAGTAGCTAATTTAGGTAACCATTTTTTCTTTTGTTCTTCATTACCAAACATTAAAATATGATTTGTACATAAAGAATTATGAGCAGCAACAGATAAACCTATTGAACCACATATTTTAGAGATTTCAGAAACTACAGTTACATATTCATTGTAAGACATCCCAGAACCACCATATTCTTCAGGAACCACACAGCCCATTAAACCAAGTTCTCCTAATTGTTTAAATACGTGTACAGGAAACTCTTGAGATTCATCCCACTTCATCATGTCAGGACGTATGTTCTTTTCTCCAAAGTCTTTAATCATGCCAGCAATCATTTGCTGATTTTCTGTTAATCCAAAATCCATAGTTTGTTTTTTAATAGCTGACCAAATTAAATATATTTTCTGAATATTTTTTCAATATTTCAGAACCGTTTAAAAATGTTAGGTCTACAACAAAAGAAAATCCAGCAACATTTCCATTTTGCATTTTTATTAATTCTGCTGCAGCTCCTGCAGTTCCACCTGTAGCTAATAAATCATCATGGATAAGAACATTCCAATTTTCTTTTATTTCATCTTGGTGCATTTCAATTTCTGCAGATCCATATTCTAAATCATAACTGTAAGAAATTGTTTTGTAAGGGAGTTTCCCTTTTTTTCTAATAGGAATAAAAGGAATATCTAATTTGTTAGCTAGCATAATCCCAAACCAAAAACCTCTACTTTCTATACCAACTATGGCATCTAAATTAAGTGCCTTAGTTTGGTTAACCATTTCATCTATTAAATCTCTAGTTAATTGAGGATCTAATAAAATAGGCGTGATGTCTTTAAATATAATTCCTGGTTTAGGAAAGTCGGGGATGTCTCTTATTACATCCTTTAGTCTAGTGCTTATCATAATAATTAATTTGAGTGCAAGTTTAAGATTAAAAAAAAAGGTAAAAAAATGACTTTAGTATACTCTAGTCAGTTCTCCATATTCTAATGTTTTTCCTGTTGTAGTTTTTAGAGAAAGTTTACTGACTTCTATTTTTTTATTCGGGAAATAACTTTTAATAATACCGAATATTTTATCTTCTTTTAATTTAGGAGAATAGGTGTTGATAATGAGAAAACCTTTATGGCTTAAAAGTTCGCTAGCAATTTTTACCAGTTCTGGGAATTTAGTTTCTATTTTCCAACGTTCCTTTTTTGCACCTAATCCAAAAGCAGGAGGGTCCATAATAATACCATCATATTTTTTTCCTCGTTTAACCTCTTTGGTAGCAAACTTTAACGCATCATCAAATACCCAATGAATATTTTCTTGGTTAGAACTTTCCATATTTTCTTTACTCCAGGTAATTACTTGTTTTACTGAGTCGCAATGAAAAACATCTGCTTTATTCGAGTTTGCAATTAATGATGCTCCACCTGTGTAAGCAAAAAGATTAAGAAATTTTTCATTTGGTTTGATATTGGATTTGATAAAATCCCAATTGGTTTGTTGTTCTGGGAAAATTCCTAAATGTTTAAATTGAGTTAACCGTAAATTAAATACACAATTTTTATAACTGATTTGCCATTCTTTTGGAGTGTTTTGTTTGAGCGTCTTCCATGTTCCTTTGCTGCTTGTTTCTTCAATAAACTCAAAATGTGCTTGTTGTTTCCACTCCTTAAGTGATTTAATAGGAGAGAAGTAGGCATTCCGATCCGGACGAATAGTGATAATATTTCCCCAACGTTCTAATTTTTTATCATTTCCTGCGTCAATTAGTTCATAATCTGACCAATGACTACTGTAAATTCTTTTCATTACTCAAGTATTAAGTAGGGTGTAATTTTCAGATACGTTTCTTTGTTAATAAGGTGTATCTTTTTAATGCTCTCTATTTTTTTATAATTGCCATTTGCTTTACGGTACTTATAAATGGCATTAGCTGTTTTCCAATCAATATATGGATGAGATTGTAACTGTGAAGCTGAAGAAGTATTGATGTTTATTTTTTTTGGTTCATATTCTCCAATTATAACTTGATGAATTAATCCATTATAGGTTTCATCTGTCATATTCCAAACTTCTTTTAATTGTTCTTTTGAATTGAATCCTCCAATTTTATCTCTATGTTTTATGATAATATCAGCATACTTTTCTGAATAGATTCCTTTGAGTTCTGTTAATTCTTTTTTGTTAGCATTGTTGATGTCTATTTTGATTGAATATTCTTTTTCATGCTTAACTAATGTTTCTGGAAGCAATATGTAAGGTTCTAATTTATGATATTCTGCTTCTACCAACCCATATATCTTTTTAACATCAGATTTAGATTTCCACTTCCCTCCTTTAGATTTGTAATTGAAAATGGTTTTAACCTGCCAATCTTTAAACCCTAGTAATTTCCATTCTTCTTTAGAAATAGTGTTTGGGTCAAAATCGAAATAGTTGATTGACTCTTCATTTGAATAAAGTTTGTCCTTTTTTTTAATGATTTCAGGTAAAAGAATAAAAGGTTTTAATTGGTTAAAATGAGATTCTTCTAGACCATAAATTTTAGAAACATCATTTTTTATTTTCCAGTTTCCTCCTTTAGATTTATAATTATTGATGGCTTTAATTTGCCAGTCTTTAAATCCTAATTGCTTCCATTCTATATCAGAAATAATGTTTGGATTAAACTTAAAAAACTGAGTAGTCAAATTGTTTGTTGCGTAACTACTTTTTTCAAATTCATTAATTTCATTTTCAAATTCAGAAAAATCTGTTTTATTTTCTTTTTTTAATAAATCAACTGAAAAGTTAGCAAGAATTAAGCTAATGATAATCAATAATAAAACTACGGTCCCTCTTTTTTCCCCTCGAGTAAAAGAAAAGTAGGTATTAATATTCATTCAAGCTTATTATTTAGCAGCTTTAAATGCTTTGATTTTATCTTGGTAAGTTTTTAATTCTTCTCTTACTTTAGGAGATAGAAGGATTAAACCAATTACGTTAGGGAATACCATTGCAAAAATCATTGCATCAGAAAAGTCGATAACAGCTCCTAAACTAATAGATGAACCTATAACTATGAATAATAAGAATATCACTTTATAAACAATGTCACTGGCTTTTCCTTTTCCAAATAAATATTTCCAAGCTTGTAATCCATAATAACTCCAAGATAACATGGTAGAAATAGCGAACAATACTGCGGCAAACATTAAGATCCAAGAAGATCCAGGAATGGCAAGATCAAAAGCAGATCCAGTTAATTCAATTCCTCCAACTGTAGATTCTCCATAGTTAATGAATCCTCCTTCAATGTTTGTAATGATAAGAACTAGAGCAGTCATTGTACAGATTAAAACGGTATCAATAAGAGGTTCTAAAAGTGCAACAATACCTTCACTAGCAGGGTATTTTGTTTTTACTGCAGAGTGAGCAATTGCTGCAGAACCTACACCAGCTTCATTAGAGAAAGCAGCTCTTTGAAAACCAACAATTAATACACCTATAATACCTCCTAATGCAGCATTTGAACTAAATGCACCACTAAAAATTAACCCGAATGCTTCAGGGATAAGAGTTACATTCATGAAGATGATTATTAATGCTGTACCTACATAGATAGCAGCCATAAATGGAACAACTTTTTCTGTTACAGAACCAATTCTTTTAATACCTCCGATAATTACGATACCAACTATAGCGGCCATAATTATTCCAATAATTGCTCCAGAAGCTCCACTTTCAATTCCTAATTTTCCAATTAATTGAGCAGCAGCTTGGTTGGCTTGGAACATGTTTCCTCCACCAAAAGAACCTCCTACACACATGATAGCAAAAAAGATAGCAAGGGCTTTTCCAACTCCACCCATGCCCATTTCTTTTAATCCTTTAGATAGGTAGTACATTGGACCTCCGTGTACAGTACCATCTTCATCAACTTCTCTATATTTAACACCTAAAGTACATTCCACAAATTTTGATGCCATACCTAGAAACCCTGCTAATATCATCCAAAATGTAGCTCCTGGTCCACCAATAGAAACGGCAACAGCAACACCTGCAATATTTCCTAATCCAACTGTAGCAGATAACGCTGCAGTTAATGCTTGGAAGTGTGATACCTCTCCTTCAGCTCCTTCAACTTTTACAGTTTCTTTAATGTCTCCGCCTGGAGTAGGGTCTCCGTGAGCAACATCAGAGCCATGATGATCCAATTCATCATAATCTCCTTTTACAACATTTACCGCTGTTTTTATCAATGTGAAGTTTGCAAATTTAAAATAGACCGTAAAAAATAAAGCTCCACCAATAAGAACAAAAAGAACAATTGGTACAGTGCTTCCACCAATGTTAACAGAATAAAAGATAACACTTCCAACAGCATCAGCAATTGGTCTAAATGCAGCATCAATTTTTTGATCAATACTTAATTCAACAGCTTCTGCAGTATCTTGAGCAAAAGTGATGAATGGAATAAGAAATGAAAATAGAGTTAAAAGAATTGATTTTATTTTAAGCATAACGTTGGAATAATTTTTATCGATAATTAAGCATCAAATGTAGCTAATCTTTTTGTTTTTATCTAAACAAAATTAAAAAGCCTGATAGATGCAGCCTCCAATATTATTTTGAGTTGCACCTGTAACAGATTGTAAACAATTGCTTTTTTTTCTTAATCTGAGAACTCCTAAAAATGCAAAAATTAAAGCTTCTTTAAAATCTATAATTTGTTCGGATGGAATAATTATGTCGTTATTGGTATTTGCTTCTATTCTTTCAGCTAAAAAGGAATTGAAAGTTCCACCACCAGTTAAAAGTATTTTTTTATTGTTTGATGCAATGGTGTTTGAAATTTGAATAGCAATATGCTCAATAAATGTTCTTAGTTTATCTTCAACCGAAATGTGGCAAGCATTGATAATTGGAAAAACGGTAGCTTCAATTTGTTCAATTCCTAAAGATTTGGGATGTGATAGTTTGTAAAAGCCTAATTGATTCAGTTGTTTTAATAAATCGGAGTTAACTTTTCCTGTTTTTGCCAAGTCACCGTTTTTATCGTATGCTCTTCCAAGCTCTTGAGCTAATTTGTTCATTACAATATTAACCGGACAAATATCAAAAGCTATTCTTTGTTTGTTTTCTAAGAATGAAATATTTGCTATACCCCCTAAATTAATACAGTAATCATAATTTGAAAATAAGTTTTCATCGCCTATAGGAACTAAGGGTGCTCCTTGTCCATGAAGTGCTACATCAGTACTTCTAAAATCGCAAATAACGGGAAGCTTTGTGCTGGCAGAAATATTAGCTCCATTACCAATTTGGGTAGTTAAATTTATTTCTGTTTGATGAAAAACGGTATGCCCATGAGAAGCTATACCATCAATATTTTTAATAGATATATTGTTTTTTTTAACGAATTCAGAAACAGAGGTTCCGATGAAATTTCCAAATTCATTATTGAGTTTCATTAATTCTAACCCGCTTAGCTGTGTACTATTTGCTAATTTTTTATAGAGTTGACTTGGAAATGAAATTGTTGCTGCGTAATTAATTTTAAATGACCATTTGTTGTCTACTAATTCAAAAGTACAATGAGCAATATCTAAACCATCCAGTGATGTTCCAGACATCGTTCCAATAACATTATAACGACTCATTTCTTTTGAAAATTTGATTTAAAAAATTACATTTGTTCTCCTTTCAAAAATATAACAATCAATGATTGTATATATTAATTGGGAAACTTTATTTCGTGTTTTAAAGTGCACGAATTTTAATTGGTACTAAAATAAACAAACCTATGAATATAGAATTAACAGAAGAACATTTAGCGGTTAGAGATGCTGCAAGAGATTTTGCTCAGAATGTATTAAAACCAGGTGTAATTGAAAGAGATGAAGAACAGCGATTTCCTACAGAAGAAGTAAAGCAATTAGGGGAGTTAGGTTTTTTAGGAATGATGGTTTCTCCAGAGTACGGTGGAGGTGGTATGGATACTGTTTCTTATGTATTGGCAATGGAAGAGATTTCTAAAGTTGATGCTTCAACTTCTGTTGTAATGTCTGTTAATAATTCGTTGTATTGTTGGGGTATTGAAAAGCATGGTACAGAAGAGCAAAAACAAAAATATTTAGTTCCGTGTGCTAAAGGAGAAAAAATTGGAGCGTTTTGTTTGTCTGAGCCAGAAGCCGGATCTGATGCAACTTCTCAACAAACTACTGCAATTGATATGGGTGACCATTATTTATTGAATGGAACAAAAAATTGGATTACAAGTGGTGGAACTTCAAGTTACTGTATTGTAATTGCTCAAACAGATAAAGAGAAAGGACATAGAGGTATTAACGCTTTTATCGTTGAAAAAGGCTGGGAAGGTTTTGTTGTTGGTGAAAAGGAAAATAAATTAGGAATTAGAGCTTCTGATACACACACTTTATTATTTAATGATGTAAAAGTTCCTAAAGAAAATAGGATAGGAGAGGATGGTTTTGGATTTAAATTTGCGATGCAGATTTTATCTGGAGGGAGAATAGGTATTGCTTCTCAAGCATTAGGTATAGCTTCTGGTGCATATGAATTGGCTTTGGCTTACTCGAAAGAAAGAGAAGCTTTTGGAAAGCCTATATCTAAACATCAAGCAATTGCTTTTAAATTGGCTGATATGGCTACTGAGATTGAAGCTTCAAGGTTATTATGCTTAAAAGCTGCTTGGTTAAAAGACACTAAACAAAACTTTGATAAGGAAGGAGCTATGGCTAAAGTGTTTGCTTCTAAAACAGCAATGGATGTTTCAACTGAGGCAGTTCAAGTTCATGGTGGTTATGGATTTGTAAAAGAATATCATGTTGAGCGTTTAATGCGTGATGCAAAAATTACTCAGATTTATGAAGGTACCAGTGAAATTCAAAAAATTGTGATTTCAAGATCGGTATTAAAAGATTAACTTATTTATAAGTTCTTAAAATGAAAGAGGTGAAACTTACGTTTCACCTCTTTTTTTATTCTTATAATTTTTGTTGTAAATATTCTGCAGCCCCTTCTAACCGAATACCCCTTGATCCTTTGATCAAAATTTGATGACTGGTTAAGCCCGAATGTTTTAACCAATCTTTCACTTTGTCTACATTTTCTAGATAGGTGAAGTTGAATTTGTTCTGAATCGAATTAAATTCTTTACCTACAAATAGCGTGTTAATTTTAAGTTTTTCGACTTTACTTACAATTTTTTGATGTTCTGTTGAAGATATTTCTCCTAGTTCGAGCATATCTCCCAATATCATTAACTTGTTGTCAGATATATTTTCAGCAAAAGTATCTATAGCAGCATTCATGCTAGTAGGATTGGCATTGTATGCATCTAAGAAAATAGTGTTTGTGTTACTTTCAATAATTTGTGATCGATTATTTGTTGGGTAATATTCCTCTATTGCATTTTTAATATCTTCGGATGAAACATCAAAATAATTACCAATGCATATTGCTGCTAAAATGTTCTGATAATTGTAGGCTCCATATAAATTAGCTGTTATTGTTTGGTTATCCCACTCTAATTTAACCGAAGGGGTAGAGGAAAGTAATTTGCCAAAGCAATTTGCCTTTTCATTTCCATAGCTATGTAGATTTATTCCGTTCGTGTAACTGTTTAAAATTTCATCTTCATTATTAATGAAGATATGTCCATTTATGGATTTAATAAATCGGTATAACTCTGTTTTTGTTTTTTTTATTCCCTCAACACTTCCAAACCCTTCAATGTGTGCTGTACCTATATTTGTAATTATACCATAATTGGGTTCAGCAATTTTACATAAGAAATCAATTTCACCAATATGGTTGGCTCCCATTTCTATAATTGCTATATCGCAGTCAGTAGGAATAGAAAGTAGGGTTAGAGGAACCCCAATGTGATTGTTTAGGTTTCCTTGGGTGAAGGTTGTTTTATATTTTTTAGAAAGAACTGCATTAATAAATTCTTTGGTTGTTGTTTTTCCGTTGGTTCCAGTTATCCCTATAAAAGGAATGTTGAACTGTTTTCTATGATAGTTTGCAAGTTCTTGTAATGTTTCCAAAACATTATCAACAAGGATGAATTGATCAGAGGTTTTAAATGCTACTTCATCAATAATTGCGTAGCTGGCGCCTTTGTCTAAAGCGTCTTTTGCAAACTTATTTCCGTTAAAATTATCGCCTTTAAGCGCAAAGAAAAGACAGTTTTCACTTACTTTTCTGGTATCTGTGGAAATAGTTGAATTACTTTTAAATATGTTGTATAATGTTTCAATCTTCATATTGTAAAAATAAAAAACCCCTAACTATTCGTTAGGGGTTTTTTAAAGTCTTTTTAAAGTGCTATTGTTAGAAACCTAATCCGATAGGTGAACCAACTCTAGTCATCGCACATCTAAATCCAATAAAAGAAGTAGACTGATCATCACTTAAATGTCTTCTTGTTCCTGGAACAGCCCAATAAGCTCTATCTTTCCAAGATGCACCTTTGTAAACCATTGCTTTATCGTTGATTAATGTACTTTGTGCAAACTCATACATTTGTTTACGTCCTTCTTTGTTGTTAGGATCATCTTTTAGCTCCATGAAATCTTTGTTTGATTCCCAGTGACCATCTAAATAGTTAATGTTATCAGCTTGCTTGTAGTTTCTACGAGCTTGTAAGTTATCTAGCTTAGGATCTACATCTCTATAGATAATATGACCTAAACTATCTTTTTCTACAGCTAAACCTTCTTCATCTAATTCTTTAGTCTTGTAAACATTTCCTCTGAAAGGTCTAAAGTCATCATTATCTTCTCCAGAAAGAGGTCTGTATACATCCATTACCCATTCACTTACGTTTCCAGCCATGTTGTATAAACCGTAATCATTTGGCCAGTATGCGTAAACAGGTGCTGTAACATCTGCATTATCATTTAAAGCTCCAGCTACACCCATGTTATCACCTCTACCTCTTTTAAAGTTGGCTAAGATTTGACCAATATATTTTTCATTAGAATTTCTAATAGCATGTCCATTCCAAGGATATAATTTTCTATCAGGTGTTAACTCAGCAACAGTGTTACCAATTAATCCATATGCTGCAAATTCCCATTCAGCTTCAGTTGGAAGTCTGTACTTTGGTAATAATATTCCATCTTCAATAGTAACATTTCTGTATTCTTTGTTTGGATTTAAATCAGGAATACCATCTACACGTTTTCCACTTTCGTATTGACCTAAAATATAAGCTTCTGTATTGAAATTATCTTCATTAATTTGATTTGGATAATGTTCAAACAATCCTTCTCTAATTAATATAATTTCATTGACTCTATCAGTTCTCCAAGCACAATAATCATTAGCTTGTAACCAGTTAACACCTACTACAGGATAATCTCTATAAGCTGGATGTCTTAAGTAAAAATCAACATAAGGCTCATTGAAAGCTAATTTACTTCTCCAAACTAAAGTGTCTGGTAATGCTTTTTTATATACTTCTGGGTAATCTGCAGAGTAAACTCTATCTAACCAATACAAGTATTCTAAATACATAAAGTTCGTAACTTCTGTTTCATCAATATAAAAAGAAGATACAGTTACCGTTCTAGGTATATTGTTCCAGTCATAGTGAACTTCTTGTTCGACTCTCCCCATGGTAAATCTACCACCTTCAATTAATACAAGTCCAGGACCAGTTTCTTGTTCTAGGTATGGAATTTTTTGGAATCCACCATTTTTTGGATCATTATAATTCCACCCAGTTGCTCCTGACGATTCTTTTTTACAAGAAGTAAAAGGAAGTGAAGTTCCTAAAACTAGTAGTATTAAATATTTTATTCCTTTCTTTTTCATAACTGTTGAGTTTTGATAATGCTAATGTATAAACTAAAAAGAAGGACAACTTATTGTTCTAAATCTTCTTCTCTTTGGTTTACAGTCGAAATTTAATCCTAGAGATAATTCGTGCGAACCAGCTGTTGTTTGTGTAAGTGTTGATACTGTAATATCATAACTATACCCAAATTTCATTATTCCTGTATGTAGTCCTATTAGTGCAATAAATGAGTCAGAATTTCTGTACCATAGTCCACCAACAATAGGTCCTTTAGAAAAGTACATCCCATAATTTATTTGTAAGAATTTTTGTTGATACTGTACCAATACGTTTGGAGAAAGTGATGCTGGTTCACCTTTACTTTGAACAGGAATTATCCCTCCAGCATGAAATGTATACTTTCTTGGAAGAGGGCTTTCTCCTTGAATTACAGATTCATCAGGCTCTGTTAAATGGTGAACAGCAAATCCTGCGAAAAACTTTTCACTAAAACCTAATACACCGGCAGAAAAATCTACATAATTAGCAGCTTGATCTCTTTGAACTTCTTGTGTTTCATTTATAAACCCTCTTCGTGGATCTATCTGATCTCCAAAAGTTAATTTACTCCAATCTAAACTTTTTTGAGCCCAAGTTGCTTGTAAACCTGCTTTAATAGAAAACCTTCTAGTAACTGGTATTTGATAAGAGTACATCCCACTAACATTTGTTGTAGATACAGTACCTTCTCCAGCTTGATCATTCCATACCAATAGACCTACACCACCAGATAATGCATCTACATGTTGATCATATGATGCGCTTGTTGTAATAAAAGACCCACTTATTCCTGGCCATTGGTTCCTATAATTTAAAGATAATCTAGGACAGTGAGCTGTTCCAGCAAATGCAGGATTTAAATATAAAGGATTGGCGTAGAATTGAGTAAATTCAGGGTCCTGAGCAAATAAATCATTTGCCAGGAATAGCGAAAGAATAGCTATAACACCTGTTTTAAGTATGTACTTTTTTAACATATTTTACCTTTAATCTTATAAATCACTTTTACGAAAAGTTAACTTACAAAGTTCCAAATGTATATAATTCGATATACTTATGAAAACAATATTTAACTTTTTATTCCGTTTTCCCATGAAATTTAATTTGTAAATATAAGTTAAATAATCTTAATTTCGTCTATATCATAATATGAGATACTTCAAATATATACTTTTAATTGCCTTATTTAGTCCTTTGATTCTTATGTCAAGGACTGTTTTGGTTGAAGGAGAAATTCTTTGGAATGATAATGTGATTTCTAAAATTGATGACTTAAATTCAAGGACTTTTTTATCTTTTGATGATGCAAAATATGATGAAGAAAAAGGTTTTTTACCGTTTTTATCTAAACAATTGAACCTAGGAAGTGAAAAGGTTAATAGTGTTAGTATTGTTAATGTTGAGTTTGAAGATGTTGTTGATAGTCAGTTGAAAGGTGTTTCAGGTATAGATTTTATTAAAAATGATATTGACTTGAAGTATAGGAATGCAACGAGTCGAAAAATAAATTATGGGGATATTATATTTACACCAATACTATATAATTTATCAAAAGGAAAGTATCAACGGATCATCAAGTATGAAATTCAAGTTGATATCGTGAGCATTCAATCAAAATCGAGTCATAAAAAATCTTTTACTGCTAATTCTGTTTTACAATCTGGTGATTGGTTTAAAATAGCAGTATTAAAGGATGGTGTATTTAAGCTTTCTTATCAATTTTTGAAAGATTTGGGTATGGATGTGGATAATTTAAGTCCAACTAGTTTTAAGCTTTATGGTAATGGCGGTAAAATGTTGCCAGCTCTCAATTCTGATCATAGAGCAGATGGTTTACAGCAGAATGCCATTCATATAGAAGGCGAACTTGATGGTTCTTTTGATCCTTCAGATTATGTTTTGTTTTATGGTCAGTCTCCTCATTCATGGACTTATAATGCTTCTTCGTCATTATTTGAACATACTATAAACTTGTATAGTGATACCACCTATTATTTTGTAACCTTTAGCAATACGGGTGAATCAGCAAAAAGAATTGGAATTCAAGCGTCAAATGCACTGCCAACACAAGTGGTTAATTCGTTTGATGCTTATCAATACCATGAAAAAGATATTTCTAATCTAATAAGTTCTGGAAGTGCTTGGTTTGGAGAAGTCTTTGATACTAAAACAAGTTATGACTTTGTGTTTAACTTTCCTAATATAGATTTAGCATCTCCTGTAAGTATTAATTTTATAGGGGCATCACGTGCAGATGTTGGTAGTGTTTTTACGGTTTCTTCAGGAGGTAGTTCTCTTAATGCCCCAACAGCACATGTTATTACTTCATCTTATACATCAAGGTTTGCGCAGTATGGGGTAGGTTCTTTTACAACTGTTTCTTCTAGTGATTTGGTGAATATAAATGTAGATTACAATAAACCTACTTCAGGTGCAATAGGTTGGTTAGATGAATTGGAAATTAATGCAAGAAGGAATTTAGTGATGCATGGAGATCAATTGTTCTTTAGGGATTTGCAATCTGTTGGGGTGGGGAATGTTTCAACTTTTTCAATGGGGAGTGCTACCGGAGTTAGTAATGTTTGGGATATTTCTGATCCTTTGAATGTTAAAGAACAGCAGTATGTTTTGTCTGGTACAAATGCTTCATTCTCTATTGCTACAGATTCATTAAAGAATTTTGTGGCATTTTCAACAAACTATGATACTCAAGTTTTTGGTTTAGGGAAAGTTGATAATCAAAATTTACATTCAATTCTTCAAGCAGATATGGTTATTGTTAGTCATACTGACTTTTTGAAGCATGCACAACAATTAGCCGATTTCCATACCAATCAAGATGGTTTGAATGTGATAATAATAACTCCCCAACAAATTTATAATGAATTTTCATCTGGTTCACAAGATATAGTAGCTATTCGTGATTTTGTAAGAATGCTTTATGAAAGAGCAATTGTTCCTGCTGATATTCCACAATACTTGATGTTAATTGGAGATGGCTCTTTTGATAATAAAGATAGAACTGTTGGTAATACAAATTTCATCCCAACCTATCAAACTCCAGAATCATTTAATGTAATAGGTTCTTTAGTGTCAGATGATTATTATGGTTTGTTAGATCAGTCTGAAGGTACTTGGACGGGCGCTGCAGGTTCAGAACTGTTAGATATTGCAATAGGAAGATTACCTGTTAAAAATCAAGAAGAGGCAGACAATGTTGTCAATAAAATTTTAAATTACAATACGTCAAGCTCTATGAATGAATGGAGAAACAGGATTAATTTTATTGGTGATGATGAAGATAATAATATACACATGACTCAGTCTAACTCACTTGCTTTGGTGGTTGAAACTGGACATAAAGATTACAATATCAATAAAGTGTTTTTTGATGCTTTTAAACAAGAGGCCACTCCTGGAGGAAGTAGGTATGAGGATGTGAATAAGACTATAACTAATGTTGTTAATGAAGGTTCTTTAATTGTAAATTATACGGGTCATGGTGGTGAAGGAGGATGGGCACACGAAAGAGTATTGACAATTCCTGAGATTAATGAATGGACAAATACTACTGGATTTCCTTTGTTTATAACAGCTACATGTGAGTTTAGTAGGTTTGATGATCCACATCGAACTACTGCTGGAGAATTGGTTTTGGTAGGACCAACTGGAGGGATTGGGTTGTTAACTACAGTTCGGTTAGTTTTTTCAGGTCCTAATTTTTCTTTAAATACAACTTTCTATAATGAAGTTTTTACTAAAGTGAATGGTAAATATCCAACAATGGGAGAGGTGTTTATGAGTGTTAAGAACTTACATGCCGTAGATCCTAATAATAGAAACTTTACATTGCTTGGTGATCCGGCATTAAGATTGGCATATCCAGTGCATGAAGTTTTAACTAAGCAGATTAATGGTGTTAATGTTTCTGCTTCGGATACAATTAAGGCACTAAGTAAGGTAACTGTAACTGGAGAAGTTCAGGATGATGCTGGTAATAAGTTAACAACTTATAATGGAGTAATTTACCCTACTGTGTTTGATAAAGAAAAGCAGATAGTAACCTTACAGAATGATGGGGGAGCACCTTTTAACTTCAATTTACAAACAAGTAAATTGTTTAAAGGTAAGGTTAGTGTAGTTAATGGGGATTTCTCATACACTTTTGTTGTTCCTAAAGATATTTCTTACAACTATGGAGAAGGAAAGTTCAACTATTATTCAGAAAATCAGGTAGAAGATGCCAATGGTTCTCATTCAGATTTTTATATCGGTGGTACAGCAGATAGTTATGAAGCTGATAATGTTGGGCCAGAAATAGAATTGTTTATCAATGATCATAATTTTGTGTTTGGTGGTATGACAGATGAGAATCCAATATTGTTGGCAAATATTAGTGATATACATGGAATTAATATGGTTGGTAATGGTATTGGTCATGATATTACTGCTGTTCTAGATGATAAGACAGAAGAATCATTTGTTTTGAATGATTATTATGAGGCAGATTTAAATAGTTATCAAAATGGAAAAATTAATTTTCCGTTTACTGATTTGGAAGAGGGCAGGCATAAATTAACATTAAAGGTTTGGGATGTTTACAATAATTCATCAGAAGCAACAATTGAATTTGTTGTTGTAAAATCTAAAGATATTGTGCTGGATAGGGTTTATAATTACCCTAATCCGTTTACAACTTATACTGAGTTTTGGTTTGAGCATAATCAACCAAGTAAAAACTTGTTTGCACAGGTGCAGGTATTTACTGTTTCTGGTAAGCTCGTAAAAACAATACAGAAAAATATTTTTAATGAAGGCTATCATTCAACATCCATTACTTGGGATGGGTTAGATGATTATGGCGATAGAATAGGGAGAGGTGTATATGTCTACCGTTTAAAGGTGAGAACAGAGAATTACTCAGTGGCAGAAAAATACGAAAAACTAGTTATTTTAAGATAACTTACAATAAAAGGATCTTAATGTCGTTCCTAAGTCGAAAATATACAAGCGATCAATTATAAAAAAATGTATATTTGTCATCCTTTTAATAAAAGAAAATTCATGAAAAAAATATTTATTGTACTTCTTGGGCTAGTGGTTGTTGTCAATTTGAATGGGCAAGATACAGAACTAGAAAGAAGTGCTTTACAATTAAATACAATTACTACTGCAGTTCCTTTTTTATTAATTGCACCAGATTCTAGAGCTGGAGCAATGGGGGATGTAGGAGTATCTTCTTCACCAGATGCAAACTCTATGCATTGGAATGTTGCTAAGTTAGCTTTCGTTGAAAAAGAGATGGGAGTTTCAGTTTCTTACTCACCATGGCTAAGAAAATTGGTTCCGGATATTAATATGTCTTATGTAAGTGGTTATAAAAAGCTTGGAGAAAACAATGCAATCGGAGCTTCTTTGAGGTATTTCTCTTTAGGAGATATCAAATTTACAAATGATCAGGGAGATCCTATTGGTGATTTTAACCCTGCTGAATTTGCTCTTGATTTAGGGTATAGTCAAAAACTTGGAGATCGTTTTTCTGCAGGTATTGCTGCAAGATATATTTATTCTAATTTAACTGGTGGTGTTGATGTTGGTGGTGCTGATACAAGGGCAGGAAAGTCTTTTGCGGTTGATGTTGGCGTATTTTATACAAATCAAGATGCTGAAGTTTTTGGACAAGATGCAATTGTTAATTTAGGGATGAGCATTTCTAATATAGGAGCAAAAATCTCATATACAGATGATGCTGTTAAAGACTTTATCCCAATTAATTTAAGGTTTGGTCCATCATTAACATTTATAATGGATGATCACAATACAATTTCAATATTGACTGATGTAAATAAATTGTTGGTGCCAACGCCTCCTGTTTATGCTACGGATGAAAATGGTAGCCCGGTACCTGATGACATTACTGGTGAGCCTGTTATTGAATCAGGAAAAAATCCAGATGTGCCAATTGTTACTGGTATTTTTCAATCATTTGGTGATGCTCCAGGAGGGTTTTCTGAAGAATTGAGAGAATACAATATCTCTGCTGGATTAGAATATTGGTATAACAAACAATTTGCTGTTAGAGCTGGTTATTTTAATGAGCATGCAACAAAAGGGAATAGAAAGTATATTACAGCTGGTTTAGGGTTGAAATTAAGTGTGTTTAGCATTGACTTTTCATATTTAGTTGCAATGACTCAAGAAAACCCATTGGCAAACACAGTTCGTTTCTCATTAATGTTTGATTTTGAAAATTTCAAAAATCAAAATAAAGCAGCTCCGGCTAACTAGTAAGATCAATGAAAATTAAAGTTGGATTTGGTTTTGATGTTCATCAATTAAAAGATGGTGAAGATTTTTGGTTAGGAGGTATTAAGCTTGAACATGATAAAGGTGCAGTGGGGCATTCAGATGCTGATGTTCTCATTCATTCTATTTGTGATGCATTATTAGGGGCTGCCAATATGAGAGATATTGGATTTCATTTTCCACCTTCAGATAACAAATACAAAGGAATTGATAGTAAAATTTTATTGAGAGATGTCGTTAAATTAATCTCTGATAAAGGCTTTACTATAGGAAATATTGATGCTACAATTGCTTTGGAGGAACCTAAGATAAACCCTCATATAGAGAAGATGCAAGTGGTTTTAGCAGAGGTAATGGGGGTTGATGTAGATGATGTTTCTATAAAAGCTACTACAACTGAAAGATTAGGGTTTGAGGGTAGAAAAGAAGGAGTTTCTGCGTATGTTGTTGTTTTGATTCAAAAATAAGTTTCTTCAATCATTCTTTTATCTATTTTTGTTTTCGATGAAAATCAAAGAAAATATTTCACTAAAACCATTCAATACCTTTGGTATTGAGGTTTTAACGTCAAAGTTTGTTGAAATTTCTAAAGTTGAAGAGCTTCAGGAAGTTTTGATGGGTAATGAGGATCCAATTTTAATTTTAGGTGGAGGAAGCAATGTTCTTTTTACAGAAAACTATAAAGGTTTAGCAATTAAGAATAATTTTAAAGGAATTCAGGTTGTTGAAGAAAACCAGAATGAGATTGTTTTAAAAGTTGGTGGAGGAGAGGTTTGGCATGAATTTGTGCTTTATTGTATTGCTAATGATTATGCTGGAGTTGAAAATTTATCATTGATACCAGGTAATGTTGGTGCTAGCCCGATGCAGAATATTGGAGCTTATGGTGTTGAAGTTAAAGATTTGATAGTTGAAGTTGAAGCATTTGATCTGCGAGACAACTCTATTAGAGTATTTTCAAATACTGAATGTGATTTTGGTTATAGGAGTAGCATCTTTAAGACTTCTGAAAAAGGAAATTACTTTATTACTGCCGTTACTTTTAAATTAAATAAGCAAGCAATTGTAAACACATCTTATGGTGCTATTGAGGCTGAATTGGAGCGGTTAAAAATTTCTAACCCTACAATTAAGGATGTTAGTAATGCTGTAATTAATATTCGATCAAGTAAATTACCAGATCCAAAAGAAATTGGGAATTCTGGGAGTTTCTTTAAAAACCCAATTGTTACCGAAGAAGAAAAAAATAAGATTTTAACTACTTATCCGGATGCACCTAATTATCCTCAGCCAAATGGCACGTCAAAAATGGCCGCAGGATGGTTGATTGAGAAGTGTAGTTGGAAAGGAAAGCGTATTGATAATTACGGAGTTCATGAGAAGCAGGCTTTAGTTTTGGTTAATTATGGAGGAGCTAAAGGTTCCGATATTTTTAACTTATCTGAAGAGATAATACAATCTGTGAATGATACTTTTGGAATAGTCCTTGAAAGAGAGGTAAATATTCTTTAAAAGTAGATTGTTAGATAAAAATAAATTACTAAGTTTGCAGTCCCTTAAAAATTAAAGAATAGAAAAATGGCAAGAAAAGGAAACAGAGTTCAGGTTATATTACAATGTACTGAGCATAAAGAAAGTGGACAGCCGGGAATGTCTAGATACATTACTACAAAAAATAAGAAAAATACACCTGATAGAATGGAGTTGAAAAAATACAACTCAGTTCTTAAAAAGGTTACTGTACATAAAGAAATAAAATAATAAGTTATGGCTAAGAAAACCGTTGCATCGTTACAAAAAGCAGGAAAAAACTTAACTAAAGTTATCAAAATGGTTAAGTCAGAAAAAACTGGAGCTTACGCTTTTAAAGAAAGTATTGTTACTAAAGAAAAAGTAAACGACTTTTTTGCAAAGAAATAAATACACAATTGTGTAATTTTAAAGCTTCTTTCGTATTCGGAAGAAGCTTTTTTTTTAATTATTAAGTAATGGGATTTTTTAATATATTTTCTAAAGAAAAGAAGGAGAAATTAGACGAAGGTTTAGATAAAACTAAACAAAGTTTTTTCTCTAAATTAACTAGAGCAATTGGTGGTAAATCTACTGTTGATGCTGAGGTGTTGGATAATTTGGAAGAAATTCTTGTAACATCTGATGTTGGAGTAGATACAACACTGCGTATTATTGGAAAGATAGAAGATAGAATTGCTAAGGATAAATATTTGGGAACTTCAGAATTAAACAAGGTTTTAAGAGAGGAAGTTGCTGGATTATTGGAGGAGAACAATACTGGGGATTATGATAAATTTACTATTCCAGAACAAGATGATCCTTATGTGATAATGGTTGTTGGTGTTAATGGAGTTGGTAAAACAACCACTATTGGTAAATTAGCTCATCAATTAAAACAGCAAGGTAAAAGTGTAATGTTGGGTGCTTCTGATACGTTTAGAGCAGCAGCAGTGGATCAATTGAAGATTTGGGCAAGTAGAGTAGGTGTTCCTATTGTTGAACAGGGAATGGATGCTGATCCAGCTTCAGTTGCTTTTGATACGTTGCAATCTGCTAAAGCAAAAGGAGCGGATGTAGTAATTGTTGATACTGCAGGAAGATTGCACAACAAGGTTAACTTGATGAATGAATTGTCTAAGATTAAAAATGTGATGAAGAAGGTGATTCCGGATGCACCCCATGAAATTTTGTTAGTATTAGATGGTTCAACTGGTCAGAATGCGTATGAGCAAGCCAAACAATTTTCTTTAGCTACAGAGATTAATGCTTTGGCTATAACAAAATTAGATGGTACTGCTAAAGGTGGTGTTGTTATAGGAATTTCTGATCAATTTAAAATACCTGTAAAATATATTGGAGTAGGAGAAGGAATGGAGGATTTACAAGTATTTAATAAGTATGAGTTTGTAGATTCTTTATTTAAAGAATAAACGCTTAATAATAATCTTTATGAAAAATATTGCTTTAATCTTACTTGTATTTGTTGGTGTTCAGTTATTAGGACAAGAAAAAATCACTTTTAAATCTGCTGATGGATTAGAAATTACTGCTGATTTGTATAAGGCAAATTCTAAGGATAGTCCTTTTATTATTTTATTTCATCAAGCAGGATGGAGTAGAGGTGAGTATAAAGAGATAGCGCCAAAGTTAAATGCGATGGGTTATAATTGTATGGCTATTGATCAACGTTCTGGTGGAGAGATTAATGGTGTAGTTAATGAGACGCATCAGCGAGCAGAAAAACAAAAGTTAGGAACTGCTTATGTGGATGCTGAGGTTGATATGATTTCTGCAATTAAGTATGTGAAAAAAGGATATGATAAGGCTGAGAAAGTTATTGTTTGGGGGAGCTCTTATTCTTCTGCATTGGTCTTAAAAATAGCAGGAGATGGAAGAGTAGATGTTGATGCTGTTTTGTCTTTTGCTCCCGGAGAGTATTTTGAGAATCAGGGTAAACCTGCTGATTATATTGAGCAGAGTGCTCAAAACATAACTGTACCAGTTTTTATTACTTCAATGAAATCTGAAAAGCCAAATTGGTGGTCCATTTATGAGGTTATTCCTGCTATAGGCAAAGATTTATTCATTCCAGAAACTGACGGACAACATGGTTCTAGAGCTTTGTGGGAAAAATTCCCTGAGCATAAAAATTATTGGAATGCTGTTAATGCATTTTTAAAAAGACTTTGATTTGAAAACAAAAACACTAAAAAAGAATAAGGTTAACGTAATTACATTGGGTTGTTCAAAAAACCTGTTCGATTCTGAAGTTACCATGACTCAATTGCAAGCAAATGGCTTTGAGGTAGAGCATGAGGCTAAGCAAGATGATTCAGAGATAGTAATTATAAATACTTGTGGTTTTATTGACAATGCAAAAGAAGAGTCTGTTAATACGATATTGCGTTATGCAGAAGCAAAGAAAGATGGTGAGGTAGATAAGTTGTATGTTACAGGATGTTTGTCTGAGCGTTATAAAGAAGGGTTGGAAGATGAGATAAAAGAAGTAGATGCTTTTTTTGGAACAAGAGAACTACCTAAACTTTTAAAAACATTAAAAGCTGATTATAAGCATGAATTAATTGGTGAAAGAATTATTACAACACCAAGCCATTATGCTTTTTTAAAGATATCTGAGGGTTGTGATAGGAAGTGTGCTTTTTGTGCAATACCATTAATGAGAGGGAAGCATATTTCTACTAAAATTGAAGATTTAGTAGTGCAAGCAAAAAACTTGGCAGCCAATGGTGTTAAGGAGTTGATTTTGATTGCTCAAGAATTGACGTTCTATGGATTGGATATTTATGGCGAGCGAAGATTACCTGAATTGTTGAAAGAGCTTTCTAAAGTTGAGGGGATTGAATGGATTCGTTTACACTATGCTTATCCAACAGGATTTCCGATGGAAATTATTGAAGAGATGAATGCGAATCCAAAAGTTTGTAATTACTTGGATATTCCATTACAGCATGCTTCTAACAATATGTTGAAAGCAATGAAGCGTGGGGCAACAAGAGAGAAAACAACGAAGTTGATTAATGATGTTAGGGCATTGATTCCTCGAATTGCTATTCGTACGACTTTTATTGTTGGGTTTCCAGGAGAAACGAGAGACGATATCGAAGAGATGAAAGCTTGGATAGCAGAAATGAAATTTGATCGCTTAGGAGTGTTTACATACTCTCATGAAGAGGATACATCTGCTTATGAGTTGGTAGATGATGTGCCTGACGATGAAAAACAAGCTAGAGCACAAGAAATTATGGATTTTCAGCAAGATATTTCATTGTCGTTAAATGAACAAAAGATTGGAAAAACATTAAAAGTTTTGTTTGATAGAGCGGAAGGTGATTATTTTATTGGTAGAACCGAATTTGATTCGCCAGAAGTTGACAATGAAGTTCTGGTGAAAACTGAAAATAACTTCGTACGTATTGGAGACTTTGCCATGATAAAAATTCATGGAGCAGATGATTTTGATTTGTACGGAGATGTAGTTGATGATAAAAGCTAAAATACCATATCAAGAAACAGGGTACTTCTCTAAATTAATGATTGATTATTTGGAGGAGGAAGAAAGTTTAAAGCCTTTCTATAATGAAATTCCTAATCTTGATTCTTTTAAAAAAGCAATAGAAAGGAGAAGAGAGCATGCTTTAAATAGATCAGTTTTGGTAGAAGCTTTAAATCATCAAAACGTTGGGTATGAAGTTTCGAAAAATACTCAGAATAATATTCAGAATTTAAATAATGAGAATTGTTTTACGGTAACAACTGGTCATCAGTTGAATCTATTTACCGGGCCACTTTATTTTATTTATAAAATTATTTCAGCTATTAATTTAGCCAAAGAATTAAAAAACAAGTATCCTGAAAATGATTTTGTACCTGTCTATTGGATGGCAACAGAAGATCATGATTTTGAAGAGGTGAACCATTTTAATTTATTTCAGAAAAAATACCAGCTATCAAATTCTAAAAATGGAGCTGTAGGAAACTTGAAGTTGGAAGGTGTAGAAAACCTTTTGGATGAGTTGAAAGAAGATTTGGGTGATAGAAATGGTGTTGAGGATATTATTGCATTGTTTTTCAAGTTTTATACGTCATCAAAAACCTATTCTGAAGCAGTTAGGGGTATTGTTAATGAACTTTTTGGGAAATATGGGTTGGTTGTAATTGATGGTGATGATGGGCGGTTGAAAGGTTTGTTTGTTGATGAGTTTAAAAATGAATTGATCAATCGTACAAATTACAATTACATCAATAACTCATCCGATAAATTAAAAGAATTAGGATTTAAACCTCAATTGAATCCTCGTGAAATCAACCTTTTTTATTTGCAAGAAGGATTAAGAGAGCGAATAGTTTTTGAGGAAGGAAAGTATCAAGTGCTCAATACAGACATTCAATTTTCAGAAAATGAAATAATTCAGGAGTTAGAAGATTGTCCAGAGCGTTTTAGTCCGAATGCTCCAATGCGCTGTATGTATCAAGAAAAGGTGTTGCCAAATTTAGCCTATATTGGTGGTGGTGGGGAGTTGGCTTATTGGTTTCAGTTGAAGGAAATGTTTGAGGTTAATCAAGTTTCTTATCCAATCTTGGTTTTAAGGAACTCAGTATTGTTTGTAGATAAAGGAAGTGCTAAGAAACTTGCTAAACTAGGTTTAGAAAGCTCGGATTTGTTTAAGGCAACAGATGTTTTAATTAAGGAGTACTTAAAAAATAGTTCTGATATTGTCTTGGAACTCGATCAAGAACGAAAAGCTTTAGAGTCTGTTTTTGATACTGTTGTAGAGCGAGCTTCGGGTGTTGATGTGAGTTTAGTTCCGATGATAAAAGCGGAGTTGCAAAAGAGCTTGAAATCGGTAAAAAATATTGAAGGAAGATTGATTAAGTCTGCCAAGAAAAAAGAAGAAGTATCCGTTGTTCAAATTCAAAATTTAAAGGATAAATTGTTTCCAAACAACTCTTTACAAGAGCGACATGATAATTTAATTTCCTTATTGCTTTTTTATGGAGAAGATGTAATTGAAAATTTAATCAATACCATTAACCCATTAGAAAAAGAATTCACACTACTTATAAGTGAGTAGTTTCCAGTTTAATGCTTGGTTATTTTTGAGTTAAAATATTTTACCAAATCGAACTTCTTTAATAGATCTATTTCAAAAGGGTTGTCTTTTACTTTTTCAATTTCACTGGCCAATTTTTTTAACAATGGCTGTTGCTGGTCTAGTGGTTTGTTTACTATTTTTTTAAGATGCTTTAGGAAAATTTCTTCGATTTTATGCCTGTTCTTTTTTGAGGACAGTTTTGAACGGAAAGCGTTAATTTTATAGTTGATAAGGTCATAGTTTTCTAATTCAAAATGTATGATTATTTCAAATAATTCTGTAGAGGAGGTTAAATCTTCTCTAATCTTTTTGTAATAAGGGATTTGAAGAATTTTATTGTTCCAGAATAGTGCTTTTTTGAAGTTGTTTAGGTTCATGTTTAAGCTAGTAGCTACTCCATAAAGCAGAGGTTCTGTGATTGGGGTTAGTTTGAAGTCTTTTTGGGAGCAGTAGTCTTCAAATTCTTCAAGGTATTTTATTGACTGTTCGTATTCTTCAGCAGCTAGGTATCTGAAAAGAATTAAATTAAAATAACGCTCATTAGAAAAATTCTTAGTGAAATTACTCTTTGATTTTTTGACTCTTAAATTGTGAATCATTTTATCAAAAGACTCATAGTCTTTTTTGTAGATCAAAACACCGAGATGGTTATAGAGTACAACACTATATTGTCGTAAGTCAGAATTTTTTTCATGAGGATTTTCTTCGAAAATTTCAAGAAGATTGGTTGTGTGGACTAATGTTTGGTTAAAATTATTTAAACCAAAACTGGTTGTAATAAGACCCAGTTGGCGATAATAATTTGTGGAGTGTTGTAAGAGTGTTGTAGAGGGGGTTGTATTTAATTTACCTTCAATTTTTTTGTAAAAATTTGAACTGGATTGAGTACGAGCTGTTCCATTTTTCTGATAGAAAGTGCTCACTTCAAAATAGTTTTTATGGACATCAAAGAAGGTTTCGGCCTCTTTTGTTACTTGGTTTATTTCTGACGATTTATTTTGAATGACTTCTAGTGCTTCTTGATTTTTGCCTTCTAAACGAAGAATTTTTAATTCCAATTGATACAATTCGTACATAAACGGTAGGCGTTCATGTTGTTTTGATTGAGTATATAGTTTGGTTGTAATCTTGTGTGCCTCTCTGTACATTTCTCTGTCAATTAGAACATTAATTGTTAGTAGATCGCTATGGTATTTAGCGTCAAATGATTCAAGGTCGGAAGAGAGTGTTCTAATTATTTTCTTGAATAATTGATGTTTAGTAGCTCCTAAATTTTTGATAGCTGGGAGTTGGGTTTTTATGTCACTATCTTTTATAGATTCTTTTTTTGAGATGAGATTGAAAATCTTATAAGCGTCTGATGAAGAGCTTTTTCCTTGGTCTAAAACTATGGAGATTTTTCTTTTTTCTCCTTGTGATAATCCCTTAATAAGTGTTGATAGCTTTTCTGACATATAAAATATAATTTATATTTTAAATAAATACTGATAACCAATCATTTAGTATTATTTATTAAAATTTATAAACTATAAATATATTAAATTTTCACTGTTTTACAGAAGGTGTGTGTCTTATATTTGATATAGTTTAACAACCTAATATTATTGATATGACTAATTTTTACCAGCTTAACCAAAGAAAATATAGCATTTTGTTATTCCTAATGATGCTCCTTCCTTGTTTTAATCTTTTTTCTCAAAATGTTGGTATTAATGCCACGGGTTCAACTCCGAATACTGGAGCAATTCTTCATGTAGACGATACAAAAGCTGTATTGTTTGATGGAGGTTCTTTGGGGAGTGGAACAGCAATGAATTTGGGATCATCAATACGAATGATGTGGTACCCTAAAATAGCCTTTAGACTTGCACACAGCTAATCAATAAAAAAATAGGAATTAGATTTACGTATTAAAATTAACCAAGATAACTGGGGTGAACTATCAAAATAGCCAGGTTCTACAGACCTATGTGGCGGAATTAGTCCCCA